>NZ_JAMYMD010000017.1:0-113980 GCF_040318335.1 Mesorhizobium sp. M1182
CCATCGCGAATCTCCCTGCTCCAACCTCACAACAGAATCACTGATCGGCTTCTGTGCAAAGATCTCCTTGTGGGAGAAGGTGGCCGCGCGAAGCGCGGTCGGATGAGGGGTGTTCCAGCTTGGCAACGACGGCACTCCGTCCAACACCCCTCAACCGTCTTGGCGCTGCGCGCCAATCAACCTTCTCCCACAAGGGGAGAAGGATAAACCGCGTTACCGCCCTTCGCGGTACCACATCGAGCCCATCGCCAGAAGCAGCAGGCCGAGGCCGAGGAAGCCGCCGAACAGCGGCACGCGCGAGACGGCCTTGAGTACGCTGTCGTCGGTGGTGCGCAGGCCGATCCAATCATCGCCGGAGGCAGCGCCCGAGGAACGGACCGGGACTACGGATGGCAGCGTGACGGTGCTGGTGAGAGTGCCAAGTGCTGAGGCCGGCGCCAGCCGGCGAACGCTGCCGCCGGTTGCCTCAGCCGGTGGTTTCAGCCGGTTCTCGGTGGAGACGACGTCGGTGAATTCCGGGGCGTTGACCGGCCCGACATGGGCCAATGCCGTCAGGTCGCCATTGCCGACCTGATAGAGACCGATTTCGTTGGTCTCGACGCTGCCGAGGAAGACGCCTGGTTCGGATTTCTCGAGCCTGACGATCAGTGCCTTGCCGGACGGCGTGATGACTTGCGCCGGGCCGGGGTCGTCGCTCATCGTCTGGCGGCGGATTTCAAGCACCATGCCGCGGCCGTCGGCGGTCAGCCGCTCTTCCTCGAGTTCGGGCTCCTTCATCAGCCAGTGGGCGATGCGCCGGTAGAGCTGGACATGGGGGCCGCCGCCCTCGAAGCCGCGCGCCCACAGCCAGCCTTGGTCGGACAGAAGCATGCCGACGCGGCCTTCGCCCTTGCGGTCGAGCAGCAGCAGCGGCCGGTTGTCGGCGCCCTTCATCACCACCTCGCCCTCGGGGTTCTCGACGCCGATGGTGCGGAACCAGCGGCTCCAGTGCGGCGGCTCGGTCGCGGAGCCGTCGAGCCCACGCGTTACCGGATGACGCTGGCCGGTATCGGTGAGGCGCGGATAGAAGGCCTTGTCGATGACCTCGCCGGTCGGCATTGCCGGCAGCGCCGACATCAGCGGCGTGCGGGCGATCGAGCTTTCGCCGGCATATTCGGGGCCTGCCGCGATCAGTAGCGCGCCGCCCTTTTCGACATACTCGGAGATGTAGTCGTAATAGAGGATCGGCAGCACGTCGCGGTGCTGATAGCGGTCGAAGATGATCAGGTCGAAATCCTTGATCTTCTCGACGAACAGCTCGCGCGTCGGGAAGGCGATCAGCGACAATTCGTTGATCGGCGTGCCGTCCTGCTTTTCCGGCGGGCGCAGGATGGTGAAGTGCACGAGGTCGACCGAAGCGTCGGATTTCAGCAAATTGCGCCAGGTGCGCTCGCCGGCATGCGGTTCGCCGGAAACAAGCAGCACGCGCAGATTTTCGCGGATGCCGTCGATCAGCGCGATGGCGCGGTTGTTGGTGTCGGTGAGTTCGCCCGGCTCGTGGTTGATGGCGAGTTCGACAATGTTGCGCCCGGCGCTGGGAATGGTCACCTGCAGCGGCATCGCCTGGCCGATGTTGGCGTGCTCGACCGATACCTGCTCGCCGTTGACCGATACGCGGACATCGACCGGGCCGGTTTCGTTGTTGGTGGCGATGACGCGATAGGTCATGTCGAGCGGCTTGCCAACGAGGCCGAAGCGCGGCGCATTCTCGAAGCGGATGCGGCGGTCCTTCTCATGCTCGTTGCCGGTAATCAGCGCGTGCAGCGGGGCATTGAAGTCGGGTGCGCCGGACGGCGCGTCATGCACCTCGCCATCGGTGATCATGATGGCGCCGCCGATGCGCGATGGCGGCACGTCGCGGAAAGCATTTTCGAGCGAGGAAAACAACCGCGTCTCGGTGCGCTCGTCAGCGGCTTCGGACTTGCCGGCTTCGACGACACGGACGTCGAACTGCTTGAAGCGGCCGAGACGCTGCTGAAGCCCGGCCAACGCCGCGTCAGTCTGCTTGGTGCGGTCGCCGATATCCTGGCTCTGGCTGCGATCGACGACGACGGCGACGATGCTTTTCAGCGGCTCGCGCTCTTCGTCGAGGAACACCGGATTGAGCAGCGCCGCAGCCAGCGCAATCAGGGCTGCCAGGCGGAAGACCGCGCCGCGCTGGCGAAACCAAAGGCCGGCGAGGGACAGCAGCAGCAGCGGCACCAGAACCACGGCGAGCAGCGGCCAGGTGATGAGCGGTTCGAAGGCGAGCGACCAGTTCATGGTCTATTGCCCCAGCCGTTCGAGCAGCACCGGGACGTGCACCTGATCGGATTTGTAGTTGCCGGTCAGCATGTACATCATAATGTTGACGCCGGCACGCAGCGCATAGATGCGCTGCATCGGATCCGAAGGCACCGTCGGCAATAGCGGGTCGCCATTCTCGTCGACGGCCCAAGCGCCGGCGAAATCATTGGCGGTGATCATGATCGGAGAAACGCCGTCGCCGGTGCGCACCGGGCGGTTCTCGGTGTTGCTGGCTTCGAGCGATGCCTCGACCCAAAGCGGGCTGCCGGCAAAACGGCCAGGAAACTCCGGAAGGATATAGAAGGATTTGGTCAGCACGTGGTCCGACGGCACCGGCTCCAGCGGTGGCACGTTGAGGTTGCCGAGGATGTCGCGCAGCCGCTCCGTCGCCGGGCTGGTCGAATCCGCACCAATGCCATTGGCGAACTGGTCGCGGGTGTCGAACAAGACCGTTCCGCCCTGCTGCATGTAGGCGTCGATGCGGGCGATGGCGGCCTCGCTGGGCATCGGGGCCGAGGGATCGATCGGCCAGTAGATCAGCGGATAGAAGGAAAGTTCGTCCTTCGAGATGTCGACGCCGGCCGGTGCTCCGGGTTCGAGCGCGGTTTTTTCGATAAGAAAGCGGGTCAGGCCTTCGAGCCCGGCGCGGCTGATCGAATCGACACCCGGCTCGCCGGTCAGCACATAGGCGATCCGGGTCTTTGAAATGTCCCCGATCGCCTCCGTATCTCCCGGTTTGGCGTCGTCGGCGCGCGCGACGTCCGCGTGGCCAATCAAAGCGCCGAGCGCAATCAGCAGGACGGCTGCCGTGGCCGCAGCGCCGGCACGGCGCGGCCGGCGCGACAACAGGCCGCCCATCCAGAATACGGCAAGCGTGTCGAGCACCATCAGCACCAGAGCGGCCGTGACAAGCGGACCTTTGAGGTTGTGCTGCTCGTCGAAGGCATACTGGATGGTGGTGACCGGTACCGTGATTTCAGGCCGGGTCAGCGGCGTGAATGCGCTGTCGCCACCGAGCAGATTGTGAGCGAACACTCCCGTCTCCGAGCCGTAGAGGCCGGGCGGGTTTTCCAGCGTCACCGGCAGCGGGCCGGCGCCGGGCACCAGCGGCCTGGCATCCGGCGTCGGCGGCACCAGCGTGCCGTCGGCAGCGATCATGCGATAGGGTGCCAGCGACGTGGCGGCTGCCTCGGCATTGGCGACCGCCGAGCCCTGGTTGCGCGACAATTGCACGATGCGCCGCAGCATCTCGACGAAGCTGCCGGAGATCGGCAGGTTGGACCACGTCGCCTCGGGGGTGACGTGGAACAGTACGAGGGTGCCCTTGTCCTTCTTCATCCCGGTCACCAGCGGCGTACCGTCGGCAAGCGTGGCCCAGGTGCGCTCGACAATGTCGGGCGTCGGCTCGGCCAGCACCTGCCTGGTAACGGTGACCTCGGTCGGCGGCGCGAGGTCGGCGAAGGGACCGGTTTTCGGGAATTCGGTGACCGGCTGCGGCGCCGTCCATGACAGCGCGCCGCCAAGCGATCGCTCGCCGGTGCGCAGCCGGACCGGCAGCAGATCGTCGTCATTGCCGGCAGCGGCCAGCCGCGAACCGGCAAAACGCACCAGCGTGCCGCCCTTGTCGACCCAGTCGACCAGCCTCTGCCGCGCCTGTTCCGGAATGGTGCCGACATCAGCCATGACGATCATCGCCGGTTTCTGGTCGAGCAGTTGCGGGATGGCGTCGGCGAGATCGACGCTCGACGGCTCGACGAGATCGGCGAAGGGCTGCAGGGCGCGGCGAATGTAGTAGAGCGGCGACAGCAGCGGTTGCGCCTGATCAGCCTCGGACTGCGACAGCAGCCCGACGCGGCGGCGTTTTGAGCTCTCATCGAGCACGCGGACGGCACCGGCCTGGCGCTCGCCATCGAGCGCGATGTAGGCGAAGTCGTTGCGCAGTTCGAACGGCACCGCCATCGTGCCGGTTGCGGTGGTTCCGCCCGGGGCAAAGGTCAGCGTCGCGTCGGCAATGCGGCGCCCCTTGTCGTCGAACGCGCCGGCCGTCACCTGTGCAGGTGCCGGATCGCCCGGTGCGCGGATGGCGGTCAGGGCGAAGCCGTCGACCTGGTTGTCGGCGCCGGTCAGGCCGGTCAGCGACAGCCGGTCGGAGACGGCCCAGACGACACGTGCCGCGTTCTTTGACAACAACGTGTTGAAGGCGGCTTCGTCGCCTTGCGCCGCCAAGCCATCGGCGAGCACTGCGACGCTTGCGCCCGGCAGCGACTCCAGGGCTGACGCGACGCGGGCGTAGACGGCGGGGCGGTCGGTCGGGATCGGCCGCGGCTTTGCCGCGCGCAGCCGGTCGAGCGCGGCAGCGGCATCGAAGGGACCGATCTCGGCATTCGGCTTCTCGGCGGTGAAAGCGATGAGCACCGGCACGCCGTTCGAATTGGCATCGGCGATCAGCCGCTCGGCGGTGGCGACCCGCTTGCCCCAGTCGGCGGCACTTGCCCAGTCATTGTCGATCACCAGCGCCAGGGCGGCGCCTTCGGCCGGCAGCTTTTCGCGCGGGTTGAAGACGGGTTCGGCAAGTGCTGCCACGACAAGCGCGGCCATCAGCAGCCTGAGCAGCGTCAGCCACCAAGGGCTCTGCTGCGGCGTTTCTTCGCGCCTCAGCACGCGGGCGAGAATCCTGAGCGGCGGAAACACCTCGGCTTGCGGCCTGGGCGGGGTCAGCCGCAGAAGCCACCAGATCACCGGCAGCGCCAGCAGGCCCCACAGCACCATCGGCGCCCCGAAGGAGAGCGGCAGCCAACTCATGCGCGGGCCCTCCCGGCAAAGCTGCCTTCGGCGGTCATCGCCATGTGGATGCGCACCAGCGCCTCGGAGGCAAGGCGATCGGTATGATTGACGGTAAAGCTCCAGCCAAGCCGTTTGCACCAGGCGGCCAGTTCCTGGCGGCGGGCGGCATAAAGCAGGCGATATTCCTCGCCCAGCATTTCGGCGCGGCCGGCGGTCAGCTTGTCGCCGGTCTCAGGATCGGTGAATTCGGTGCGCCCGGCATAGGGGAAGCTTTCCTCGGCCGGATCGGCGACCTCGACCAGATGGGCGCGCACGCCGTGGCGGGCGGGAACGTCCAGCCACGCAATAGTGTCCTCGACGGGGTCGAGGAAATCGCTGACGAGGACGATGTCGCAGAACCGGCGAATGCCGGATAGATCGGGCTTTGCCGGCAGGTCGCCGGCGTGCATCAGTTGCGCCGCGATGCGCTCGGCGCCATTGCGGGCGGTGAACGGGTCGGTCAGGCCCGGCCAGGCAATGCGCTCGCCGCTGCGCGACAAAAGCTCGGCCATGGCCAACGTCAGCACCAGGGCGCGCGATTCCTTGGAAACGCTGGCCCCGGTCGATTTGTAGAGCATGGAAGGCGAGGGATCGGCCCACAGCCACACCGTGTGGGCAGCCTCCCATTCACGGTCGCGGACATAGGTGTGGTCGTCGCGAGCGGAACGGCGCCAGTCAATGCGCGAGGAATCGCCTTCGACATAGGGCCGGAACTGCCAGAAATTCTCGCCGATACCGCGCTTGCGGCGGCCATGCCAGCCGGCAATTACCGTGTTGACGATGCGGCGCGCCTCGACCAGCAGGTCCGGCACCAACGAAGCCCGCAACCGGCCTCTGGCGAGCGCATCGCGCGTCGCTGCCGGTGCCTGCGCTTCACCGATGCGCGCCATCAAATCCCTTTCGCGAGCTTCGCCACAACATCGCGAACCGTGGTGCCCTCGGCGCGGGCGGCGAAGGTAAGCGCCATGCGGTGCTGCAGCACCGGCTCGGCCAGCGCGCGGACGTCGTCGACCGACGGCGCCAGCCGGCCGTCATAGAGGGCGCGGGCGCGGGTGCACAGCGTCAGCGCCTGGCTGGCGCGCGGGCCTGGGCCCCAGGCGACGTGCTTGTCGGTATCGGCGTTGCCCTGGCCGGGGCGCGCTGAGCGCACCAGCTTGAGGATCGCCTCGACGACGCTTTCCGGCACCGGCATACGGCGGATGAGCGTCTGGATGTCCTTCAGCCGCGCCGGCTGCAGCACGTTTTCAGCCTTGGCATCCTCGATACCGGTGGTTTCCAGCAGGATGCGGCGCTCCGCCTCGATCTCGGGGTAGAGGATATCGACCTGCATCAGGAAGCGGTCGAGCTGCGCTTCCGGCAGCGGATAGGTGCCTTCCTGCTCCAGCGGGTTCTGCGTCGCCAGAACGTGGAACGGTGACGGCAGATCATGGCGCACGCCGGCAATGGTGACGTGGTATTCCTGCATCGACTGCAGCAGCGCCGACTGGGTGCGTGGCGAGGCGCGGTTGATCTCGTCGGCCATCAGCAGTTGCGCAAAGATCGGCCCGGAAATGAAGCGGAAGGAGCGCTTGCCGAATTCATCCTGCTCCATCACTTCGGAGCCGAGAATGTCGGATGGCATCAGGTCGGGCGTGAACTGGATGCGGCGCGAATCGAGGCCGAGCACGATGCCCAGCGTTTCGACCAGCTTGGTCTTGGCGAGGCCGGGCACGCCGACCAGCAGTGCATGGCCGCCGGCCAGCAATGCGACGAGCGTGCGCTCGACGACGCTTTCCTGGCCGAAAATGACCCGGCCGACGCCGTCACGGACCCTCGAAATGTCGGCCAGCGCTTTCTCGGCCTGCGCCACCATGTCCTTTTCGCTGATTGGGCTTTCCTTGATCATAACGCTCATGCAGCATCGATCCTTCTGTTGGAAACACCGCTTGGCACCTTGGTGCCGCAGAGAATGCCGCGATTCGGCTTCGCATGCGCCTGCAATGAACTTAAATCACAGACTTAGGCTGACAAGCGGAACAACAGTGACTATTTCGTGACCATGACGGAAGCCGCCGACCATCGTGAAGAGAGCCTGACGGCCGCGACCGAGGCGCGGGGGCTGGAAGCGCTGGTCTCGCGCGCGACGCGCGCCGGTAAGGGGCCGGCGCCGGTGGAACGCTGGAATCCGGCATTTTGCGGCGATCTCGACATGGAAATCAAGCAGGACGGCACCTGGTTCTATCTGGGAACGCCGATCGGCCGGATGCCGCTGGTGCAGCTTTTTTCCTCAGTGCTGCGCAAGGACGTGGACGGCAGGACTTACCTGGTGACGCCGGTGGAAAAGGTCGGCATCCGCGTCGCCGACGCGCCCTTCATTGCCGTCGAGATGGACGTGTCGGGCGCCGGCGACGGACAAATCATCACCTTTCGCACCAATGTCGGCGACGTGGTCGAGGCTGGGGCGGGACACCCGCTGCGCTTCGTCGATGAGGACGAGACAGGTGGCCTGAAGCCTTATGTGCTGGTGCGCGGGCGGCTGGAGGCGCTGGTGGCACGGCCGGTGATGTACGAGCTGGTCGAGCACGGCGAAGAGATCGACATCGGTGGCAAGAGGATGTTTGCCGTCCGTTCCAAAGGCGAGGTCTATCCAATCATGCCGGCTGAGAAACTGAAACGGCTGAGCGCATGATGGACCGCCTATGATGGATCAGGTGATGCCGTTGCCGTTTTCCGTTGCCGGGTTTCGCCAGCGCGTCGCGGCGCAGCCGCTGGCGCATGCCGGCGACGATTTTGGCGACCACCGCTTCAATCCGGGCCATCCCAGGCTGAAGCTGGCCAAGGCGCTGCGCGATGCCGCCGTGCTGATCCCGGTGGTCGATCATGGCCATGAAGCCACGGTCCTTTTGACCAGGCGGGCCGAAAAGCTGCGCAACCATTCGGGGCAGGTGGCTTTCCCCGGTGGTACCATCGATCAAACCGATGCGAGCCCGGAAGCGGCGGCGTTGCGCGAGACATTCGAGGAGATCGGTCTCGATAGGGATTACATCGAGATCGTCGGCCGTCTGCCGGACTACGTTTCCGGCAGCGGCTATCGCATCGCCCCGGTGCTCGGGATTGTGCGGCCCGGTTTCAGCCTGACGCTGAATTCCGACGAAGTCCATGCCGTCTTCGAGGTGCCGCTGGGCTTTCTGATGGACCCCGCCAACCACACCAGAGACAGTCGCATGTGGAACGACCTCGAATGGTTCTATTACGAGATGCCCTATGGCGGCCAGCGCATCTGGGGCGTCACCGCGGGCATCATCCGTACGCTTTATGAAAGGCTCTATTCGTGAGCGATCCAGTGTCGATCGCGGGCAAGGCCGGGTGGCTCGGCGAACGCCACCTGCAGCGCCTGCTCGCGGCGCTGACTGATGGCGGCGAGGAGGCGCGTGTCGCCGGCGGTGCGGTGCGCAACACGCTCATCGGCCAGCCGGTCGCCGACATCGACATCGCCACCACCACGGTGCCCGAGGAAACCATCCGGCGCGCCGAGGCGGCAGGCTTCAAGACGGTACCGACCGGCATCGAGCATGGCACAGTCACCGCGGTCGGCCACGGCAAGGCCTATGAGGTCACCACGCTGCGTGCCGATATCGAAACCGACGGCCGGCGCGCCAAAGTGTCGTTCGGCCGCGACTGGAAAGCCGACGCTGAGCGGCGTGATTTCACCATCAATGCACTCTATGCCGAAGCCGATGGAACGGTCGTCGATCTGGTCGGCGGTATCGCCGATATCGAAGCGCGGAGGCTGCGATTCATCGGCGATCCGGAAGCCCGTATCCGCGAGGATTATCTGCGCATCCTGCGTTTCTTCCGTTTCTTCGCATGGTATGGCGACGGTAGGCCGGATGCCGAAGGGTTGAAGGCTTGTGCTCGGCTGAAGCAGGGGCTCGACCAGCTTTCGGTCGAGCGCGTCTGGTGGGAATTGAAGAAATTGCTGTCGGCGCCAGATCCGTCGCGGGCGCTGCTGTGGATGCGCCAGGCCGGCGTTCTGACCGCCGTTTTGCCGGAAAGCGAGAAATGGGGCATCGATGCCATCCACGGGCTGACCAAGACCGAGAAGGACCTGGCCTGGGCGCCGGACCCGCTGCTCAGGCTGGAATCCATCGTGCCGCCGGATGCCGCGCGCATGAAAACGCTTGCCGAGAGATTGAGGCTTTCCGTGAGCGAAGCAAGCCGGCTGCGGAATTGGGCGATCACGGCTGCCGTCGATCCGAAAACGACTGAAGGAGAGTTGGCGAAAAGGCTTTATTTTGGCGACCGCCAAGGCTTTGTCGACCGGTTGCGGCTGTTGCTCGCTTCCGCTCGAGCCCGCGCGGTCGAAGACAATGACGCACTGCTCGAAGCCGGCGGCTTCTCGCGCCTGCTTGCCTTCGCTGCAAAATGGCAAAACCCTGTTTTTCCGGTCAAGGGCGCCGATCTGACGACGCTTGGCGCATCACCGGGGCCGAAGCTTGGTGCAACGTTGAAGAATCTCGAAAAGGAATGGGTCGAGTCCGGTTTTGCGCTTGATCGCGGCGCGCTGCTCAAGCGCGCCGCGGAGGCACTCGAATCCTGACCGTCACGCTGCGTCGCGGACCTTTTCGATGCGCGAGCGGATCGCCTCGATCATCGTCTCGCGGATCACCGTCTCGCCGTGCGTCTCGCGCAGATGCTCGACGGCACGGCGCATGACCTCAGCCTCCTCCTCGGCGCGTGTGTGCCACTCGCAGCCGGGTACGAGCGACCCGCAATGGAATTCCTTCATCGGCTTCTCCTCATCTCCTCCTTGGAGCGCCGCGCAGCGCACTGACACGGAAGCTCCAGACCTTTGATTGCGCGATCCGGAAACCGCGTACGGTATCCGGGCTACACGCTGGCCAGCTAAGCATAACACGATCGAACGGTTTTGGTTGCCTTAGAGTGCCGTGCGTCCAAGCCGACACGCGGCCCTCTGGTGATCGGGTTGCGAAAAGGCGGAGCATCGCTGCTCCGCCCTCTTACGCCACCCAGGAGTAAGACCTCGTCTTGCTCCAGCGGGCAGGACATCACTTCACGATCTTGACTGCCTCGGCAATTTTATCCTTGCCGCTCATATCCCACGTGACGCGGACCTTTTCGCCGACCTTCAGGCCAGGATCCTTGAAGGTCTGGGGCAACGTAAAGGTGGCTCCGTTATCCAGAACTAGGCTCATCGCCGTTCCATCAAAGCTTTTGATCGTGCCGGTGGTGTGCTTGACCGCAGCGAATGCGGCAGTACCAGAGGCGAGAACGGCAGTGGCGGCTGCGGTCATAATAAGCTTGCGCATGGCATGCTCTCCTGGAAAATACGGGCACCGCTTGGGAAAGGTGCCCGATTCAATCATGGGCCGTCCGGTCACGTCGGGTCGCGGCTCTCGGGAGTAAAGAACCGCCGGCGTTTCCCGGCCCGACGCGACAAATAGCCCAATCTTTACAATGATATATTAGACGAAAAAGATATTTTCTGGCGCGTCTTGCGCCACATTCGCCGTCAAATTCTGGGGATTTGGACCCGATTGCGGCTCACGTCGTGCTCACCGAGATTTTACGGCCATTTCGCTTCTGGCGGCAGGCTGGACAGGATCGAGGCGACATTGCCGCCGGTCTTTAGCCCGAAGATGGTGCCGCGATCGTGAAGCAAGTTGAATTCGACATAACGGCCGCGGCGGATGAGCTGCTCGTCACGGTCGCCATCGGTCCAGTTGTCATTGAAGTTGGCGCGCACCAGATGTTCGTAGACGACGAGAAAAGATCGCCCGACGTCCTGGACGAAGTTGAAATCGGCGTCCCAGCCGCCTTTGTCCTCATCCGAATGCAGCCAGTCGAAGAAGATACCGCCGGTACCGCGTGGCTCGTCACGGTGCGGCAGGTAGAAGTACTCGTCGCACCAGGCTTTGAATTTCACGTAGTCGGCGATCGCCGCGTTCTTCTCGCAGGCAAATTGCATCGCTCTGTGGAAGGTGATCGTGTCGGGGTCGTCCTGGCTGCGGCGGCGGTCGAGCACCGGTGTCAGATCGGCGCCGCCGCCGAACCACTGGCGCGAGGTGACGACCATGCGCGTGTTCATATGCACGGCCGGCACGTTGGGGTTCCACGGATGGGCGATCAGCGAAATGCCGCTTGCCCAGAAGGAGGGGTCCTCTTCGGCGCCCGGCATCTGCTTCCTGAATTCGGGGGAGAACTCGCCGTGGACGGTCGAGGTGTGGACGCCGACCTTCTCGAAGACGCGGCCGTGCATCATCGACATGATACCGCCGCCGCCCTTGCCGGCATCGCGTTGCCACGGCGTCTTTTCGAAGCGGCCGGGCGACCAGCTAGCCTGCGGCCCCTGCAGGTCCTGCTCGATCTGCTCGAAGCTGGCACAGATGCGCTCGCGCAACGTCTCGAACCACAGCCGTGCCTTCGTCTTCTTCTGTTCGATGTCGGCTGGCAGCCCCGCCGGTATCTCGGGTCGTTGCAAATCCTGTCTCCGGTTGCGGGCGCGCCCGACAAATGACTCGTCTTTTCCGGCCGCGATCCCTAATCTCTTGGGTGCAAGGGTCAAGTGTGAATGGAGTTCTTTCGTGCGCACCCCGGCAAGACCGCCGCTGGATGGCCTGAAGAAGAGGCTCGACCGTTCGCGCGCCGAGAACGCGCGCATGCCGCGCGACGGCTTCCTGCGCGAGACCTTCGTGCTGCCGCGCTCCGACGCTCGTCTCAAGGCGAAGGAATGGTTCGAGCGCTTTCCCAAGCAGGCCTATTGGACCGAGATCGAAAGCTGGTTCGAGCGGCCGGGCGACGTGATCGAGTTCACGATACGACGGTTGCCGGCAGCAGATTAAGGGATGTCACGACAAAAATAGATCGCGCAATTTTGGAGAATCTAGAATTAGGTTCTCACCAAGTAGCTTGCCGAATTTTTCGAAGCCCATTTTCTGCGCCTCATCGAAGCTCAAGGACGTATAGGGCGTTGGCATGCCGCCGGAATCGATCCGATAGATCACGATGAGCTGTGTCTCTTCTTCTGCTTGGATTAGATGTCCCAGCACTGAGGTTCCCTTCCGTATCGCACCATAATCGCACTGCTTCCATTTAGGATGCAACAATCAGCCGCCGCGCCCCGGTCCCCTCCCTTGCCAGCCGGTCGCCCTTGTTCCTCAACGGGCACTTGTCGATCGACATGCAGCCGCAGCCGATGCAGTCGGTCAGCCCGTCGCGCAGTTTCTTCAGCTGGGCGATCTTGTGGTCGAGCCCGTCGCGCCAGGCGGTCGAAAGCAAGTTCCAATCCTCGCGCGTCGGCGTCCGGCCCTCAGGCAGTGACGCAAGGGCCGTGCCGATCTCGGCCAGTGAGATACCGACCTCCTGCGCTACCTTGATGATCGCGACACGGCGCAGCACGTCGCGGCCGTAGCGCCGCTGGTTGCCTGACGTCCGGTGGCTGCGGATCAGCCCGCGGGCCTCATAGAAATGTAGCGCCGACACCGCCACACCGCTGCGCATGGCCACTTGGCCGACCGTCAATTCCGTTACCGGTGCCATCCCTCTTTTTCCGTTCCGATTTTTTCGCTTGACCTAAAGTTAAGTTGAGCTTGTAGCGAAGAAACCCGGGATCTGCAAACCAAGGAGATGGTGATGTGCGCCTGGGCCAGGATGACGGGAGACGGAGTGCCGTTATCCGAGTTGCCGGATGGCTTCACCCGCCACCATGGCGACGGAAAGCGCGACGTTGATGCTGCGCGCAGCGTCTTGCATGGGAATGGTCAATTGGGCATTCGCCGCTTGATGAACAAGATCCGGAACGCCTGCGGATTCGCGGCCGAACAGAAGAATGTCGTCATCGCCGAAGGCGAAGCTGGTGTAAGGGGTCGTGGCTTTGGTCGACAGCAGCACCAGCCGCCGCTTGGCAAGCTTGCGCCAGTCCTCGAAGGCGTGCCAGTCGACGTGCCGGGTGAGCGCCGCCATTTCGAGGTAGTCCATGCCGGCCCGTTTCAGCGCCCGGTCACCGAGCGGGAAGCCCGCCGGTTCGATGATGTCGACGCCGAGACCGAGGCAAGCGGCGAAGCGCAGGATTGTCCCGGTGTTGCCGGCGATATCAGGCTGGTAGAGCGCGATGCGGAGACGGTCGTTCATTTCCGCGTCTTTCTAATAAGTGGCAGATCAGCCACAGAGCTCTCGCGGTTTCGGAAATTCCTGGACTGGCGGGTGGTCATTTTCTGCGAAGTCGGTTATACGGCCAGCATTGTCAACCCGAACCGACGGAGGGGTAATTCATGATGGCCATGCACATCCACCACCCCTCTCGTGGGCTTACCAGCCCGACGGCGGTTTCGGTACGACGATTCTCCTGACCTTCTAGACTTCAATCGCACCGATTCCCGCCGAAACCTTTTTCGGCCTTTGAAGGAATCCTGCGATGTTTTTCAAGCTGTGGAAGGGGCTGAACGCCCCACCTGAACACGCTTCGACCGATGCCACCTTTGCCGCGCCGCGCGTGCCCGCGGCCTGGGTTGGTTCACCCTTCTACCTGCATCTTCAACTGGAGGACGGACCGATGTTCGATCCCTGTAGAATACCCGGCTCAAGAAGCCTGCACGAGCGGAAGACTGCGACCTGGGCGCTTTTGATCGGCGAGACCTACTCGTCGGCGGTTCACGCCGAGACCCGCCGGCGTCCGCATCGCGGTATGCTGCCGGACGTCGATTTCTCGCGCGCCGTTCCGGACTATAGCCGGCCGTCGCTGGTGCGCCGGATCATCAGGCTGATCCGGCCTGGTGCAAAAACCAGCGCGAAAATCCGGATCGTCAAAACGTCGTCAGCATCGTCAAACGAGACTGTCGGCGAAAGGCCCGCGACAACCTATATAGCGCGAAGCAGGACCGGCGAGGCGGACGATTCCGTATCGCCGGTCCTTGACGCCATGCGGTCTGGGCACCCCGTCCGTTCGCGTGCCGCGTGAGCGGAAACAGGTATTGTGAGCATCTCTATGTTTAGCTGGTTTGAAAAAAGGCTCGATCCGTTCCCTGCCAAGGAGCCGGTCGAGCCGCCGCGGACACTGATCGCCTTCTGCGTGCATTATACGCGCGGCGCGTGGCCCTACATCGCTCTCGATGCGGTACTGGTGACGGCCATCGCCCTTGCCGAGGTGTGGATGTTCGGCTTCATGGGCCGGATCGTCGACTGGCTGTCCGGACAGAATCGCGAGACGTTCCTGCAGACCGAAGGCTTGAAGCTGGCCGGGATGGCCTTCATCGTGGTTTTCGCGCTGCCGGCGACGGTCTGGTTCCATTCGCTGCTCAACCAGCAGACGCTGATGGGTAATTATCCGATGCGTATCCGCTGGCAGGTGCATCGTTACCTGCTCAAGCAGTCGATGAGCTTCTATCAGGACGAGTTTGCCGGGCGCATCGCGACCAAGCTGATGCAGACCGCGCTCGCGGTGCGCGAGTGCGTCATCAAGCTCATCGATGTGCTCAACTATATCGTCGTCTATTTTCTCGGCATGCTGTTCATTGTCGGCTCGGCAGACTGGCGGCTGGCTGCGCCGCTTGCCGTCTGGCTTGCCGGATATGTCCTGCTGTTGCGCTATTTCATCCCGCGGCTGGGCAAGGTCGGCGAGGAGCAGGCTAATGCGCGCTCAACCATGACCGGCCGTGTCGTCGACAGCTACTCCAACATCCAGACGGTCAAGCTGTTCTCGCATGCGCGGCGCGAGGCATCCTTCGCCAAGGACGGTATGGCCGGCTTTCTCGATACAGTCTACCGGTCGATGCGGTTGGTGACGCAGCTCTACGGCCTGCTCTACGTCCTGAATTCGCTGCTGTTGTTTTCGGTCACTGCAATCTCGCTATGGCTGTGGCTCGGCCAAGTCGTGACGATCGGCGCCGTCGCCCTGGTCATCGGCCTCGTGCTTCGGCTCTGGGGCATGTCGCAATGGATCATGTGGGAGATGTCCACGCTGTTCGAGAATATCGGCACGGTGCAGGACGGCATCGCCTCGATCTCGCTGCCGCGCCTCGTCGAAGACCGGCCTGGCGCCAACGATATTGCCGTGACCAAGGGGGAGATCCGTTTTGAGGACATCCGCTTCCACTATGGCAAGCAGAAGGGCGTGATCGAAAGCCTGTCGCTGACGGTGAAGCCGGGCGAGAAGGTCGGCATCGTCGGCCGTTCGGGTGCCGGCAAGTCGACGCTGGTCAATCTTCTGTTGCGCTTCTATGACCTCGAAAGCGGCAAGGTCCTGATCGACGGCCAGGACATTGCGGCGGTGACGCAGGACTCGCTGCGCGCCCAGATCGGCATGGTCACGCAGGACACCTCGCTGCTGCATCGCTCGGTGCGCGAGAATATCCTCTATAGCCGGCCGGACGCCAGCGACCAGATGCTGATCGAGGCGGCGCGGCGCGCCGAGGCGCTGGATTTCATCGCCGGATTGTCGGATTCTAACGGTCGAAAGGGTTTCGACGCGCATGTCGGTGATCGCGGCGTCAAATTGTCCGGCGGCCAGCGGCAACGCATCGCCATAGCCCGTGTCATGCTGAAGGACGCACCAATCCTTATCCTCGACGAAGCGACCTCCGCCCTCGATTCCGAGGCCGAGGCGGCCATCCAGGAGAACCTCTACAGACTGATGCAAGGCAAGACCGTCATCGCCATTGCGCACCGGCTGTCGACGATCGCCGCCATGGACCGGCTCGTCGTTATGGACAAGGGCCGCGTCATCGAGGAAGGTTCGCATGAGGAACTGGTTGCCAGCGGCGGGCTCTATGCCCAGCTCTGGCAGCGCCAGTCGGGCGGCTTCCTGCTCGACGACGGCCCCTCCGCCAACGATGCAGCCGCCAACGATGCAATCGCCAAGGGTGAAGCCGCCGAATGATGACTGCCATCTACCGCTGGTTCGAGAACTGGGTCTATCCATTCCGCGAGCCTGCGGACCTTCGCCCACCTGCCGGCGTCAGGGGTTTCCTCTGGCATTATGTCGGGCAGGCGAAGATCGCCTTCTTCGCCATGCTGGTGATCGGCGGCATCGCGCCACTGGTCGAAGCCGGACTGTTCTATTTCGTCGGGCGGCTGGTCGACATCCTCGACCAGCTTCCCGGTGAACGCAGCTGGCACGCTCTGTGGACTGCCGCCGGCCCGGAACTTGTCTTCATGATCGCGGTGGTGCTGGTCATCCGCACCATTGTCGTCGGCCTGTCGGCGCTGGTCGACGAGCAGACGATCACGCCGGGTTTCTATAATCTGGTGCGCTGGCAGGCGCATCGCCATGTCTCGCGCCAATCCTACGCCTTCTTCCAGAACGACTTTGCCGGGCGTATCGCGACCAAGGTCTGGCAGGCGGGACAGGCGACCGGCGATCTGATGGAAAGCTTCATCGAGGTGGTCTGGTTCATGGTCGTCTATACGGTGACGACGCTGGCGCTGGTCGCCGGGCTCGATCTCCGGCTGGCGGTGCTGGTGGTGATCTGGATTACCGCCTTCGGCTTTCTGGCCAGGCGCTATTTGCCGGCAATCCGCAAACATGCCGAAGCCACCGCCGAAGCCGGCTCGATGATCACCGGCCGCCTTGTCGATTCCTATTCGAACGTGCAGACGTTGAAACTGTTCTCGGCCGATGGCGACGACCGCTACATCAGGAACGGCTTCGACATCTATCTCGACGCGCTGCGCCCGTTCACCCGCAGGCTGACCGGCGTGCGCATGGCGCTGACGATGCTGTCGGGCATTATGATCACGGCGATCGCCTGCTTTGCCGTTTATCTCTGGGTCGAGGGTGCGATCACAGTCGGCGCCGTGGCTTTCACGCTGTCTTTGGTGCTGCGGCTGAACATGCTGCTCGGCCGGCTGATGATGCAGCTCAACGGCATCTTGCGGAACCTCGGCGTGCTGGAGAATTCCAAGGCGCTGATCTCACAGCCGCTCGGCCTGACCGATGCGCCGGACGCGAAAGAGCTTGTCGTCGGCGGCGGGCGCATCAACGTCAGCAATGTGGAGTTCCACTACGGCAAGGGGTCCGGCGTGCTCAACGGCATCGACCTCGTCGTGCGGCCGGGCGAAAAGGTCGGCCTGGTCGGCCCGTCCGGCGCCGGCAAGACGACCTTGGTCAATCTGATCCTGCGCCTCTACGACCTCGAGAGCGGCAAGATCACCATTGACGGGCAGGACGTCTCCAGGGTCACGCAGAATTCGCTGCGCGCCAATATCGGCGTCGTCAGCCAGGATACGGCACTTTTCCACCGCTCGCTGCGCGACAACATCAAGCTCGGCATGCCGGAAGCGACCGACGCCGAGGTGGTCGCGGCAGCGAAGAAGGCCGAGGCGCACGAGTTCATCCTCGGTCTGCGCGACAATCGCGATCGTATCGGCTACGAGGCCTATGTCGGCGAGCGCGGCGTCAAGCTCTCCGGCGGCCAGCGCCAGCGCGTGGCGATCGCCCGCGTCTTCCTCAAGGATGCGCCGATCCTGGTGCTCGATGAGGCGACCTCGGCGCTCGATTCCGACATCGAGGCGGCGATCCAGGAAAATCTGGCAAGGCTGATGGAAGGCAAGACGGTCATCGCCATCGCGCATCGGCTGTCGACCATTGCGGCACTCGACCGGCTGGTGGTGCTCGACGAGGGCCGCATCGTCGAGCAAGGCACGCATGACGAGCTGGTCGGGCTCGACGGGCTCTATGCCAGGCTGTGGAAGCGGCAGTCCGGAGGTTTCCTGTTCAACGAGGAGAGCGCGCTGGCCGAGACCCGGCCGGCGGAGTAGTTTCTAAAGACCGGAGTAGACCATGGCGGTGAGAATGCCATCGAATTTCGGACGGTCCGGCGCGCAGGAGAGCGCGTTGGACCTGCTTGGCCATGAAATCCTCGGCGAGAAGGCGGCCGCGCTCGGCCGCGCCGGCCGGCGCGTCGAGGAAACATTGACGAGGCTGCGCGAGAATTGCGACGATGTCGACCGCGCCCGGCTGCTCAGGGATGCAGCCGAAGCGGTGCACGGGTATTTCATCCAGCGCGAACTCTGCGGCCTTCGCAAGCACGACGCGGTGATCCGGGAATACAACATTCCCAACGCCGTGCTGGCCAGGCTCGGCGCCAGCGCATGATCCGAACCGGAACTGGTTTGAGAAGCGTTATTCCAGCCACTCGGTGATGAAGCTGCCGTTCTCGTGTATGTCGGTGGTTTCCAGCGGGCCGGGCCCGACATTGGTGAATTTGTGCGGCGTGTTCGGCGGTACGACCAGGATCTGGCCGGCGGTGGCCTCGATCTGCCGGTCGCCGACGGTGAACAGGCCGGTGCCGGTCCGGATAATAAAAATCTCGCAATAGGGATGGCTGTGCAGCCTGGGGCCGCCGCCGATCTCGGGCAGGTAGTTGAAGATCAGGCAGCTGCGGGAGCCGTAAGCTCCGCCTTGCAGCTCGCCCTGCCAGTGGTCGGGCCAGCGGTCGGGCGCTTCGGCCCATTTGCCGCGGTCTATGACATGCGCCATAGGCCGAGGATAAACCGGGCCAGCGCCAGCTGTCGAGGCGAACGCAGCCATTTGGTTTTGCTGCTGTTTTCCAATCGTTCCGCCGTGCGAATTACGCCCCCGCGACAATCTGCCCTTGTGCCTTCACCCGTCTGGACAAAAACAGGCTTCACGCATAAACCCAAGTCCCAAATGCCGGAGGAATTCGCTAGCCTGTTCGCCATGCGCTGTCGGGCCGGCGCGATTGAGCGGGGAACAAGGCTCGGCCGCCGGCACGGAAGAGGCGAAAGGATCAGGCACCCGTGAGCGCAACCGACACCCAGGATCCCAACCGTCGTGATTTTCTCTACGTCGCCACCGGCATGGCCGCAGTGGTCGGCGCGGGCGCCGTTGCCTGGCCATTCATCGACCAGATGCGCCCGGATGCCTCGACGCTGGCGCTCGCCTCGGTCGAGGTCGACGTCTCCTCGCTGACGCCGGGAATGTCGCTCGTCGTGAAGTGGCGCGGCAAGCCGGTTGTCGTGCGCAACCGCACCGAAAAGGAGATGAAGGACGCCGAGGCGGTCAATCTCGCCGAACTCAAGGATCCAATTGCCCGCAATGCCAACCTGCCGGCCGACGCGCCGGCAACCGACGCCAACCGGACCACGCCGGGCAAGGAAGCCTGGATAGTGATGGTCCAGGTCTGCACCCATCTCGGCTGCATCCCGCTCGGCCAGGAAGGCGATTTCGGCGGCTGGTTCTGCCCATGCCACGGTTCGCAATACGATACGGCCGGCCGCATCCGAAAGGGACCGGCGCCGGAGAACATGGCGGTGCCGGTGTTTCAATTCGTTTCCGACACCAAGATCCGTATCGGCTGAGGCAAGGGATATTTCGATGAGCGAGGGACACTCGACCTATACGCCCAAGACCGGTATCGGACGCTGGTTCGATTCCCGCATGCCGCTCCCGCGGCTGGTCTATGACAGCTTCATCGCCTATCCGGTGCCGCGCAACCTGAACTATGCCTGGACCTTCGGCGGCATCCTTGCGCTTATGTTGGCGGCGCAGATCCTGACCGGTATCGTGCTGGCCATGCACTATGCGGCCGACAGCACTCTCGCCTTCGATTCGGTCGAAAAGATCATGCGCGACGTGAATTCGGGCTGGCTGCTGCGCTACCTGCATTCGAACGGCGCGTCGTTCTTCTTCGTCGCCGTCTACATCCATATCTTCCGCGGGCTCTACTACGGCTCCTACAAGGCGCCGCGCGAGCTGCTGTGGATCCTCGGCTGTATCATCTACCTGCTGATGATGGCGACCGGATTCATGGGCTACGTGCTGCCCTGGGGCCAGATGAGCTTCTGGGGCGCCACCGTCATCACCGGTTTCTTCACCGCCATACCTCTGGTCGGCGACTGGATCCAGCAGCTTTTGCTCGGCGGCTTCGCGGTCGACAATCCGACGCTGAACCGCTTCTTTGCGCTGCATTACCTGCTGCCGTTCATGATCGCCGGCGTTGTCGTGCTGCACATCTGGGCGCTTCACGTCGTCGGCCAGAACAATCCGACCGGCATCGAGGTCAAATCGAAGACCGACACGCTCGCCTTCACGCCTTACGCGACCATCAAGGATGGGTTCGGCATGATCGTGTTCCTGTTCGTCTTCGCCTATTTCGTCTTTTATCTGCCGAACTATCTCGGCCATCCGGACAATTACACCGTTGCCAACCCCCTGAAGACGCCGGCCCACATTGTGCCGGAATGGTACTTCCTGCCGTTCTACGCGATCCTGCGCGCTATCACCTTCAATATCGGGCCCATCAACTCCAAGCTCGGCGGCGTGCTCTGCATGTTCGGCGCGATTGTCATGCTGTTCCTGGTGCCGTGGCTCGACACCTCGAAGGTGCGCTCGGCAGTCTACCGGCCCTGGTACAAGCTGTTCTTCTGGCTGTTCGTGGCCGACGCCATCCTGCTCGGCTGGCTGGGCTCGCAGCCGGCCGAGGGCAGCTATGTATTCATGGCGCAGATGGCGACGCTGTTCTACTTCGCCTTCTTCCTGGTAGCGCTGCCGGTGCTCGGGCTGATCGAAAAGCCGCGGCGGCTGCCGAACTCGATCACCGAGGCGGTGCTCGAGAAGAACAAGGGCGGCGGTGGACATCCTGCCGGCGCCACGACCGCGCCGGAAACCAAGGGCTGAGCATGATTCCGAAAAGTGGAAACCGGTACTCGGACAAGGTCATGCTCGAGACGGTGACGGCGCGTCAGAGAATCTCAAGGGGATTTGGCATGAAGAAGATTCTCTCCTCGCTGGCGCTGCTTGGCCTTTTGGCCGCGGGCATGGGTGCCGCAAGCACTGGAGCCAGCGCCCAGGAAGAGGCGCACAATGAGGCGGCGCCGACGCATTTCCCGATACACGAACCGGAGGAAATGGATTGGAGCTTCGCCGGGCCATTCGGCACCTACGACAAGGCCCAGCTGCAGCGCGGGCTGAAGGTCTACAAGGAAGTCTGCTCGGCCTGCCATTCGATGAATTTGGTGGCGTTCCGTACACTGGTGGGCCTTGGCTATTCGGATGCGCAGATCAAGACGCTGGCGGCCGAATATACGATCCATGACGGACCGAACGATGCCGGCGACATGTTCGATCGTCCCGGCAAGCCGTCCGACCATTTCCCGGCGCCGTTCCCCAATGTGGAGGCGGCGGCGGCGGCAAATGGCGGCGCAGCACCGCCCGACATGTCGCTGCTGGCAAAGGCGCGCGGGGTCGAACGCGGCTTCCCGCGCTTCGTCTTCGATATCTTTACCCAGTATGCCCAGGGCGGCCCCGACTACATCCACTCGCTGCTGACCGGCTACGACCAGCAGCCGCCGGCGGGCATGGTCATACCAGAAGGCACGTACTACAATCCGTACTTCCTGTCCGGCGTGTCGCTGAAGATGCCGAAGCCGCTCTCTGACGGCCAGGTAACCTATGATGACGGCGCGCCGCAGACGGTCGACCAGTATTCGCGTGACGTGTCGGCCTTCCTGATGTGGGCGGCCGAGCCACACCTCGAGGACCGCAAGAAGACCGGCTTTCGCGTACTGGTCTTCCTGCTGCTGTTCGGCGCACTGGTCTACCTGACCAAGCGCAAGGTGTGGGCCGGCGTGGCGCACTGAGCACTGCGATTTACGAGAATGCGAGGGCGTCGAAAGACGCCCTTCTCATTGCAGGCATGTCGATTCATCGCTGCCGGCGCAGAGTGGCCCTTTTGCCGGACAATTTTCCGTCAGGCGTCACATGGCGGTAGCCGGACTTAGCTGCACCGGGTTACGATTGGCCCATTCCCTTCACGTCTTCAGCCGAATCTGAAAGGCCCGGAGAGCCGCTTGATGAAATCCTCGCTCGAAGAGACGCTGCTTGCCGCGATCCGCACCATTCCGGATTATCCCAAGCCGGGCATCCTGTTTCGCGACATCACCACGCTGCTCGGCAATGCGCGGGCCTTCCGCCGCGCCATCGACGAACTGGTGCATCCCTATGCCGGCCTCAAGATCGACAAGATCGCCGGCATCGAGGCGCGCGGCTTCATCCTCGGCGGCGCCATCGCCCACCAGCTCTCGGCCGGCTTCGTGCCGATCCGCAAGAAGGGCAAGTTGCCTTCCGAGACGGTGCGCGTCGCCTACAGCCTGGAATACGGGCTGGACGAGATGGAGATGCACAAAGACGGTGTTTCTCCAGGCGAGAAGGTAATCCTCGTCGACGATTTGATCGCCACCGGCGGCACGGCCGAGGCGGCCGTCAAGCTATTGCGGCAGATCGGCGCCGACATCCTCGCCGCCTGCTTCGTCATCGACCTGCCGGACCTTGGCGGCCGCGAGAGGTTAGAGGCGCTCGGCGTACCGGTGAGGACGCTGATCGGGTTTGAGGGGCATTGAGCGTTTCTTCCTTCTCCCCTTCTTGTAGAGAAGGGAAGAACTCCGCTCACTCCACCTTCACCAGCACGGCACTTTCGAATTCGATGACCTTGTCGCCGCTCGAATCGAAGGCCTCCGAGCGGAGCGTCAGCAGCCGCCAGCCCGGTCGCGAGGCGATGGGGCGATGGGCCAGCGCGGTGCGGGTGAAAGTCACGGTTTCCCCGGCATAGACAGGTTTGGGCCATTTGAGGTTCTTGAAGCCGGGCGAGGGACCGAATTCGGGCACCGGCCCGGGACCGGGCCAGCGGGCGACCTCTGCCTCTATGCCAGCCTGGAGGTTCAATTTCATCCAGGTGGCGGCGGTGTGCCAGCCCGAGGCGCAGAGCCCGCCGAATATGCTGTTCCTCGCCGCCTCTTCATCGATATGGAATATCTGCGGATCGTATTTGCGGGCGAACGCCTTGATCGCCTCCGGTTCGAATCGATGCGAACCGAGCGTGACGGTGATACCGATGCAGAAGAATTCGTCGAGGCTCACGCACTGCCCTCGCGGGTGAGGAACATGACGGTGTTTTCGAGCTCGAAAACACCTTCGCCGCGCTGGTTGAACAACTCGCTGCGCATGGTCACCAGGCCAAGGCGGGGTTTCGATCTGGACACTCGCTTGGCAAGGACGGTGGTGCTGCCGGTCAACAGGTCGCCGGCCAGGACCGGCCGTTTCCATTTGACCTGGTCGACGCCCGGCGCGCCCTGGGAGGTCGAGTCGAGCAGGAAGGCATCGCACAGCATGCGCATGAACATGGCGCAGGTGTGCCAGCCCGAAGCCGCCAGCCCGCCGAGGATGCTGGCCTTGCCCGCGGCCTCGTCGAGATGCATCGGCTGGGCATCGAACTCGTTGGCGAATTCTATGATTTCGGCGGCGCTTACCAGCTTGGTGCCGAGGTCGAGCGAAGCGCCCTCGACAAAATCCTCATAAGCCCAGGTTTTTGCGGTCATGGTCTGGAAATCCTGTTCAGGATTGTACGATCGCTACGGGTCCGGGTCCCGGATGCAGGCAGGGCGGCATTTGGTCAAGCAATTTCTATTGCGCCAGCCCGCTGCGCCAAGCCGCAGCGCGGTATTGACGACCCTATAGCCAGCCGCGGCGGCGGAAATACCAGAAGGGCAGGATTGCCGAAAGCACCATCATGCCGATGGCGAAGGGATAGCCAAAGTGCCATTTGAGCTCAGGGATGATGTCGAAATTCATGCCGTAGATCGAAGCGACAAGCGTCGGCGGCAGGAAGATGACAGCGGCGACGGAGAAGATCTTGATGATGGCGTTCTGCTCGATCGAGATCATGCCGAGCGTCGCGTCGAGCAGGAAGCTGATCTTCTGCGACAGGAACGTGGCGTGGTCGGCGAGCGACAGCACGTCGCGCGACAAGGTCTTGATGCGAGCGCGGGTATCCTTGCTCATCCTGCTTTGCGTGGAGGCATGGGCGAGAAAGCCGGCAAGGCGCTGCAGCGAGATTAGGCTGTCGCGGATCGAGGAGGCGAGGTCCTCCTTGCGGCCAATGCCTTTCAACAGCTCCTGGAAGTCGCGGTTGCGCTTGGAAACCTTGGTCGAGCGTGCCTCGAAGATGTCGCGCGAGATCGCCTCGACGTCGCGGCCGGCGCGCTCCAGAATGTCGGCGAGGCGGTCGACGATCGCCTCCAGCAGTCCGATCAGGATGGTGTCGCCGCTGGTGCAGCCGGTCGCCACCTTCTCGGCGCGCAGCGGAAAGGTCTTGAACGCCTTCGGCTCGTGGTAACGCACGGTGATCAGCCTGCTTCCGGCGAGCACGAAGGTGACCGGCGACATCAAGGGATCGTTCACCTCGGTCTGCGCAGGCAGAATGGCGGTCATGAAGTAGGCGCCGTCCTCGACGTAGAGACGGCTCGAGATCTCGATCTCTTCCATCTCTTCGCGGGTCGGAACGGCGATGCCGAGCCAGGTCTCGATTGTCGTCTCTTCTTCCTTTGTCGGGTTGAAGAGGTCGACCCAGACGACAGTGTCGCTGTTTTGCACGAGATCGTCGACCAGGCGCAGGCGATCATTGTCGACGACGAAGGCCTTGATCATCGCCGGGTCTCCCTTGCTGTTGCCAAAGAGCGTTCGTTTGGAGGGGGCGCGTCAGTCACATCGCACGGACACGGGCAGGCGAGGCGCGAGGCCGGTGCAGAGGCCCCTTAGACCCCGCACGATGGCCCGTCAAGCAGCGCAAGAGGCACTGCGACACCCTGCTTTGAAGTTTGTCATCGAGCGACGGCAATGGTGACCATTGGGCTCCCTCGCCGGTTCAGGTGTTGAACTTGAACAGCATGATGTCGCCGTCCTGGACGACATACTCCTTGCCTTCGTCGCGCGCCTTGCCGGCCTCCTTGGCCGCGACTTCGCCGCCTAGCCTGACGAAGTCCTCATAGGCGATGGTCTGGGCGCGGATGAAGCCGCGCTCGAAATCGGTGTGGATGACGCCTGCCGCCTGCGGCGCCTTGGCGCCCTTGTGCACGGTCCAGGCGCGTGTCTCCTTGGGGCCAACGGTAAAGTAGGTGATGAGCTGGAGCAGCTCGTAGCCGGCGCGGATGACCTTGTTCAGGCCGGGTTCGTCCAGACCGAGCGTTGCCAGGAATTCCATTTCCTCTTCGTCCGAGAGCTGGGCGACCTCGGCCTCGATCGCCGCGGAAATCACAACGGTGCGGGCACCTTGCGCGGCGGCCATCTTCTCGACCGCCCTGGTATGCGCGTTGCCGGTGGCGGCATCGGCTTCCGCGACGTTGCAGACGTAAAGCACCGGGTGTGAGGTCAAGAGATTCAGCCCCTGCAGGATGCGTAGATCCTCAGCCGAGATGCCGTTGAGCAGGATGCGGGCGGGCTTGCCCGCCTGCAGCAGTTCAAGCGCCGCTTCCATCATCGGAAGTGCGGTCGCTGCTTCCTTGTCCTTGCCGGCGGCACGCTTGCGGATCTGCACGATGCGGCGCTCAAGGCTGTCGAGGTCGGCAAGCATCAATTCGGTTTCGACGGTCTCGGCATCAGCGACAGGATCGATGCGGCCCTCGACATGGGTGACGTCGTCATCCTCGAAGCAGCGCAGCACATGGACGATGGCGTCGACCTCACGGATGTTGGCGAGGAATTGGTTGCCAAGCCCTTCGCCTTTGGAGGCGCCACGCACCAGGCCGGCAATGTCGACGAACGAGATGCGGGTCGGGATGATCTCCTTCGACTTGCCGATCGCGGCGATCTTCTGCAGGCGCGGATCGGGCACCGCCACCTCGCCGGTATTCGGTTCGATGGTGCAGAACGGATAATTGGCGGCCTGCGCCGCCGCCGTCCTGGTCAACGCATTGAAGAGCGTCGACTTGCCGACATTGGGCAAGCCAACGATGCCGCATTTGAAACCCATTTTTGTCTGGTCCTATCGGGAAATCGAAATTTAATCAGGGCTATGGGCGAAAGCCCCGATGATCGTCAAGGCGCAATTCAATTCAGACGCTGCGCGATGTCATCGGTGCCTATCGCCAACGAACGAACGCCGGACCTGCTCAGTATTTGCAGAAGATGCCAGAACGCGTCGACCTCAGCGGTTCCGAAATCGATGGTCAGTTGCCCCTCGAGCAATTGCGCACTGTGAATGACGTTTCCGACGGTCTCCGATGTTTCACGCTCGCTATCGATATCGAACCAGCCGCGAAACCATTCGTCGAAGAGATCGCCGTCGAGCTCATTTATAGGGAATTTAAAATGAACCTCATCCCACCTGAAAGGTGAGATGAGGACATCCATTCCACCCATCCCGGCGTGAATATCCGGAGAGAATTTCACATAGGAATCGCTGTTGATGAATTGCGGATTTGGCTGTCCGTCATTACTGACGAAATCAACCGCGATGAAATTTCGATAGAAGGAATCGACGTTCGAAAACTTGATTTCGGTCGCATGCGATCCTTGGCTGTTGCGAGCAAGTTCGCCGGCAGCGGTGACGAAATAATCAACATACTTCTGTCTGATGAGACGGACCAATTCCTGAATGTCATTCAGATCCATGGCTCAGTCCTTGCCGCCAAAAAGCTTCTTCAGCATGGCCGCCATCGGGCCGGTTTCGGGCAGCTTGGCCGCCGGCTGCTGCGGCCGCGCCTGGCGGACGTGGCTTTGCGCCTTTGGCGCCTTGGGCGGCGGGCGATCGTCGTCGTCCGTCGGCGTGAGCTTGTCGCGCAGCGCCAGCGTCACGCGGTTCATGAACGAATTGTCGTCGCCCTTGGCAAGCAATCCGGCACCATCGGCGATTGCGTCGAGCAGCACGTCCAGCCATTCGCGGTCGCCCTTGGCGAAATCGCCAAGCACATGGCCGTGCACCATTTCCTTGACGCCGGGATGGCCGACGCCGATGCGCACACGGCGAAAATCCTTGCCGACGTGCTGGTCGAGGGAGCGGATGCCGTTGTGGCCGCCGGAACCGCCACCGACCTTGACCCGCACCTTGCCGGCGGCAAGGTCGATCTCGTCATAAAAGACAGTTAGCGCCGAAGGGCCGAGCTTGTAGAAGCGCAAGGCTTCGCGGACCGCCTGGCCGGACAGGTTCATGAAGGTCTGCGGCTTGATCAGGATCACCTTTTCGCCGGCAAGCGTGCCTTCGGCAATCAGACTCTGGAATTTCTTCGACCAAGGCGAAAAGGAATGGCGGCGGGCGATCGCGTCCGCCGCCATGAAGCCGACATTGTGCCGGTTGTTGGCGTATTTCGCGCCCGGATTGCCGAGGCCTGCAAAGACAAGCATCGTCGCCTCCGGGCGGGAAGGGGTTACTTCTCTTCGGCGGCAGGAGCCGCTTCGGGCGCAGCCGCTTCAGTCGTCTCTTCCGCAGCCTCCGGCTTCATCGCCGAGGAGCCGGCAATGGTCGCGATGGTGAAGTCGCGGTCGGAGATCACCGGCTTGACGCCGGCCGGCAAGGTGACGGCCGAAATGTGGATCGAATCGCCGATATCGGTACCGGTGAGATCGACGGTGATGAAATCCGGGATCGCATTGGCCGGGCAGTGGAACTCGACCTCGTGGCGCACGATGTTGAGCACGCCGCCGCGTTTGATGCCGGGCGACTTGTCTTCATTGATGAAGTGCACGGGCACATCGACGTTGACTTCGGTATCCTTGCCGATGCGCAGGAAATCGACATGGACAGGGAAATCCTTGACCGGGTCGAGCTGAAAATCCTTGGGCAGAACCTGGATCTTGTTGCCGTCGACATCGATCGTGGCGACCGTGGTCAGAAACCCGCCGCCATGGATCTTGTAGTAGATGTCCTTGTAGGTCAGCGCAATCGCCAGGGGAGGCTGCTTGTCGCCGTAAATCACTGCAGGCACTTTACCGTTGCGGCGAACTGCACGGGCGGACCCCTTACCGACCTGTTCGCGCGCTTCGGCCTTGAGCTCGTAAGTATCGTGGCTCATGGCATTTCCTTTCGCGTTGTTCTGGAGCGTTCGCGGCCGGCAACGTGCCGGGGCCGTAAACGTCGAAAGCCGACATAGCTAACGCATGACCTGGTCCGAAAACCGGAATCCACTTTTCGGGATCATGCGGGAAGGCGGCCTTCCGCCGCGTTGCCTCCAAGGGTGTCTACGCGGGTGGCGGCTCTATAGCGGAAGGCGGCGCGAGGTGCAAGCGGGCGGCCCATCAGGCCGGAAGTAGCAATGCCGAAAGCGATGCTGCAACGTACAGCCCAACCCCGAAAGACAGATGGGCCATAAGGCTGCGCAGGCGCGCAGTGCGCGGGTTGGGAACTTTCGAAGCCGCGATGCCGATCCCAAAAGCCGGTTGCATCACGAAGAACGGGCGACGATGGTGCAGACGCCGACCAACAGGGCCGGAAGCACTGTCGGGTGCCGTGCCCAGTCGAGGCCCCACACTCCAATCAGCGCTGCGGCAAATACGATGCCGGTCGCGTAATGCGCACTCCATCCAATGGCGGTATCCAATGGCGGTTTCGCCGCGAACGCGGGCAGCTTGTGCGATATTCGCATGTGCAAAACGTCCATGTGGAAAGTGCCCGATCCAGCGGCCGACCCAGGCGTAATCAAGCGGTGGAATCGCGAACATTCGCTTCAGAAACCATCCGCAGAGGTCCATCAGGGCTGTCGCGCCGATTCCAACGACGGCCGCACGAACAACGAACTCCAACATTTTGGCATCTCTTGTTTCACCCGTGTCGCCTATTGTCGTGGAGTCCAGTGCGTTCTTTCGCCCGACGCCTTGGCAATCCTCAGGGCACGAGGCTGGGCCCCGCGCCGGTTCGAAGGCGGCTTCCCCGACTGGGTGGCTGCAGGCCTGGGGGTAGAGGCCGTGAATTACGAAAGCGGTTAACGGCCGCCAAAATCGGTGTCGCCGCCCAAGCCCGAACACAAATGGAAAGGGGAACCGCGGCGGGTGGAAAGGGGAACCGCGGCGGGGCAATGCCCACGGCGGGTGGACGGCGCGCGCCGGCAGCATGGAAGGGAGCCGATGAACACCTATTCGGAAACAAGCGGTGGAAGCGGCGTTGCGGAAAGAGGAGGTTTCCAGCGAGTGGCGAGAACGGTGCGATAAAGAGTTTCGCTCTACCTTCTATGGCTTCCGCTCGACCAGCATGTAGCCGATCCCACGAACTGTCTGAATGCTGGCCGATGCATCCGGCCCGAGCTTCGCACGCAGATAGCGAATGTATACCTCCACGATCTTCGTCCCGGGTTCGAAGCTGTATGACCAGACATTGTTGAGGATGCGCTCGCGGCTAACCACTTTCCCCGCGTTGAGCATGAGAAAATGCAGAAGGTCGAATTCACGTCGGGTAAGGCTGATTTCCCGGTCGCCGTCCGCAAAACGACGAGCGCTCGTGTCGAGATTGAGGCGGCTCACTCGAAGCAATTGTCGATCCACTGCACCCTGACGGCGTCGGCGCAGCGCGTCAATCCTGGCCACCAGTTCATCAAACGCAAACGGTTTCGTCAGGTAATCGTCGGCACCGCCCTTGAGCCCATCTACGCGATCCTGAATTGTCTCCTTCGCGGTCAGCATCAGGATGAGAACCAGCCACTGCTCCAATCGCACGATCCGGCACAGCTCAAGGCCGTCCAGGTAGGGAAGCAGACGGTCCAGGATCACGAGATCGAATGGATCCGTACGAATAATGGCTAGTCCCTCGCGACCGTCCTCCGCGACACTCACGTGGAAGCCTTCGGCCTCCAACCCCCGGCGGAGAAAGTCGGAGACACGCCGGTCGTCTTCAACGATCAGGATTCGAATCATGGGTGCGATGTACCAGCGGCAGTCTGATTCTGAGGAGGGTTCCCGAAGGCTCAATTCCTTCAAGGCCGATTGTGCCATTGTGCCCGTCTATAATCTCCTTGGCGATCGCGAGGCCAACACCAAGGCCGTCGGCTGCGGACCTCCCGCCGACACGCCCGCGATAATATCGGTCAAACACGAACGGGAGATCGTTGGCATCGATCCCTGAACCGTTGTCGCGGATGGCGATCTCAAGCATTCCATGACGCTCAGCCATCTCGACTGCTATTGTCTGATACGGCTTTGAGTACTTTATGGCGTTGTCGAAGCCGATCAGCAGCGCTTGCTTTAGGCGCTGGGCGTCACCCCGAATGAGGCAATGGTCTGGGTTGAGCGACAGGTCAACGGATATCTGCTTGGGACCTGCGAGTACGGAAGCCTCCTGAACGGCCGCCTTCACAACCTCACCGGTATCGATGTTGCGCAAGGAGAACCTGAAATTTTCAGCTTCGGAGCGGGCGAATGCCAGAAGGTCCCCCAGGTTGCGAGCCATATCTTCAGCGCAATTGCGGATTCGGCTCAGAGCTTCGCGGTAAGATCGAACACGCGGTTGGCCGCGGAGGGCAACGTCGGCCTCTCCGCGGAGAATCGTCAACGGCGTGCGGAGTTCGTGGCTTGCCTCCGCAAAAAATTGTGTGCGTCGGCTATCGATCGCTCTCAGTTGCTCATTGGCTTTCCGCAGTTCACGGGTGCGCAACTGAACCTCCGCCTCCAAGCGGTCCTGTACCGAAATCAGAGCAGCACGTTCGATCTCGAGAGCCTCGGCCATGCTGTTGAAACTTCGCGAGAGGGAAGCGAACTCGTCGCGTCCGGTCGCGGAAACGCGATGGTCGAGCTTGCCTGCAGCGATGGCTTTGGCGCTTTCGTTCAGTTCACGCACAGGTGTGGCGATTGATCGTCGCAGGACCAGGCCGAACCCCAGACTGCCCAGCATGAGCAACGCAGCGAAGCCGCCGGTCAGCAGCAGCAGCCGCCATTGTGCGCCACGGACGCCGGCGAGTTCCTCTCCAACCTCCCTGCGCTCATCGTGCAAAGCGGCTTCAATCATTTCTTCAAGATCGTTCTCTAATCGGTGCTCCACATCGTTGCGGAAGGCGTCTACGATGCCCTTTGGATCCCCCTTTGTTCGCTGGCTGAACAGTCGCTGGGCGGCCCGATCGATCGCCTCAAACAGCGCCTTGACGCGACCGACGAATCTGAGTTCGGCCTCCTCCTGGCGTCTATCGCTCCAATATCCGAGAGCACCGAGTTCCTCGCGAGTGGCGCCCTCCAGCTTGTAGAATCCGGATTTCACTGCTTCTCGTGCCGCTTCGAAATCCGGCATTTGCTCGGGCCCAAGCAGCAAGACTTCAGCGAGTTGCTCGGTGTAATTGTTGGCTTGCCCATTGAGTTCGGCGAGCGCCTCGAACCGCCCGTGGACGCTGTCGATTCGGCGGACGAATTCCTCTGTCAGCTGGAGTGTTGCGAATGCCAGTCCTGAAATCAGTCCGACAAGGGCGAGAATGACGATTTGAAATAGGAAGATGCGGCCTCGAACGGTCATGCGGTAATCCTGCCGGCGATCGGATAATGCCTCTCACCAAATTCTAACCGGAGCCCTCGCAAGCGTCTAATCGGAACCTCCTAAGTTCGAGCGGAGGGTGTGCGACGCCCTCATCGCCACGTTGGCGGCGAACTAGACGAGGTTTCGGTTGGCACAAGTAGATTTTCGGACCGACAGTGACGCCACCCTTCGGGAAAGGACACCGCCGGTGCTCTGGCCGATATGGCGAGCCGCACTGATCGGAACCTGTGTATCCCTGTGTGTGGCCATCATTGAATTCGGCCTCTCCGCGCTCCCGTCCGACGCCCGGCGAGCGCTCGAGATCCTGCTTGTCGCGATCATCGGGTGGACCCTGACGCCGTTCGACGACACCTTCGTTGCGATCGCCGCCGGGCTGGCAATGGCGCTGCTGGTCAACCGTGATCCAGGCGCGCTGTTTCATGCGCTCGGCGATGAGTTGATCTGGCTATTGCTTGCCTCCTTCATGTTGGCGGCCACCTTCAAGGCGAGTGGGGTCGCAGATCGCGTTCTCGGCCTCGTGACGGGGCGCATGCGATCGGTTCGCGCAATCGCCTATTCCTTGACGGCCGTCATGATCGCCACAGCCTTCGTCATTCCGTCGACCTCAGGTCGCGCAGCTTTGATGATCCCCGCCTTTCAGGCGATCGCGGGACGCTGTGGAAGCGCCCGGTTGCGAAGGGCCTTCGCGCTGCTGTTCCCCACTGTTATCCTGCTCTCGGCCATTGCATCGCCCGTCGGCGCCGGTGCCCATCTGCTGGCGATCGAAATGGTCGGCCGCCTCTCGGGTGTGAAAGTAAGCTATCTGGAATGGATCGCTTTCGGCCTGCCGTTTGCGGCCGTAAGCACCTTCCTTTCGGTCGAATGCCTGCTCCGGCTTTTCCTGTCGCCGGTCGAACGGCGGATGACCCTTTTGCAGCCAACGACGGTGACTAGTGGCGGTGCCGGATTGGCACGGCAGCCGATACTCTGGATCGCCGGCGGGGTTGTCACCGCGTGGCTGACCGAACCTGTCCACGGACTTGATGCCACCGTTGTCGCTCTTGGCGGCGCTCTCTTGGCCACACTTCCTAGAGTAGGCTCCGTGGCGTTTGGCGATGCAATCAAGAGTGCGGAGTGGAAGCTGCTCTTGTTTCTGGCGGCGACGATCTGCTTGGCAGACGGCCTGACGGCATCAGGCCTCAATCGGTGGTTGATCGAGACGACTGTCGATCCGCTGCGCGGCACCGGCTTGGGTCCGTTGGCGCTTATCTCCTTATTAGCCTTGCTTGGGCTTTTCAGTCATCTCGTGATCCACAGTCGCACGGCGCGTGTCTCGGTGCTGCTGCCCCCGGCGCTGATGCTCGCATCGACAGCGCGGCTCGACCCTCTCCTGGCAATGTTTGTCCTCGTCTCGGCGACCGGCTTTTGCCAAACCCTCGCGATCTGCGCGAAACCGGTGGCGCTTTTCGCGGGGGTCGACGAGGAAGGCTACGGCCCGAAAGACCTCGCCTTGCTCAGCTCAATCCTGCTGCCGATGCAGTTCATCCTCATCGTCGTGTTCGCGGTCACCGTGTGGCCAGCCACCGGAGCCCTGCTCAACACGCTCCATCTGCAACTTGTTGGAGAGCCGTAGAATGTCGAAAAAGAAAGGATTGACGAAACGAAGACGGCTTCGAGTATTGGTCGCACCCTCCGGCTTTAAGGAGAGCCTCGGCGTTCGTGATGTCATCGCTGCATTGGCGCGCGGCGTTCGCAATGCCGTTCCGACAGCAAAGATCCTGGGCCTTCCAATGGTGGATGGCGGCGAGGATTTTACGCGGACCCTTGTTGAATTGTCTGATGGCGAGCTGCATTCCGTCACAGTGACGGGACCGGTGGGACAACCCGTGGCGGCCAATGTCGGTTTTCTCGGGCGAAGAAAGAAACGGACTGCAGTTCTGGAAATCGCGGCGGCTGCCGGGCTCCGGCTCGTCCCCACTGACATGCGTGACCCGACCCGCACTACAAGTTATGGGGTTGGTGAGTTGATTCGTTTTGCGCTCGATCTTGGCGCGGAAAGAATTCTGATCGGCTGCGGTGACTCGGGTGTCAACGATGCAGGAACCGGCATGGCCCAAGCATTAGGCGTGCGTCTGCTCGATGGCGGCGGCCGTCCCATTTCGGGGAGCGGCTCGGCCCTCTCATCGCTAGCTCGTGTCGATCTTTCCAGTCGTGATCATCGCCTTTCGAATGTTCGTGTCGACGTCGCGGTAAATCCCTACAACATGCTGCTCGGCGAGAGAGGCGTCGCTCGGGTGTTCGGCCCGCAAAAGGGTGCAACACCTGATCAGGTGGTTTTGCTCGAGCAGGGCATGGAAAATGTCGCTCACGTCGTTCGCCGCGACCTCGGCGTCGACGTGACGCCGCTTGTCGGCGGAGGAGCTTCCGGGGGACTCGGCGCCGGACTTCACGCCTTTGCTGGAGCCCGGCTGCATCCGCGCTTCGACCTGATCCTGCGGTATATGGATCTCGATCATCGGCTGTCAAACGCCGACATCGTCATGACAGCCGAGGGTGGCCTGGATGGTCAGACGAGCTTTGGAAAGATACCAGCCGAGATTGCCCGGCGCGCGAAACGTCACAATCTGCCCGTCATCGCCTTGGCCGGAACGATCGGAGCAGGTGCAGAGGCGACCCACGACATCGGCATCGATGCCTTCTTCAGCATTCTGTGCCGACCGTGTTCCCTCGAAGACGCGATCCGTGACGCCGACACGCTGCTGGCGAACGCTGCCGAGCAGGCATTCCGGCTGATGCGGGCGACGCGTGCTTTCAAGCTCAGATGACGGAGCGTGTTTCAGATGACGGAGCGTGTCAGCCAATGGCCGCGATGTCGCTAAGCGGCGGCCCTGACCGGCTCGAAGTCTATGTCGAGAACCGAATTTCGCGCTGCCCGGTGGGCGGGGAAGCCGAAGTCCAACCCAAACTTCACCCGATCGTGGTCCCCGCCTTGAGCTTCCTCGCCTCCTTCATGTTGGGAAGAAAAACCGTCAGCAGCCCGAGCAGCGGCAAATACGAGCAGACCTGGAAGACGAAATCGATGCCCTTCATGTCGGCGACGACGCCAAGCACGGCGGCCGCGATGCCGCCCATGCCGAAGGCGAAGCCGAAAAAGATGCCGGCGATCATGCCGACCCGGCCGGGCACCAGTTCCTGCGCGAATACGACGATGTTCGAGAAGGCCGAGGACAGGATCAGGCCGATCAGCACGGTGAGAACCATTGTCCACTCGAAATTGGCGTAGGGCAGGGCCAGGGTGAAGGGCAGCACGCCGACGATCGAGAACCAGATCATCGCCTTCTGTCCGTAGCGGTCGCCGAACGGGCCGCCGAGCAGGATGCCCAGGGCCGAGGCGCCGAGGAACAGGAACAGCATGACCTGCGACATCTGCACCGAAACGCCGAATTTATGGATGGCATAGAAGGTGTAGTAGCTGGACAGGCTGGCGATGTAGGCGTTCTTGGTCAATACCAGCAAGGTCAGCACCGCCAGCGCGCCCAGGACCTTGCGGCGCGGGAAAGGCGAAACGAAGCCTGCCGCTTTGCGGGTGCCCTGTGCGGCGCGCAGGCGGCTGTACCAGCCGCCAACCTGCCACAGCACGATGATGCCGATCAGCGAGCCGCCGGCAAACCAGGCGATGCTGGTCTGGCCGAAGGGCACGACGATGAAGGCTGCCAGCAGCGGCCCCATCGCCTGGCCGAAATTGCCGCCGACCTGGAACAGCGACTGCGCAAGACCGAACCGGCCACCGGAGGCGAAGCGGGCGATGCGCGAGGATTCCGGGTGGAAGATCGCCGAGCCGATGCCGATCAGCGAGGCGCCGATGAGGAGCAGCGAGTAATGTCCGGCATAGGCCAGCACGACCAGCCCGATCAGCGAAGAAGCCATGCCGTAGGGCAGCGAATAAGGCATCGGCCGCTTGTCGGTAATCATGCCGATCACCGGCTGCAGCAAGGATGCCGTCACCTGGAAGGTAAAAGTCAAAAGGCCGATCTGCCAGAAATCGAGACCGTAATTGTCCTTCAGCAGCGGATAGATCGCCGACAGCAGCGACTGCATGATATCGTTGATGCAATGGCAGAAGCTCACCGCCAGGATGACGGTGAAGGCCGTCGCCTGAGCTGAAATGTGGCTGGCCGCTGCCGGCTTGGCGTCGGCGGTTGCTGTGGTATCGGTCAAGGCAGGCTCCGTGGTCTTTTTGGCGGGCGCTCCCGCAGGCGGTCTTATAGGGCGCAGCCTTATACGTTGCTTGTCACGCGACTTCTTTCGTGGTTTGGTCCAATAGTTTCGCAAGTGGGCCATAGCTGATGCCGCATGGCAGGGAAATGTTCAGAGCGGGCGACACCGATCTCGGGCTGTTGCATGAGCGTCGCTGGCAATGGCTGGAAGAGGCCGTCGGGCCGGCAGTGGCGCTGCCGACCGAATATCCGGACGGCTACCATGTGCCACGGCACCATCATAGCCGCAGCCAGTTGCTGCACGCGCTGGTCGGTGTCGTGCTGGTGACGACGCGGCATGGGCGCTGGATGGTGCCTCCGGACCACGCGATGTGGATCCCCGCCGGCACCGAACATTCCGTCGAGATGCTGGGCGACGTCAGCATGCGGTCCGTCTATGTGATGCCGGAGGCCATTCCCGGCCTGCCGGACGGGTTGCGTGTCGTCGGCATCACCGACCTGATGCACAGCCTGATCGTGGAATCGGAAAAGCTGCCGCAAGGCGCCGAGCTGAAGGGGCGGGGCGGACTGATCATGAAGCTCCTGCTGCACGAAATCCCGAACCTGCCGGAACGGCCGCTCGGCCTTCCGTTCCCGTCCGATGCAAGGTTGGCGACGCTGTGCCGGCGCTTCGTCTCGGCACCGTCACCGCATGCGACGATCGACGAGTGGGCCGCTATCGTCGGCATGAGCCGCCGCTCTTTCACCCGCGCGTTCCACCGCCAGACCGGATTGTCGCTGTCGACCTGGCGTCAGCAGGCCTGTCTGTTCGCGGCGCTGCCACGGCTGGCCGACGGCGAGCCGATCACGAGGGTGGCGCTCGATCTCGGCTATGACAGCGTGCCGGCGTTCATCACCATGTTCAAGCGCATGCTGGGAGCCTCGCCACGCGGTTACATGCGGGGCGCCCGTGATGCTGGCGAAGGTGTGCGACGAACAAGTGGTCCGGCTCGGCCTGAGGCGCAGCCCTGAAGGGCGTCGCGTTCGACCGGCCTCATGCGACGCGCTTTGGGTTCTTGTTGTATGCATGTCGTTATCGCAAAACCGCTGCACAGTTTTGCGCGACACGCATTAATCGAACAGGCTCGACACCGATTCCTCGGTCGCCGTGCGCGAGATCGCCTCGCCCATCAGTTCGGCGATGGAGATGACGCGGATATTGGCGGCGTCCAGCACTGCCTGGGTCGGCTGGATGGAATCGGTGATGACCAGTTCCTGCAGTTTCGAGGCGCCGATGCGGGCGATGGCGCCGCCGGACAAAACGCCATGGGTAGTATAGGCGGTCACACTGGTGGCGCCATCGGCAAGCAGCGCATCGGCCGCATTGCACAGCGTGCCGCCCGAATCGATGATGTCGTCGATCAACAGGCAATCCTTGCCGCGCACGTCACCGATGACGTTCATGACTTCCGATTCGCCGGGGCGCTCGCGGCGCTTGTCGACGATGGCAAGCTGGGCGTCGATGCGCTTGGCGAGCGCGCGGGCGCGGACCACGCCGCCGACATCCGGCGACACCACCATGACATTGGCAAGCTGCTTGTATTTCGCCTTTACGTCGCGGGCCATGACCGGCACGGAAAACAGATTGTCGGTCGGGATGTCGAAGAAGCCTTGAATCTGGCCGGCATGGAGATCCAGGGTCAGCACCCGGTCGACGCCCGCCCTCGTGATCATGTTGGCGACCAGTTTGGCCGAGATCGGTGTGCGGCCCGAGGCACGGCGATCCTGCCTGGCATAGCCGAAATAAGGAATAACCGCAGTGATGCGCTTGGCCGAAGAGCGCATGAAGGCGTCGATCATGATGAGCAGTTCCATCAGATGATCGTTGGTCGGGAACGAGGTGGACTGCAGGATGAAGACGTCCTCGCCGCGCACATTCTCCTGGATCTCGACGAAGATTTCCTGGTCGGCGAAGCGCCTGACGCTGGCCTTGCCCAGCGGAATGTTGAGGTAGCGGGCGACTGATTCGGCCAGCACCCTGTTGGAATTGCCCGCGAAGAGCTTCATGCACCGTTCCTGGCGAAGGATTGAGAGACTCCGATAGCACTCCAGCCTCTTAGTCGGGCTTTTAGCGGCCCGCGCCGGTATTGCAAGCGTCGTGAATGGGAATCCGCCGGCTAATCTCAATAAACGCTTACGGCTTGACGATGCCGCGATAGGTCCACTTCGATGCCGACGGAATCGGGGATAGCTCTATCTTTCAGTCTGAGGATGGTCTTTTCCGAAAACCGGATTCACTTTTCGGAAATCATACTCCAGGTCAGCCGGCGCCGCCGCCAAGCCAGGTGGCGAACTGGTCGATTGTCTGGTCGGCAATTGCCTGCATGGTCGCCGGGGCGACCGCCGTCCAGCCTTCGCCGCCGCCAACAGAGGGCGCCTTCTGCTGGCCGTTGATGCGATGCAGCCGGTTGCCGGCCGGGTCATAGATGTCCCAGACATAGATGACGGTAGTGTCCTTGCCTTCCGTCATGGTCGAGAAATAGCCCTTGAGCACATGTGTTGGGGTCTGGTCGGTGCTGCCGGCCAAGGTGATGCCGCGCTGCCTGGCGCGTGTCTGAAGCTCGGCGGTCAGCGGTGTCGCGGCTTCTACCGAGGCGCCGACGATCGGCGCCACCTGCAGCCGGGTCCGCGCAATGGCAGCCGCGCTTTTGGCGGGCGGCACGGCTGCTGCAGCGGAAGGCTGCGCCGTATCTGCAGTTTGCGCGGTGCCGGCAGGCTGAGCCGGAGTTGCGGGGGGCGTCGCGGCACCTCCGGCTCCGGAGAGGGATTGCGTCGATTGCGGGGCAATGGCCGAGGGTTCGAGAACGTCCTTCGCATTGGTGCAGGCCGCCAGTGCCAGCGCCACGAGCAATGACACGGTCGTCACATGCGATCGTCTCATTAGCCTGAAAACTCCTTGGCGACGAACGCCCCTCACACTCTCTCCATTATGGATTCACTGCACGATCAAGTCGAGATCATGGCGGGACAGCGGCTTCGGCTGGGATTCGGTGGTCAGATAGGTGCGGCCAAGCGTCATCGCGGTTTCGGTTTCGGAGTCCATGATGATCATATGGGCGAACAGCGTCATGTTCGGCGCAATCGGTTCGGGATTACCCTGATAGAACATCGGCATATCCATCCAGGACGGGGTGAAGCGGGCGCCGAGCGAATAGCCGCAGGCATTGAGCCGGTGCTTGGTCAAGTTGTGGGCTTCGAGGGTGCGGGCATGGGCGTCGAACACGTCGCCGAACGTATTACCGGGCGTCATCGCCTTCTCGACTGCAAGTAGCGCGGCGCGGGCGGCATCGAACAATTCCTGGTGGCGTTTCGATACCTTGCCGGTCAACACCGTGCGCATCATTGCCGCATGGTAGTGATGGAAGACACCGGCCCATTCGAGCGTCAGCTGGTCGTTCTTGGTGAGCTTGCGGCGACCGGCCTTGTAGCGGCAAAGCAGGGCGTCGACTCCGGAGCCGATGATGAACTCGTTGGCCGGATAATCGCCGCCGCCGGCAAAGATCGCACCTTGCATGGCGGCGAGGATCAGCGCCTCATCGCCACCCTGCTTGATCAGCGGCAGTGCTGCGTCCAGCGCGTCGTCGGCCAGATTTGCGGCTTTTTCCGCCTTGGCGATTTCTGCCGGGCTCTTGAATAGCCGTAGCCGGCTGACAATGCCGGAGGCATCCGCGATCTGCCCGAAGGTCTGCAACTGCTCGTCGAGGCGCCGGCCATTATAGGCGGTCAGGCCGTGGGTGTCGTATTCGACGCCGATCCGGGCGCCGAGCAGGTCAAGCTCGTTGAGCAGATTGCGCAGATCTACCGCCGGATTGGCGCCGTTGCGGTCCGTCCACAAAACGATGTTGTCGATGATCGAGGTGTGGCGCGCCTGGCGCAAGTCGGCCGAACGCGTCAGCAGCACCATCGAGCCGTCGGCCTTGACCACCAGGCACTGGAAAAAGCAGAAGCCGAAGGTGTCGTAGCCGGTTAGCCAATACATGCTTTCCTGGGCAAACAGCAGGACGGCGTCGAGCTTCTTTTCGGCGATCTCGATCATCAGTCGATCGCGCCGCGCGTCGAATTCCGAGCGTTCGAAATGCAGCGCCATCAGTCAGCCTCCAAAACGATTGCCGAAACCTGCCGCCCGTAGTCGGGCTCGTTGCGATGCGTGCTGCGCCGATAGGAGTAGAAAAGCTCTTCCTCGGCATAGGTGCAGCGGCCAAGTCCTTCGGCATTGACGCCAGCCTTGGTCAGCCGGTCGACCGTGTAGCGGTTGAGATCGAACATCGCGTGTCCGGCATTTGCGGAGGGCGCGAAATAGCGGGCACTGCCGGCATCGGCGTCGACGAAACGGGTGACAAATTCCGGTCCGACTTCGTAATTCCGTGGGCCGATCGAAGGACCGAGCACTGCGACGATGCGGTCGCGCCGGGCGCCGAGGCTTTCCATTGCCGCGATGGTGTTTTCCAGCACTCCGGTGAAAGCGCCTTTCCAGCCGGCATGGGCGGCGCCGATAATGCGCGCCTCGGCGTCGGCGAAGAGGACCGGTCCGCAGTCGGCGGTCGAGGCACCGACGGCAATGCCCGGCCGGTCGGTGACAATGGCGTCGGCCTTGGGCCGCTCGCCGGCAAAAGGCTCCCTGGCAATGACGACGTCCGGCGAATGAACCTGGTGAGCGGTCAGCAGATGGTTTGCAGGCACGCCCATCCATTCGGCGACCCGGCGGCGATTCTCGCGCACCAGCGTCTGGTCGTCGTTCGAGCCGGTGCCGATGTTGAGGCCCCGGTAGATGCCGCTGGAAATGCCGCCGACGCGCGTGAAGTAGCCGTGGCGGATGCCTTGCGCCGTTTCCAGCAAGGGCGACCGAACGGGATCCGGTTTGGTCTGATTCAGCATGGCGGCTTTGTTGTCCGTATAGGCGATTTCGTCAAGCGAGTTGAAGGGGCGCAGTTGAAGGCTGGTCAGTTGAAGGCTGGCGCAGTTGATGTCGGCCGCTAGTCGGAGACGGGAGAGTGGGAGAGGCGGCAGCGAAAAGTCAATCCATGCTTGGAAACGGCGGAACGGCAATGCCGGCGGGGAGGACGGCAAGCACCTTGAAGAGTTCGCCCATGGCCAGCGGGCCGGCGAGGCGCTCGACGTCGGCCGCGATCTTTTCGCGAGCTGCCTCATCGGCATTGGCGCCGAGCCGGCCAGCTCGTTCGAGAAGCCCCATCTTGAGCAGGAATTCACCTTGCGTTGAGAGGTGGGCATCGAGGCTGTGTGCCCGAACGGTTGCCGCGAGGGCAGCGAAATCGACATGGGCTGTGAGATCGGCCCGCCCCGGATTGGCCAGCACGTCCTCATGACGGTGCTTGCGCAAGGCCTGCAAGGTGTCGCCGATCCCGGGCTGGAGGTGACCGTAGTCGAGAAACAGGCCGGCGCCGCCAAATCCGGCAAGTCGCCCGGCGATGGCCGCCATCAGGGCGGCGCGGGCTGGCGCCACCTCGACGATCGCACCTTCCGGCGCATTCTCGGCACCCTCCGGCAGCAGCATCGGGTCGAGCGAGCCGGCGCCGACGAAAAAGCGCAGCCGGTTCGCATCGTCGAGACCGATCATCCGCTCGCGCCAGCCGGCTCCGGCGCGGACGAACTGGCGGATGGGCACCGCGTCAAACAGCTCATTACCAACAATCAGAAGCGGCGCCTGCGGTAGTGTGTCCACGGCCTCATGCCAGGCGACGGTGGCCGACGTCCCGGCAAGCGTTCGTTTCTGGACCTCGGTCAACCGCGGACTGGTCTCGATCAAGGCGAACGATGCGCTGGCGGTAAGCGTCGGATCGAGCCGCGAAAGCGTGCGCAGCATATCTCTCATCAGCGTGCCGCGGCCGGGGCCTATTTCGGCGATGGCGACCGGCGTCGGCCGGTCGATCGCCAGCCACGCCTGGTAGAGCCAGATGGCGACCAGCTCGCCAAACATCTGGCTGATCTCCGGCGCGGTGACGAAGTCGCCGGCGGCGCCGAACGGCTCGCGTGTCGTGTAATAGCCGTCCTGCGGATCGAACAGGCAGAGCGCCATGTATTCGCTGATGGGGATCGGTCCCACCGCACCGATCAGCTCGGCGATGCGGGTCTCCAGCCGCGTCATGCCGGCTGCGGTTTTGTCACCGGCTTGGCTGTAGCCATCGCCCAGATGCCGGCCAGCACCATCGGCAGTGACAGCACCATTCCCATGGTCAGCCAGCTCGTGCCAAGGAGGTAGCCAAGCTGCTGGTCGGGCTCGCGAAAGAATTCGACGAAGATGCGCGAGGCGCCATAGCCGGCGATGAAGGCGCCGCCGACGAAGCGCGGCGTCTTCAGCTTGAGCCGCGAATGGGTGAGGAAGCGCAGGATAAGGAACAACACCAGCCCTTCGAGCAGCGCCTCGTAGATCTGGCTCGGATGGCGTGCAAACGGACCGCCATTGGGGAATTCGAATGCCCATGGAACGTCGGTCGGCCGGCCCCATAGTTCGGAATTGATGAAGTTTGCCAGGCGAACGAGGCCAAGCCCCACCGGCACGCCGGCGGCAACCACGTCGAACAGCGACCATGTGCGGATGCCGCGAGACCGGGAAAACAGCGTCATTGCGAGAATGACGCCGATCAGGCCGCCATGAAACGACATGCCGCCCTGCCAGACGGCGACGATATCGAGCGGATTGGCGATGTAGCGCGGCAGGTCGTAGAACAGCACGTAGCCGGTGCGTCCGCCGAGCACCACACCGATGGCTGCCCAGACGATGAAGTCGTCGAGGTCGACGGGCTTCATCGGCAGGGTGCCGTCGGGCCACAGTTTTGGGTTGGTGACGAGGCGCTTGGCATACCACCAGGCGAACAGAATGCCGACGATGTAGCCGACGCCGTACCAATGCACCGCCAGCGGTCCGATCCGGACGATGACCGGGTCGATGTTGGGAAAGGGCAGGGCGGCCAGCGGCAGCAAATATTCGCTCAACAGGGTCTCCGGGTTCCCAATCAGGTTCGGGCGCGGACCATGCGGCAGGCTTTTGGCGGGGTCAAGGCAAGCATATGCTTGCATTCCGAATCGCGCGCCACTACGTCAATTCGACCAAGCGAGGATTTGCCATGGCGACCGGACCGAACCGCATTCTCGATGAATTCGCCAAGCTGATGACCGACGCAGCCGGTGCCGCGCAAGGCGTGCGGCGCGAGGTGGAGACCGCCTTCAGGGGCCAGGCCGAGCGCATACTCAACTCCATGGACGTGGTGCAGCGCGAGGAATTCGAGGCCGCTCGCGACATGGCGGCGAAGGCCAGGGAAGAAAACACCCGCCTCGCCGCTCGCATCGAGGCGCTCGAGGCCAGGCTTGCCGAATTGACCGGTCAACCAGCGCCTGCGGCTGCGTCAAAGCCGCGTGCAAAAAAATAACAAGAAATAAATCGTTAAACTTTTCCACAAAGCCGGATCGCAAAAAGCGCTTTGTCGTGAATCGCTTACCGGTACTGCGTGAATCTTTGTGACAGCGCCTTTCCACATGCGAATGACGCAGTGCGAAAAATTTGGCTGGTCACGCGACTCCCGATCAATAGACTGAATTTGTTGCATGATTCGGAGCAGGGTCATGCGCCGGGCGGTGGGGTCCGGTCCGGGGTCTTTGCGTTGACGAAGTCCTGGCCGTCCGAGTTCTAGGCAGAATTGTTCGAGTGTGCCTCTCCCGCGGAGCGTGTGGTGGCGCTCCCAGAACGACAGGAAGCATTTCATGGAACTTCTCGAACTCGAATTCTCCCGCGAAATCCATCCGGTGGATGTTATCGAGCAGGTGGCGCACAACAACGATTGGTCCTTCGAGCGGGCCGGCGACGACGAGATCTCGATCTCGGTTGCCGGAAGCTGGACCGACTACCACGTTTCATTCTCCTGGATGGAGGACTACGAGGCGCTGCACCTGGCCTGCGCCTTCGACATCAAGGTCCCGGAGGCGCGCGCGCTCGAGGTGATGCGGCTGCTTTCGCTGATCAACGAGCAGATGCTGTTTGGCCATTTCGATCTCTGGGAGCAGGAAGGCGCCATCATGTTCCGCCAGTCGCTGCTGCTGGCCGGTGGGGTCGAGCCGTCGAGCCAGCAGGTCGAGGTGCTGCTGTCGTCGGCGCTGGAGGCCTGCGAATGCTATTTCCAGGCGTTCCAGTTCGTCGTCTGGTCGGGAACTTCGGCCAAGGATGCGTTGGCCGGCGTGCTGTTCGAAACCTACGGAAACGCCTGACCGTCGATGGTTTCGAGCAACGCGCGAAAACCCGAGATCAGCTTTGCCGATTTCGACCGCGTCGACATCCGCGCCGGCACGATCGTCGAGGCAGAGCCTTTTCCCGAGGCGCGCAAGCCGGCGATCAAGTTGAAAATCGATTTCGGTCCCGTGATCGGGGTGAAGAAATCCTCGGCCCAGATCACGAAATACTATTCGCCCGAAGCCCTGATCGGCCGGCAGGTGTTCGCTGTGATCAATTTCCCGCCGCGTCAGATCGGGCCATTCATGTCGGAAGTGCTGACGCTCGGCTTTCCCGATGAAGAGGGCGCGGTGGTGCTTGGGGCAATCGAACGCAAAGTGCCGGACGGCGGCAGGTTGTTCTAGCTGCGCTGTTGTTCACGCAGCCAGTTTACGCCTGGTACCCAGCGCTTCTTCGACCGTTTCCATGAACATTTCCGCGCAGGTCTTCCAGCTGTAGCGCATTGCGCGTTGCCGCGCCTCGGCGCGGTCGACGTGAAGGGCGGCGAGCGCTGCTTGCCGCAGGTCGTCCGACACCGCGCCGCCGATGCCGTCACCCACAATATCGATGGGTCCGGTGACGGGATAGGCTGCGACCGGCGTGCCGCTGGCCAGCGCCTCGATGATGACGTTGCCGAACGTGTCGGTACGGCTGGGGAAGACGAAAGCATCGGCCGAGGCGTAGATCTCGGCCAGTTCGTCGTTCGGACGATGGCCAACGAAATGGGCATCGGGATATCTGGCCTTCAGCTTCGCCAATTCCGGCCCTTCGCCTACGACCAACTTGCTGCCGGGCAGGTCGAGGTCTAGGAAGGCCGGCAGGTTCTTTTCGATCGCGACGCGGCCGACGCAGAGGAAGATCGGTCCGGGAAATCCCAGGTCCTTTCTTTTGTCCGGCCGAAAATGATCGGTGTCGACGCCGCGCGTCCACGGCCGGAGCTTGGTGAAGCCGCGGGCCGCAAGATCGTCGGCAAGCGACTGGGTGGCAACCAGCGTGCCCTGTCCTGAATTGTGGAAATCACGCAGCCAGCGATAGGCCCATGCTTCAGGCACCGGCAGGCGCGCGCTCAGATATTCCGGAAAACGTGTGTGATAGCTGGTCGTGAACGGGCGGCCGGCGTTGCGGCAGTAGCGCCGGGCCATAATGCCGAGCGGTCCTTCGGTGACGATATGGATGTGGTCCACCTTGCGTGCCTCGATCAGCTGCGCCACGCGGTGCGGCGTCGTCAGCGCCAGCCTGATATCGGGATAGGTCGGCAGAGGCAGGGTGCGAAAGATATTCGGCGTCAGGAAGTCCGTCTCGATATCGAAGGATTTCAGGGTCTCCGAGAGACGCTCTAGCGTGTGGACGACGCCGTTGACTTGCGGGCGCCAGGCGTCGGTGACCATCAGGATGCGCATGGCGGTCCCTTGGCGGCAAGCTTGATTGCCTCGCCGCGACGCCTGAGCGGCGACCACGCCGCAGCTCGGGCGTCGCACCAGCGCACCTGGGCAGGCGCGGGGTCGAAATGAGGCCGCAGGGCCGAATCAATCAGGATCGCGCGCTTCATTGGCGCTCTTCACCATGGTTTCATGACGGGCCGATGAAGGCCGGGTGTCGCTGCCGTCAAGCGGGGACCTTGATCACCGCCCGAAGGCCGCCGAGCGGGCTGCGTTCGAGGACAATGTCGCCGCCATGGCTGCGGGCAATGTCTCGTGCGATGGAGAGGCCAAGGCCGGTGCCGCTGGCGTCGAGGTTGCGGGCCTCGTCCAGCCGCACGAACGGCTTGAATACATCCTCTCGCTTTTCGGGCGGAATTCCCGGGCCGTCATCGTCGATGGTGACGAGCAGCGAACCGCGCCCATGATTGGCATTGATCTCCACCGTCTTGGCATAGCGGAATGCATTGCCGACGACATTGGACAGCAGCCGGGCAAAGGCATTGGGGCGCACGTGCACATGCGGATCGCCGACAAGCACGGTCGACAGCTTGCGCTTGCGCAGCGCGGCTTCCTCGCGAAGCTTGTCGAAGAAGGCTTCGAGATCGAACTGACCGGCGTCTTCCGAAGCTTCGCCGCGTGCAAAGGCAAGGTAGCCTTCCAGCATCGACTGCATGTCGTCGATGTCCTGGTCGAGTGCCTGGGTATCGGCCGCCTTGGTCCCGGCAAGCGCCAATTGCAGTTTGAAGCGGGTGAGGATGGTCCTCAGATCGTGGCTGACGCCGGTCAGCATGGCGGTGCGCTGCTCGAGCTGGCGTTCGATGCGTTCGCGCATCTGGATGAAGGCAAAGCCGGCGCGGCGGACTTCCTCCGCGCCGCGCGGGCGAAAATCGCGCGGCATCGGCCGGCCCTTGCCGAAGCTCTCGGCCGCCTCGGCCAGCGTCAGAATCGGCCGGATCTGGTTGCGCAGGAAGGGAATGGCTATCATCAGCAGCACCAGCGAGGTGCCGACCATCCAGATCAGGAAAATATGGGTGTTCGATGCATAGGCCTGGCTGCGGCGCACGAAGACGCGCAGCACCTTGTTCTCGAGCTGGACACGGACCTCGACGATATTGGAATTGCCGACCGTATCGATCCAGAACGGACGGTTGATCTGGCGGGTGATCTCGGACGAGAGGATCTCGTCGAGGATCGAGAAGAACGGCTTTGGCCCGGGAGGCGGCAGCGGGTCGGGCGGTAGGAGGTCGACCTTCAGCTGCATGCGATCCTGGGCGATGCGGATGACGTTGGCGTAGTCGGCGTCGTGAGGATAGGTCTCTATCAGGTCGATGATGGCGGCGATGTCGCGCACCGTGGCCTGCGACAGGCGTTGCGTCACGGTCTGCCAGTGGCGCTCCATGAAGACAAAGGCGACGACCGACTGCAGCATGATCATTGGCGCGATGACGATGATCAGCGAGCGGGCATAGAGCCGCTTCGGCATGTAAAGCGACACCAGGCGCCAGAAACGGTTCCAGGCGCGCGGCACGGCCTTGAGCGCCCGCGTCGCGCGGGCGCTGAAGCCGCCATCTCCCGGCCGTTCGAGTTGCGTGGTCGCCATTCGTCCTTTCGCTCACCGGGACCCGGCAAAGGGCCGCTGTCGGCGGCATTCTATTCCACGCTGAGCCGATACCCAATACCGCGCACGGTCTGCAGCCAGACCGGATTGGACGGATCGCGTTCGATCTTGCGGCGCAGCCGGTTGATCTGGACGTCGATCGTGCGCTCGCCGACCTCGGATTCATCGCCGACAAGCTCATGCCGCGGTATCGTTTCGCCGGCACGCGCAGCGAAGATCGCCAGGATTTCCTGCTCGCGGTCGGTCAGCTTGAGCGCCTCGCCGCCGCGCTTCAGCTCACGCCTGGCGATCTGGAACGTATAGGGGCCAAAGACCAGCTGTTCGACCTTGGGCGTCGTCGCGGGGCCGCCGCGGCGCAGGATATTGTTGATGCGCAGGATCAGCTCGCGCGGGTCGAACGGTTTAGGCAGATAGTCGTCGGCACCGGCCTCGAGCCCGGTGATCCGGCTGTCGGTTTCGGACAGTGCGGTGAGCATCAGGATCGGCACGTTTTTCTCGGCCCGCAGCGCCTTGGTGAGATCGACGCCGCTTTCACCCGGCATCATGACGTCGAGCACGATCAGATCGAAGTCGAGGCCGGCGAGCTTGCGCCTCGCCTCGCCAGAATTTCCGGCGACGGTGACGCGAAAACCGTTTTCGGTCAGATACTGTTTCAGAAGATTGCGGATACGGGTGTCGTCGTCGACCACCAGCAGATGCGGCGCGTCGTCTTCCGGTGCTGTCGGATGATCAACCCTCTCAATGGTCTCCATGGTTTTTCCCTGACATCTTTGCGGGCACAATGTCGATCTGCGCCCTTAGTTCCGGATTTACCATCGCTTCAAGGAACCGTTCGATAACGGCGCGTTCGGTGGCTCCGGAATCTTCCAATGCAGCATGGATGCGGCGCGACTGTGGCCGCGCCAGTGCCAGCGCCAGAGCACGGCCCTTGGCCGTCGGATAAAGCTCGCGCTGGCGGCGGTCGCGGGGGCCCTGCAATTGCACGATATGGTCGGTGTCGATCAGTTGCTTGAGCACGCGCGCCAGGCTCTGCTTGGTGATCTTGAGCACATCGAGGAGCTCGGCGACCGTCAGGCCGGGCCGGCGATTGACAAAATGCAACACCCGATGATGGGCGCGGCCAAAACCGTAATCGGCCAGGATCTGGTCCGGATCGGAGGTAAAGTCGCGATAGGCGAAGAAGAACAACTCGATGATGGCGAAATCGATGCCGTCCTCGTCGGTGATCGCTGTCCTGATCGGCTCTGCGGCTGCGTGGCTCGTCATCTTTTCTCCGTGTGAAGCAGGAAATTATGTCAGCACTATTGACGTATTTTCCGCGCGATGGTAATTTTTGGCAAGCTTTTCGGCGGATTGCGAACGAAAAGGCAAGCGAAGCCGTTTTTTCCGGAACTTCCTGAGTTTGCCAGACCTTAAATATCCGCCTACGCTTTGAGACAATGGCCGCCCGCAGCGGCCGAGGCGAAACACGCAACGACACAATGATGTGCGGGCTGCCGCCCGCGGGAGGTTACCATGGCATCCGTTCCCTTCGACCAACTGGACGGCTTTATCTGGATGAACGGCGAATTCGTCAAATGGGCCGACGCCAAGATCCACGTCTTGACCCACGGGCTGCACTACGCCAGCGCGGTATTCGAGGGCGAGCGCGCTTATGGGGGCGAAATTTTCAAGCTGACCGACCACACCGAACGCCTGCATGAATCGGCGCGCCTGCTTGGCTTCAAGATACCCTACTCGGTCGCCGAGATCGACGACGCCTGCCGCACGCTGTTGAAGAAGCAAGGTTTCCAGGACGCCTATGTCCGGCCGATCGCGTGGCGCGGCAGCGAACAGATGGGCGTTTCCGCACAGAACAGTCGGATCAACTGCGCCATCGCCATCTGGCAGTGGCCAAGCTATTTCGACCCGGCGCAGAAGCTCAAGGGGATCCGCCTCGACATGGCCGAATGGCGCCGCCCCGACCCGCGCACCGCACCGTCGAAATCGAAGGCGGCCGGCCTCTACATGATTTGCACCATGTCCAAGCATGCCGCCGAGGCAAAGGGCTATGCCGACGCCATGATGCTCGACTGGCGTGGCCAGGTGGCGGAAGCGACAGGCGCCAACATCTTCTTCGTCAAGGACGGCAAGATCCATACGCCCAAGCCTGATTGCTTCCTCGACGGCATCACCCGCCGCACGGTTATCGGCCTTGCCAAGGACCGCGGTTTGGAGGTGATCGAGCGCGCCATCATGCCGGATGAGCTTGAAGGCTTCCAGCAGTGCTTCCTCACCGGGACGGCAGCCGAGGTGACGCCGGTTTCGGAGATCGGTCCATACCGATTCGAGGTCGGCGAAATCGCCAAGACGCTGATGAATGACTATTCTGCGGCCGTTCAGCCCAAGCACGCAATCGCTGCAGAATAACGAAAGTCACAGCTTTTTTAACTAGTAAGGGCGGTTTTCGGGCCGCCCCTTTTATTTAAGCGCTTCTGCATTTGACTTTCACACAATTCGGCGTCTCATGATGGGGTCGGCCCGGGAGGCTGGCAGCTATGGAGGGACTGGAAATATGGATATGAACACGCTTCTTCCGATCATTATTCAGGTGATTACGGGTATCATCGGTGGTCAGGCGGTTGGCGCGGCTATCAAGACTGCGGCGATGGGGCAGCTTACCAAAATCCTGGGCGGCGCTGTCGGCGGCGTCGGCGGTGCGGCCATCCTCAACAGTCTGCTGGGTGGCTCGGTCGATCCGGCAGCCGCCGCCACGGCGGCAGGGGCCGGCAGCGCGTTGAACATTTCAAATATCGTTGGCGGTGCCGGCGGCGGCGCCATCCTGACCGGCATCATCGGTGCGGTCATGAACGCGATGAAGAAATAAGCTTTGACGTTTCAGGTTTTCAAATGGGCGGCTTCGGCCGCCCATTTCGTTTGCCGTTTGTGGGAGCGGTGGACGCCGTTCGCGTGTGTCTCTACATCAGGGCCTGGTTCAAGGTTGGAGCTCTCCTGACGCGTTCGAGGGGACGCGCAGCGCTCCGACAGCGTGAAAGGACGAATATGGGTCAGCTCAACGCCGGCATCGTGCCGGTCACGCCGTTCCAGCAGAACTGCACCATCCTCTTCGACATGGACGACAGGCAAGGCGTTGTCGTCGATCCGGGCGGCGACATCGACAAGGTGCTGGCGGCGCTCGAGGACAATGCGATCACTGCCGGCGCGATCTGGATTACGCACGGCCATATCGACCATGCCGGCGGGGCCATGGAGTTGAAGGAGGCGCTCGGTATCGAGATCATCGGTCCGCATGCCGCCGACCGGCCGCTGCTCGCCAATCTCGAGAACCAGGCAAAGCGCTACGGCATCACCGATCCCGTGCGCAACTGTGTCCCCGACCGGTTCCTTGCCGAAGGCGAGACCGTTTCGTTCGGCTCGCACGTGTTCGAGGTGCTCCATTGTCCGGGCCATGCACCCGGCCACGTCGTCTACTATAGCCGGGCTGCGAAGTTCGCCCATGTCGGCGACGTGCTGTTCCGCGGTTCGGTCGGCCGCACCGATCTGCCGGGCGGCAACCACGCCGCGCTGATCGCCTCGATCAAGGAGAAGCTTTTGCCGTTGGGCGACGACATCGGCTTTATCTGCGGCCATGGTCCCGGCGGCCGTTTTGGTGAGGAGCGGCGGAGCAATCCTTTTCTGGTCTGAAACCGCTTGCCGGAAACAAAAAGCGCGGCCTGTGCGACCGCGCTTTTTTCCGACGGGAAACTGCCTCCGCTAATTGGCGGTGCAGAAATGCTGTTCGCCGTCATAGCCGGTGAACGTGCCGGTACGGGCGTTGAAGCTCCGGTAGCGGTCCGAGCAGTATTCGTACCAGCCGCGGGTCCACGGCTCCGCATAGCTTTCGGCATAGGCCACTCGCGGCTGCACGTAATAACGGCGCACCGGGGCAGGCCTGTAGTATTCATCATCATAGGCCGGGTCGTAATAGCGGGGCTGCGGGCTGGCGAGCGCACCGCCGATCAGGGCACCGGCCGCAAGGCCGAGCACGCCGGCCGCAACGGCGTCGCCGTGGCCGTGGTGGCGGCGGTGATGGCGCCATTCGTCGGCATTGGCCGCGGGCAAGGTCGCAAGCGTGGTCGCAACGACCGCGGCGGACAGGATGGCAGTCTTGAAAATTCGGTTCATGTCAGTCTCCTTCGTGCCGGCCCGGGTCGTTTCGGGGGATGCGGTCCGGCTTTAACGAAGATTAATATGCGACCGTGGCTGAACGGGGGCTGAACGAAATTTGGCCAGGCGGTTCATCTAACTGGGCGGTTCAAGCGTGCGGCAAATACCGCAGGCCAGACCGGCCCACGTCCATTCTGCCCGGGGGTGGTTCAGCCGATCGACAGGTTGACGGCTTTCGGACCCTTGCCGCGCTTGTCCGGCTCGGTGTCGAATGTCACTTTCTGCCCATCCTCGAGACCGGGAAGACCCGACGCCTGCACGGCCGAAATATGGACGAAGACATCCTTTGCCCCGTCGTCCGGCGTGATGAAGCCGAAGCCCTTGGCGTGATTGAAGAATTTGACGGTGCCGGTCTGCGGCATGGGAAGCTCCTTTGATCCCACAAGTCCAGTCTCGGGCCGGCAAATGCCCGGACGGAAATTTGTCCTTTATTTTAGTGCCATCGGCAAGAGAAAGTTTTGCGGGTGCCGGCAAGCATCCCGGAACACAAAAGGCGCGACGAAAACCGCCGCGCCTTTACAGAATTCAAGTTCACTCAAAAGCCTTGCAGCATCCTCACACCCCGAAAGGACGCGCGGAACGCCGCCGTTCAGGCGGCGCGGAGATTGACCGCTTTCGGACCCTTGCCCATACGGTCGGGCTCGACATCGAAGGTGACCTTCTGACCGTCGACGAGCGTGCGCAGCCCGGAAGCCTCGATCGCCGAGATGTGGACGAACACATCCTTGGCGCCGCCATCGGGCGTGATGAAGCCGAAGCCTTTGGTAGCGTTGAAGAATTTAACGGTGCCGGTCTGGGCCATTGGGGAAACTCCTTCACCCGTGTCAGTCTTGGTGGTTCCGCCCGCCGCCTGGCGCCGTGGGCAAGTCCCGGTGGTTGCTTCGGCAGTCATGCATTGGCGCATGGTAAAACCCCCCGCCGAAAACGGGGCTGTCAGAGATTCACAGTATCGGGGAAAGGTCGTCCAAAACGTTCCGCTCTCCGGGTCGCAAATGCCCGAACACAAAATTTATCGCACGGAAACGTGATGCTTGCAAGACACAGCCGCGGGCGGCCCCAACAGGCGCATCCCGACGCATCGCACCGATAGTCCGGGTTCGCTGCGCGGTCATCGGCCAGACTTCACCCAGGCATGGTCCAGCAAGCGGGGCAGGTGCTGTCTTGGCTTGCGCCGGCATACCGCTCTGGCTCGCCAGTTGCAAACAGGGGTTGCATCTGGCAGCGGAATGACGAGGATCGGCCTGACCCAGGCACCATTTGTGCGGGCCGGAGTTTCGAGGGAGAGAACATTCATGCGGTTTCTTGCGGCAATCTTTCCGCGGCAGGTTTTTTCCATCCTGTTCCTGTCGGCAATTCTCGCAGCCTGCACCGTCGTGGTGGATGATGAGGGGCCGGGGCCGCGCCCGCCACGGCCGGGGCCGCAATTCTGCACTAGGCAATATGACCCGGTCTGTGCCCGGCGCGGCGGCGACCGCCAGACCTTCGCCAATGCCTGCCTTGCCGAACGGGCCGGATACCGCATCATTCGCGAGGGCGAGTGCCGCGGCGGTGGTGGTGGCGGTGAGGAGCAGACATTCTGCACCCGCGAATACCGCCCAGTCTGTGCCCGTCGCCATGGCGAACTGCGCACATTCCCCAACGAATGCGAAGCCCGCGCGGCGGATTATCGCGTCGTCGATGACGGGCCCTGCTAGCGCACCGACCTACAGCCTGGCCGGATAAGCACCATCTGGGGGCCGGCGTAGAGCTCAGCGCCGTTCCCGTTGGAGATGCGGATCTGCGGCATTATCAGCATGTGAAGCAGCGTTGTGGCGCGTCGGCTCAGTTGGCCGGGTTGTCGACCGGTTCGAGATTGTCTTCCGTGGTGACCCGCTCATAGGTCTCCTGATCGCTGCGGATGCGATATTGCGGCGAGCCGTCCTTGACCGGCAGCCGGCTCTTGATCTGGAACAGCTCCGCGGTCTTTTGGGCAAGGCCGGTGCGGCTCTTCATGCGGACGGTCTGGCCGACGGTGAAGATATGCGCCGGCGTGTCCGTGCGCCGCGCATTCTGCTGGAAGCGGATCATGTGACATTCTCCTGGTCGTGCCGAAGCGCTGCGTCGAGCTCGGCATGGTCAATGGCGACAAGCTGGCTGGTCGCGCTTTTCACTGTCCTTGCCGGCAGATGGATGAAAGTGGCGACGCGGCGCCAGGCAGGCCAGGACATGCCGTCGATCAGTTCTTCGTCGTGGTCGATGTCATAGTCGCCGGCCGGCTGCATGCCATCCAGCCCGCCAAGCACGAAAGGTGCCGCGAAATGCGCTATGGAATGGGTGGTGCGAGCAGACATTCTTGTGCGCCTCGAAGTTCTCGCTTGTGCCTTGAAGTTCTCGTGCCTTGAAGTTTCTTTCCGGCCTGCCCCGGAAGCGGAGCCTGCATTGCGGTACCAGGTGTCGGCGATTTGGATAAGTTTGGCGGGCCGAGAATCCCTGACACCGCGGGGCCAAGCATGACCCAAACGGTTTCATACCTCTAGTCTGAAAATACGACTTATTCAAGAAGTTTTCGGCCTCTTACCCCTACCAACGTCAAATTACTTTTCTATAGTTATCCGCAGAACGATGATACGGTCCCGGTGCACCTCAAAAATTGTTTGAAGAACTTCCGAAAAAATTCCTCCGGCATTTGTATTTATCTAGCAATGGAAGGAAGAGAGTCATGAACTCCGCAAGAACACCGGATGTCCCGACAGTTGCAGTCAGTCCTGTCGCAAAGCCGATAAAGGTCTTGTCGCCGCGTCTCACGATAAGAAGCGACGAGGCGGCAAGGCGAAGGATTGCCGACACCGACGGCACGGCGCGGCGGGCGCGCCAGCTTGCCGAAAGCAACCGCCTGATTTGACGCGCAAGCCATGACGCTCAATTTTCCCAATCCCAGCCGCTCCTATGACCCGGCGGCCAAGCGCATTCGTTTCGTCGGCCATGACGGCATGCTCGAAGTCCCGTTCTTTGTCGAGGTCGCGGCACTTTCGGCGGCAAACCCGGCAGCAAGCGGAGCCGAGGCCGAATTTCTCAGCGCCTTCGACGCCAAGCGTTCGTCGATCCACGAGATTGCGCGCCAAGCCTACTCGCACGGCCGCAGGAACATGTATGTGCTGACGCCGGCCGACTTTCGGTAGGCTCCCCCGGGTTCGAAGTTTTGCTTCGTAGCGACCGCCGTCTGCTCTTGCACGCGCCGCAGCGATGGCCTAGATCGCGGCAGGCGGACAACACGGCAGGTTTCCCATCAACAGAGATCCGAGACAACCGGCAGGCGCACGTTACGGCTCAGGCGGACAGCCGCCGCTGGGGCTCGACCAGCACGTGCAGCAGGCGCTGCAGCTGCACCAGGCCGGGCGCCGGCAGGAAGCCGAGGCGCTTTACCGACAGGTGCTGGCGCAAAAGGCCAACCACCCGGCTGCTGCGCATTTCCTCGGGCTTCTGCTGCACCAGACCGGGCGCAGCGCCGAGGGGCTGGCGCTGATCGAACAATCGGTGCGTCTGCAACCGAACAATCCGGATTTCCTCAACAATCTCGGCACCGTGCTGCGCGACCTCGGCCGGGTCGCGGCCGCCGCCGATCTCTTCCGCAAGGTGGTGGCGATTCGGCCGGACCAGCTGGCGGCGCGTGACAATCTCGGCTCGTCGCTGAAGCAGCTCGGCCAATTCGAAGGCGCCGAGGATATTTATCGCGGCACGATCGGCCGCAACCCGTTCCATGTCCGCGCCCGCGTCGGGCTTGCCGAAACGCTGCAGGAAGCGGGCCGGCTGGATGAGGCACTGGCTGTTTTTCGCGAGGCGCTGACGATCCGGCCGAAGGATGCCGATCTTTTGCACGGCCTGGGTGTCGGGCTGATGGAAAAGGGCAATCTCGACGAGGCTGCGGATCTTTTCAGGCAGGCGCTGGCTGTGGACCCCGGCATGGCGAGGGCCTGGCTGATGCTTACCCAGGTCAAGCGCCAAAAGGAGCGCGACGCCGAGCTTGCCCGCATGGAGGCGGAGCACGCCAAGGCGCCGCAAGGCAGCCTGGCGCGCATGCAGCTTTCCTTCGGTCTCGGCAAGGCCAATGACGACCTCAGGGAGTATGGCCGCGCCTTCGACTATTTCGCCGAAGGCAACGCGATCCGCCGCCAGGGCATCGACTACGACGCCGGCAAGACGCGCGGCGAGTTCGAGGCGATGAAGGCGGTGTTCGACAAGGCCTTTTTTGAAAGGCACAAGCCGAGCGAGATAGCCGAGGACACGCCGATCTTCGTCGTCGGCATGCCGCGTTCCGGCACCACGCTGGTCGAGCAGATCATCGCCAGCCATCCGCAGGTCTATGGCGCCGGCGAGCTCAGCATATTGAAGACGGCGGTCGGCAAGCAGTTTCCGCTCAGCATGAAGGGCGGCTTTCCCTGGGGCATCGCCGACATGCCCGACAAGGCCTATGCCGAGGCCGGCCAGGCCTATCTCGACATGCTGCACGCCCGCTATCCGGGTTCTCGACACGTCACCGACAAGATGCCCGGCAATTTCCTGTTGGTCGGTTTCATCCACATGATGCTGCCGCGGGCCAAGATCATCCATTGCGCGCGCGATGCGGCGGCGACCTGCCTGTCGATCTACAAGGTGCACTTCCGCGGCGACAGCCATCGCTACGGCTACGATCTCGACGAGCTCGCCGATTTCCACAATCTGTACACCGACATCATGGCGCACTGGCATGCCGTGCTGCCTGATGTCGTGCACGACGTTCGCTACGAGGATTTCGTCGCCGACCAGGAAGGCCGGTCGCGGGCGCTGATCGCCCATCTCGGCCTGCCGTGGGACGACGCCGTGCTGTCGTTCCACGAGACCGACCGGCCGGTGCGAACGGCGTCGGCTGCGCAAGTGCGCCAGCCGATGTATCAGGGCTCGGTCGACCTGTGGAAGCGCTATGGCGACCGGCTGAAGCCGCTGCACGACAAACTTGATCGAGGGGCGCCTACAGCTCGATGAAGGGCTGAAAACCGCCAAAGATCATGCGCTTGCCGTCGAATGGCATGGTCTCCCAGTCCGACTTGAGGCGCGGGTCGGCCATCACCTTGGCCATCACCGCGTCGCGGCTCTGGCGCGATTCGTAGACCACCCATGAGAAGATGACGACCTCGTCGTCCTTGGCCTGTACGGCGCGCGGGAACGAGGTGAGCTCGCCATAAGGGACGTCGTCGCCGACGCATTCGACGTAGGCAAGAGCACCGTGCTCCTTCCAGACGGCGCCGCCGGTTTCCGCCAGCTTCTTGTAAGCATCGAGCTTTGCCTTCGGTACGGCAAGTACGAAACCGTCGACATAGGACATCTGATTTCCTCCATGCGATCGTTTTCCTCTCCCTCTGGAGCGGGAGAGGTGATTTCAGACACAGCCTGTGTGGAATGCTAAGCTGCTTTCACCGGTGCGTTCATTGCCCATTCGACGCCGAACGGATCACGCATATTGCCCCAGCGATCACCCCAGAACATCACTTGCAACGGCACGACTTCCTCGCAGCCCGCCTCGATGGCCCGCTGCCACCAGGCGTCGATGTCGTCGCTGCCGAGATGGAGCTGCATGGTGTAGCCCTGCGGCTTCACAGCGGCCATTCCATGCTCGGGATAGAAGTCGGAAAGCATCAGGGTCGAACCGTTGATGTGGAGATGGATATGCATGGTACGGCCCTGTTCGTCCGGCGGATAGGCAAAGACCTGCTCGGCACCGAAGGCCTTTTGGTAAAATTCTGCGGCTTTGAAAGCGCCGTCAAGCTGAAGGTAGGGCGTCAATCCGCCACGCACTTTGGCGGCGGGCTGGGTCTGCGGCTGGTCATTCATGTCATGCTCCTCTTTGCGTCTGGTTTGCCTTTGCGAACCACAGGACGAACGGAACGGCGACGATCCTACACGGCCGATGGTTTTTTGGATTTGAAATGGCGCCTGCCGCGACGGCCAACTGCCACCTTCAACCTTCGATGCGAATCCGCGGGCTGTTTTGCGCGTCGACGACGATTTCCGGCCAGCCAATATCTTTGCGCAGCTCGATCGGCAATGACAGGATGGCGCGTTCGCTGCGATAACGGGCGCGAGCCGCCGAGTAACGCGTTACGGCGTGACCTATGGATGACAGAATGGACATGATGCTTTCTCCTCGATTGGCGCCGGCATCACCGTGTCGGCAACCCAAGGACGTGGCATGCGATCATCATCCGACAGAGCGCCGGATTTTTTCCGCAATTTTTTAACCGCCGGCTTCGGCTACCTCCCGGAAGAAAGCTTCCGGGTCGTCGACCTCGGTCAGCCGCCGTTTCTCGATCAGCCAGAAGCGGTTGCCAACCGCGCGGATGAAGGAGCGGTCGTGCGAGGCAAGCAGGCAGCTCGCCTGATGTTCCAGCAATTCCGCTTCCAGCGCCTCCTGGCCATCAATATCGAGGTGGTTGGTCGGCTCGTCGAGCAAATAGAAGTTGGGATTGGCGAGCCTCAGCGCCAGCATCATCAGCCGCGCCTTTTGCCCACCGGACAGCACGCCGATCCTTCGCTCCTGCATGTCGATGCTGACGCCGGCGCCCGCGAGCAGCGAGCGGGCGCGCTGCTCGCCGACGTCGAATTTGCGCGAGAGCATCGCCAGCGGCGTGTCATCGCCGTCGATGCCGGACAGCGCCTGGTCGCTATGACCGAGCACGGTCGACGGTGTCACCTTCAGGCTTTGCGCCGCCGTTTCCGGCTCGACGATGGCGTTCCGGATCAGGCCGATCAGCCGTGATTTGCCGACGCCGTTACGGCCGAGCAGGACGATGCGGTCGCCTTGGCAGATGTGGCGCTTGCCGGTGCTGAACAGAACCGTGCCGTCAGGTGTTCCGACCACCAACTCGTCGAGCGTGATCAGCACCTTGGCATGGCTGCCGCGGTTGGCAAGCTTGATCGCGCCCGCCGACTTTTCGCGGTGTGCCGGCGCTGCCGCTTCTTCCAGGCGCTCTGCCCGCTGGTTGAGCTGCTTGGTCTTGACCGTCAAAAGGTCGCTGCCGGAATTGATGCCGATATTGTTGAGCTTGGCCGCTTGCCGGCGCAGCTGCTGCGCCACTTTCATGTCGCGCTGGAACTTGCGTTCGGTCGAGGCGTCGACCTCGTCCAGCGCAAGCCTCGCCCGCGAATAGGGCAGCGAAAACACCGGTGATTGTTCGGGACGCAGGAACAGCGTGCGGTTGGTCGTGGCATCGAGGAACGCCCTGTCATGGCTGGCGATCACCACCGGCACCTCGCGCGGCAGCGCGTTCAGCCAGGTCTCGAGCTGGCTGATCTTGCCGAGGTCGAGATGGTTGGTCGGCTCGTCGAGAAGCAGGACGTCGGGATCGGTGACCCAGACGCGGGCGATCAACGCCAGCCTTTGCCAGCCGCCGCTCAGCGCCTGCATTGGCCGCCCGCGCATCGGTTCTGGCACGTCAAGCGAGTCAAGAACCACATCGACGCGCCATTGTTCGCTTTCGACCTGTCCGGCCGGCAAGGCATCAGCGACCACCTGCTGGAAGCTGCGCCCGGCCAGCGCTGCCGGGACGACTTGCTCGACATAGCCGACGCGCAGGCCGCGCGTACGGGTGATGTCGCCTGATGTCGGCTCCATCTCGCCGGTCAGGCACTTCAGCAAAGTGGATTTGCCGCGCCCATTGGCGGCGACGATGCCGAGCCGGTCGCCGGTGCCGATGGTGAGGTCGAGGTTGGAAAACAGCGGCGCATTCAGGGTGACGCCGAGGGATTTGAGGCTGATCAGGGCCATTTTGATTTCTCTGGTCTTGCCGGAGCCCGGCTCAATGCACTTTGACGGTGCACGTGCCAGCCATTAGGCTCGGCATTGCGCACCACGAAGGGCAGACCAAAAAATCGAAGCGGGGAAAAACCCGGACCGTCCCTGGTCAGCCCTGCAAGCTAGCTCGCAGGGCAAAGACAGGGCCGCGCTGACGGTGGTGAGAAAATAACACGCAGCCCTCCTTTCAAGACGTTCGAGTTGTAGAAACTGGCTACACCAAGGCTAGGGCCGATGGCAAGTGGCTAGGCTCCCCCTTCTCCACTTGTGGGAGAAGGTGGCCGCGAAGCGGTCGGATGAGGGGTGCTCCAGCTTGGCACCGACGGCGATCCGTCCAGCACCCCTCAACCGTCTCGGCGCTGCGCGCCGATCCACCTTCTCCTCCAAGGGGAGAAGGGAAGCTCGCTAGCGTCCCGGGCGCCCCGTCTTGCCGGGGCGGCGCTTTTCACGGCGGGCGTCGGCCGGGTCTTCGTAGGAGCCGATACCACTGCGCTGGCGGACAATGGGTTTGGCGGAATCGTTGCGTTCCTTTGCGCCCCCCTCTGCCCTGCCGCGCATCTCCCCCACACCGGGGGAGATCGGCTGTGGTTTCGCTGGCACCTTTCCTTCGACCGGCTTTTCCGTCCGCCGCACGGTCATCTCGTCGAGCGAGTTCTTCTTGAATAGCGGCTTGGTCGGTTCGCCCGGGATGCCGAAGTCGGAGCCGTGCGCCTCTTCGGCCGACTGCTTCTTGAACAGCGAACGCGACACTGCGCCGGCCGGGGTCGGCATATCCGTGCCCGGCCCCATGGCGTCGAGCGAGGGCTTCGAAAACAGCGGCTTCTTCACCGGCACGGCGCCGTCGGCGCCCATCTCGTCGAGTGCCGGCTTGCGGAAGAGGTTGGGCCGGGCCGCCTCTTCGGCCGAACGTGCCTCGTCGAGCTTGCGGAAACGCTCCTGTTCCTCCGATGTACGGTGTTTGGCCACGCCCTTGTTGTGCTTGCCCTTTTCGCGGCCCGAGACCGGGCTTTCCATGTCGGCATATTTGGCCAGCGGATCGTCGGAGATGGACAGCTCCATCTCGCGCAGCCGCTTGATCTCGTCGCGGATACGGGCTGCCTTCTCGAAATCGAGATTGGCGGCGGCATCGCGCATCTGCTTGTCCAGGGCGTCGAGATGCGCTTTCAGATTGTTGCCCATCATCGCGCCGGCGCTGTCGGTGAACTGCGAGATATCGGCGCGGACATGATCTTTTTCGTAGACCGAGTCCAGGATGTCCGAAATGCGCGACTTGACCGATTCCGGGGTGATGCCGTTGGCCGCGTTCCACTCCATCTGCTTTTCGCGACGGCGGTTGGTCTCGGCCATTGCCCGCTCCATCGAGCCGGTGATCTGGTCGGCATAGAGGATGACCTTGCCGTCGACGTTTCTGGCGGCGCGGCCGATCGTCTGGATCAGCGATGTCTCGGAGCGCAGGAAACCTTCCTTGTCGGCATCGAGAATGGCGACGAAACCGCATTCGGGAATGTCGAGGCCTTCGCGCAACAGGTTGATGCCGACGAGCACGTCGAAGGCGCCGAGGCGCAGGTCGCGCAGGATCTCGATGCGCTCCAGCGTGTCGATGTCGGAGTGCATATAGCGCACGCGTATGCCTTGCTCATGCAGATATTCGGTCAAATCCTCGGCCATGCGCTTGGTCAGCACGGTCACCAGCGTGCGGTAGCCGGCCTTCGTGGTTTCGCGGATTTCGCCGACGACGTCGTCGACCTGCGTCTTGGCCGGGCGTACTTCGACCGGCGGGTCGATGAGGCCGGTCGGGCGGATGACCTGCTCGGCGAAGACGCCGCCGGACTGCTCCATCTCCCAGGCGCCGGGCGTCGCCGAAACCGCGACGGAGAGCGGGCGCATGGCGTCCCATTCCTCGAAGCGCAGCGGCCGGTTGTCCATGCAGGACGGCAGGCGGAAACCATACTCGGCCAGCGTCGCCTTGCGACGAAAGTCGCCGCGATACATGCCGCCGATCTGCGGTATGGTGACGTGACTTTCGTCGACGAAGACCAGCGCATTGTCGGGTATGTATTCGAACAAGGTTGGAGGCGGATCGCCCGGCTGGCGGCCGGTCAGATAGCGCGAATAGTTCTCGATGCCGGCGCAGGACCCGGTCGCCTCCAGCATCTCCAGGTCGAAGCGGGTGCGCTGCTCAAGCCGCTGCGCCTCAAGCAGGCGGCCAGCCTTTTCAAGCTCTTGCAGGCGATACTTCAGTTCTTCCTTGATCGACTTGATGGCTTGATTCAAGGTCGGCCGCGGCGTCACATAGTGCGAATTGGCGTAGATCTTGACGCTCTTCAGCTCGCCGGTCTTCTGGCCGGTCAGCGGATCGAACTCGGTGATCGCCTCGATCTCGTCGCCGAACAGCGAGATGCGCCAGGCGCGATCCTCAAGGTGGGCCGGGAAGATCTCGATCGTGTCGCCGCGCACCCGGAACGAACCGCGGACGAAATTGATATCCTGGCGCTTGTATTGCTGGGCGACGAGGTCGGCGAGCAGCGCGCGCTGGTCGAGCCGGTCGCCGATCTGCATCTGGAAGGTCATCGCCGTGTAGGTCTCGACCGAGCCGATACCGTAGATGCAGGACACCGAGGCGACGATGATGACGTCGTCGCGCTCAAGCAGCGAACGCGTCGCCGAATGGCGCATGCGGTCGATCTGCTCGTTGATCGAGGATTCCTTCTCGATGTAGGTGTCGGTCCGTGGCACATAGGCCTCCGGCTGGTAATAGTCGTAGTAACTGACGAAATACTCGACGGCGTTTTCCGGGAAGAATTTCTTGAACTCGGAGTAGAGCTGCGCGGCCAACGTCTTGTTGGGCGCCAGGATCAGAGCGGGGCGCTGCGTCTCCTCGATCACCTTGGCCATGGTGAAGGTCTTGCCCGAGCCGGTGACGCCGAGCAGCACCTGGGTGCGGTCGTTGCGGTCGACGCCTTCGACGAGATCCTTGATCGCCGTCGGCTGGTCGCCGGCCGGCTCGAAATCCGAGACCATCCTGATGGCGATGCCACCTTCGGATTTCTCAGGCCGGGCAGGGCGGTGCGGCGTCCACAGCACGCCGTCCTTGTGCAGCGGATTGCCGGATTCGATCAGCGCCGACAGCGCCGCGACGGTCGCGGTGACGCCGCCCGAGGCCATGGTCTCGGCCTCTTCCAGGGAGACATCGAGGCCAGCGACAGGGTTGAGACCGGCCGCAGTGCGCTCCCGCGCCGAAGCCGCGCCGCCCATCGAGGTGCCGCGTGCCGTACGGCCGGGAGAAGAGGAGCGCTCCGGGATTTTCTTGGCAGACTTGGCGCCTTCCCTCCCCCTCGAGGGGAGGGTGGCGGCGGAGCCGCCGGGTGGGGTCGGTGCGGCAGTGCTCGGCGACCCTTGACGCCGAGCGCTTCCTTTGCCGACCCCCTCTGTCGCCTTCGGCGACATCTCCCCCTCGAGGGGGGAGATTTGACGCCCTTCCTTCTCGGCTTCCTGCTCGATCTGTTCGGCCCAGTCGGCGATCGAGCCGGTCAGCGGCGCGCCGGTGAACTCGGCCTGCGGCGCCTCGGCAAAGCCGCCCTTGTACAGGGGCTCCGACGCATCGAGGAAATCGGTCAGCGGACTGCGCCGCTTGGGCGGCGAAGCGCGCTCGTCATTCGCCGGCGGCGGCGTTTTCTTGTCGGAGAGTCTGGCCATGGCCCCGAATATGGGAGGTATCGGCCAAAATGGAAAGAGCGGAGTGGTGAAGGGTGCCGCGCGCAATTTGGCTGCTGACAGCAGGCTGTCAGGAGCAACGTCGAAGTGCGCCGCTCAATTAAACCAAAGCGCGAACGTCAGAAACCCGGCGCCGCCGAACTGGCGCTGGATCTGGTTGAACTCCTCGCTGGTGAGAGTCTTGCCGCGCTCAAGATAGGGCGCGATGGCCGGGCCGGTGATCGACAGCACCAGGTCGAAGGTTTTTGGCTCATCAAAGAAGCGCTTCATGTTGATGCCTTTGTCGGCGATGCGGAAATGCGGCAGCAAGGTGCGGCCTTCCAGAAGATCCTCGGCCATATCAAGGGCGGCGAGCCAGGCCTGTACCTGCTGCTCACCAACTTCGAGACCGGTCAGCGGGCTGGTGCCTTTCTGCTGCGGCCCGGGCAGCCATTCGCGGTCATTGTCGGTTTCGGCGCGGATGGCTTTCCAGTCCTCGCGCGACAGCCGGATCATTTCCATGAGATGGCGGCGTGCCGCTTGCCGGCGCTCAGGCTCGACCACTTGCCAGTTAATGAGATGCACCAGGGAGATAAAGTCGGCTAGTCGCCATTCGGACGTCAGGATGCCGCCATTCGTGCCACCGTCTAGCGGCACGAGCGTATCCTGCAGCGGCAGTTTTGCGCGCGGGAACAGCATGTGGAAGGAGCCGTCGAACGTGTTTCTGAAATCATGCGCCAGCCAGAAGTCGGCCTGCGCCATCAGGAACTCGGCATAGCCCTGCAGCCAATAACCGTCGGCGCGGTCGAAGCGGAAGGTGAGGGCGGGTGCGGCCGCGTCTGGCGCACCACCGCCGCGTGACAGAGACGCCATGATCGCGGCGGCGCTCTCGTCCGGCGCGATCGTGCCGTCCTCGTTGAGGTCGATGCCGAGGCGGGTGAGGTCGATGACCATGCCGATGTCGGCGTCGGGGGGTACCGAACCGAGCGTGGCTGCGGATTTCTCCAGCCGGTCGCGGAAGGCGACGAGAATGGCGCGGAATTGTTCGTAGGTCAGCGGCTCGGGATTGGCATTGTCCGGCACCGGCAGCCGCATCAGCGGCAGCATGAAGGATTGCGGGCTGTCGAAACCGTGGCGGTGCAGGCCGCCGGCCAGGATCTCCAGCGCGGTGAAGAATTCGCCGGCGCCGGCGGCTGCCGGATCGCCTGGCACGGCGGCTTCCAGAGCGGCAAGAGCGCTGTCGCGTTCGGCTACGATTTTTGCCTCGAACAGGGCCGCCGCTTCGGGAGCCGCGGCGCTGGGTGAAGCCAGCGGCAGGAGAAGAATGATGGCGCACGCCACCAGCCTGGAAAAACGCGTCATCGTGATCGCCCCTTTGTCGCTCCGCAGTGGATCATACACGCATTTGGTTCGCTGCGCCTGTGGCCTGCGGTTCACCCACAACAGTCGACGCTTCAATCAATCCGGCGGACGGTCTACACAAGGCAAACGATTGGGCGTCGCGTGTCGAACTATCCGCTTTCCTACAAACTGTCGTGGCTGCCGCGTTTTCTCCGGCCTTCGCTCAATGGCGACGCGCGCGGCTTTGCTCCGGCGGCCGCAGCCCTGCTCGAACCACTGCCGGCGCGGACGGTGCGGCTGGCTTTCGTCGGCGATATCTCGGCGGTGGCCAATCGCCGCGCGCCAGACTGCGATCCGGCGATCGCGGCACTGCTTGCCTCGGCCGATCTGGTGGTCGGCAATTGCGAAAGCCCGGTGGTGGAGCGGCCGAGCGCTGTTTGGGGCACCAGGCTCGGCACGCACCACGCGATGAGCGAGCGGTTCCTTGCCGAGGCGCTGGCCGCCGCCGGCATTTCGCGTGAAAAACTGGTGCTGTCGCTGGCCAACAACCATGTGCTCGACCAGGGTATTGCCGGCTTCGACGAGACCGTCGCCGCGCTGGAGCAATTAGGCATCCGCACGATCGGCAGTGCGGCTCCGGTCGAGCGGTTTGCGGTTGGTTCGCTGACCATAGGCCTTGCCGCCTTTACCTTGTGGCGCAATACCGACGAGGCTCAGTTGGCGGGCCGAGTCTCGATGCAAGCCGATCCGACGCAATGGCCGCACGCTGCCGCTTCGGGTGTCGACCTCCTCTGCGCGGTGCCGCATTGGGATTGGGAATTCCGGCATTTTCCACGTGCGAAGACGCGGGCAATGGCGCGACTTCTGGCCGAACATGGCGTCGGCCTGATCGCCGGGCATCATGCCCATGTCGTGCAGCCGATCGAGCGGATCGGCAAGACGCTCGTCGCCTATGGGCTCGGCGATTTCATCGGCACCGCCTTCGCGCGCCAGCCATGGCCCGGCCGCATCGGCGCCATTCTCGTCGTCGACATCAGCGACGATCCCGGCACGCGCGGGGCCATCGCCGCCTACCGGCTGCATGCCTTCATGCGGCTGCGCGCCGGCGATCACGAGCGGCTGATGCCGGTTGAAACGCTGGCGGGAAAATCCAGGCAAATGGTTCTGGCCCGCCTCGATGCGATCTTCGGTGCCGGGCGCTGACAGCTGCGCTGACGCGGTCCACCAAACCGGCTATCATGCCCAACGCGGGCGGGCTTGTGGGGCGGGTGGGTGATGGAAACTGCGGATTTCATGCCGAGCGAAGCGGTGATCGCCGGCCTCAGGAAGGACATCGAGGCCTACGAGGCGCAAAGGGCTTCGGCCTATCGCCGGACGCACTGGCGGGTGCCACTTTTCATCGGATCGGTGGTTGTCTTCGTGGCGCTGGTGGCCTGGCTCTTCAACGGGGTTGCCGACCCCAACGAGCAGTGGTTCTCGACCCCGCATGTGTTCCTCTATATCGGCGGGTTCCTGGCGGCGATCCTGCTCTATCTCCACGCGATCAGGCCGGCGCGCAAATTGCAGCAGACGTTCCGCAACAGTTTGCTGCCGATCGTCTTCGGCTTCATCCAGGACGTGCGCTATCAGCATGGCGTAACGCCGAACTCCTTCGATCGGCTGCCGCGCGAGACGATTGGCGTGTTCAACCGTTCGTATTTCGAGGACGTCGTCTCCGGTCGGTATGAAGGCTTTGCGTTCGAGCTCTATGAGGTGACGCTGCTGGAGAGGAACGGCAAGACCACATCTCAGGCGTTCAAGGGCGTCATTATCGCGTTCGACACCATTGCGCCGTTCCCGGGAATCTTGGTGGCGGCGCGCCGTGCCAATATGGTGGTAGGTTTCTTCCGAGGCATGTTCGGCAGCAAGACGGAACAACTGTCATGCGGCGTACCCGAACTCGACGCCGCCTACGAGTTCCACACCGACAACATCGAAGCGGCGCGGCCGCTGGTGACCGGCCGGCTGGCGCAGGCGCTCGAATGGCTTGGCGAAACATGGCCGAAGGAACCGGCACGCGTCGCGCTCAACGGCAGCGACGGCTTTCTGCTGCTTCCGCAGACGAAGAACTTCTTCGAACTGCCGGACATCTCTGTGCCGCTCGACTATGCCAAGCATGTTGCGCCGATGATCGCCGACATGGCCACGATCCTGGCGACCGCGGCACTGGTCCGCAAGATCGGCGTGAAGGATGTAGAAGCCGGTTGAACTAGAATTCAGCCGTCAGCAATCGAAGCCATAGTTCTGGCGATAATAGTCGGCGTCTTCCTTCGACATTTTTTTGAAGAGAACGCAGACAGTGAAACTTCCCACCCGGCGGCCGTTCTTCATGTAGCCCCAGTCGGAAATATCGTCCCGGCTGAATTCGATCTCCTGGCCTGCCACGACGTTGTGCACGGTCTGCGGCTCGTTGTCCAAGGTTCCTGCAAATCCGGCCGCCGTCCGGTGGAAGGGAAAGACCCAGAAATGTTCAGTGGCGTCCCCGTCCCTGACCACGACTTTCAATTGGAAGTCGGCCGTTCCGGATGGCGGTGCGTCGGCCAATACCAGGAAGTCGTCGAGACTGGCACGCGCCTGCTCGATAGCGGCCGCCATCTCCGGATCGTCGCCAGCTACGCTGACGACCTTGTCGTCGCCTTGACCAGGAGTCTGCGCGTCGGCTGATGCCGGAGCAAACGCAAGCAACAGGGCAAGCGCGATACGGGCTGCAAGCTTCATGATGCGACTGCTTTCGACATTTTCGCCAGACAAACCGTATCATCGTTCGCCGAACGTCTGATTGGCAACTGGTTTTTGTCTCCATCAGGCGCTATTCCTGGGCCAGTGGGGTGGGGTTATGGTCGAAGAACGCAAGGGGTTTCGCCTGTCGCGGCGGCTGCTGCTGGGTACAACCGTGGTCGGCGGCGCGATGCTCTGGGGCGGCACGACCGTGGCGCGGCTGGCGCGCGGTCCGTCGGGGCAGAAGAATTCCGGGCGCATCGCCGACATTGACGGCATCGACCTGGCGCAGAAGCCGCTGGAGGGCCCGCCAGCCTACGATCCGGCGCTGCCATGGCTGACCAAAGGCGGCAACATCAACGATGCCAGCGGCCTGTCGATGACACCGGTCTACGGCGTTATCGAAGTCAGCAAGGAAGACCACATCGCGAGCGCGCTGGCCTTTGCCCGCGCCAATAGCCTGAAGGTCTCGGTCGCGGCGGTGCGCCATTCGATGGGCGGCCACGCCTTCGACGACAACGCGCTGGTCCTCGACATGCGTAAATTCAACAAGGTCAGTATCGACCCGGCTGCAAAGACGATGACCTTGCAGCCGGGCGCGCGCTGGCACGACATCCAGAACCTTTTGCACCCGCGCTTCGCGGTGAAGGCGATGCAGTCGACCGACATCTTTTCGGTCGGCGGATCGCTGTCGGTCAACGCGCATGGCATGGACCACCAGGCCGGCTCGGTCGCCGGTTCGATCCGATCGATGCGGGTGATGCTGGCGGACGGTTCGGTGACGACCTGCTCACCGGCCGAAAATACCGAGCTGTTCCGCCACGTCATCGGCGGCTACGGCCTGTTCGGCGTGGTGCTGGAGGCGACACTCGACATCGTCGACAACGCCGTCTACCGGACCTCGCGCGAGATCATCAAATCGGACGATTTCCCGACGTTCTTCGCCGAGGTTCTGGAGCCAAACAGGGCGATCGGTCTGTTTTATGGGCATCTGTCGACTGCGCCGGGCAATTTCCTCGAGGATATGATCGTCTACCGCTATGATAAGGTCGCCGACCAGCCGCCGGCCGACCAGCCGGCAATCGGTGAACCGGGTTCGGTCGGGCTCAAGCGGGTGATCATCAACCTGGCGAAATGGGGCAGCCTGTTCCAGGAGCTGAAATGGTTCACCGAAAAGACGCTGGAGCCGCAATTCGAGAGCTGCACGGTGGCGCGGACGACGGCAATGGGCGAGGGCGAGGCCTGCCTGGTCACGCGCAACCATCCGATGCACGATTCAGTGCCCTATCTGTTCAACGATCTGCTCGATGAGACCGACATCCTGCACGAGTATTTCATCCCGCGGGCGGCCTATAACCCGTTCATCGCGGAAGCGCGCGAGATCCTGCGCAACCAGACCCTGCCGGTGCTCAACGCGTCGGTACGCATCGTCCACAAGGAGGATGTAGCGCTGAATTATGCGCCGGAGCCGGCCTATTCGCTGGTGCTCTACATCAATCAGCCGACAAACGCTGACGGCAATGCCAGGATGCGGGCGCTGACAAGGGCGCTGATCGACGTGACGATCAAGCATGGCGGGCGTTTTTTCCTGCCCTACCAGCTCCACTACACAGGCAAGGAGCTGCTTGCCTCCTATCCGGAACTGCCGTCCTTCCTGGCGAAGAAGCTGCAATACGATCCGGGCGAGCTGTTTTCGTCGATTTTTTATCGCGCCGTCAAGGCACTGATCGGCGCGGCCTGAAGCGGCGGCTACAGACCGTCAGGCAGCTTCGCCGCCAGCCAGTTCGCCGAACGCCTGGCGATGCCGATCGTTGCCGATGCGGCGCGGCCGAGATCGGTCTTGACCACGGCGTAGCCGGCCTTCGTGCGGTAGAGCACGGCGCGGCCGCCATCGACCGCCGCTTCATAGGCGACCGGCCGGACGGCTTCCGTTTCCGTCGCCGTGGCCTGCGTTCCGACCGCAGCACTGGGCCGATGGCTCAGTTCCGGTGGCAGCGGGTCTGTCGCGGCCGTACTGGCCGTCGTCAATTCAGGCTCGGAAGCGGTCGCAGCGAGCTGCGATGACGAAGACGAGTTCTGTGTCCGGCAGATGCCGGAGACCAGCGGATAGTCGAAATTGCGCTTGTGCAGCATCTGGCTTTTCATCGCCGCTTCGCATTCGGCGATGGTCGACCATTTGGCGGGCGTCTCGCCGATATATTCGCAAAGCCTGGCGTCGCAATCGCAGCCGACGATGGTCATGGCGACAAGGGCGGTCTTGATCACGGTCGTGTCCCTCCGAGTTGCCTGGCACATGTGCGCAAGACAACGTGTCTACGGCATCATCAATCGTTGCGGAACAAGGCGGGATTTGGCCGCGATTGTGGAATGAGCGTGACGGAGCATCACGCAACGTCCTGCCGAGGCCGGCTGTGACCGAAAGGCCTCAGTAATCGTAGACATGCTCGAGCCTGGCGCCCGCCGTCATCAGCGCCGGCAGCACGATGTGCAGCTTGCGCACGGCGACGGTCAGGCCGGTGCGGCGCGTCGAAGGTTGCGCCGGAAGCGGGTAGCTGAACAAGGTGCGTGCGCCTTCGGGAACATTGATCTCGTCATTGGAAAGCATGGTGACCATGATCTCGTCATTGCCGCCGATCTCGACGAAGGAGACGCCCTTGGCGATCAGGCGCGGGATCATGTCGGTGAACACCTGATAGCGTCTGGTGACGAAGATCGCGCTGTCGGCGCCGAGATCGCGCTCCAGCAAGGTGTCGGGTTCGTTGCGCGTCACCTCGCCGACCGGACCCTTGGCCCAGACATGAATATCGAGCAAGGCGGGATCGGTGGTGGCGGCGAGCGCCGACTTGATCAGATCGGCATAGCCCTGCTTGACCGTGTCGGCGAGGCCGAAGGCGAGCTTGCGTTCGCTGGTGCGGACGGCGCTGTCGTCCGCTGCCGGCTGGACGGCAAACAGGCCGGCACGCTTTTCGGCATAGGGAAACTGGTACCACGGCACCTGATCGAGAAAACCGGCGTAGTCGGCCGCCACCTTGGCCTGGTAGATGTCGACGGCGGTGCGCTTGCCGGCTGTCGCTTCGGTGACGCGGCCGATCGTATTTTCATAGGCCCACTGGATGGCGTGCTCGATCGTGTGGCTGGTGCCGATGATCACCAGCATCTGGTGGTTGTCGAGGTTGAACTTGTAGGTAGAACTGGCGCGGATGACCATCGCATAGTCCTGCCAGAAGCGGCCGATATAGGAGAGATAGGGAAAACCGCTCGGCTGGTTCTTGTCGACGAAGCCGGCATATTCGCGGGCGGCGTAGACGATGGCCCATTCCGGATAGGTAAGAAAGGTCGATTCCTCCGGCCGCTGGTAGCCGGGGATCTCGGCACGGATCTTGTCGGCCAGCGCCTTTGGCGGGGCACCCTCGGCGACGCCCGGCAATGGCGTTGTGTCCAGCGACGGCGTCGTGAGAAAGCCGTAGGCCAGCCCGGCGATCGGGATCAACACGACAATGACGACGAGCCAGAGGATCGCCTTGATGATGCGCTTCAGCCAGCGGAACAGGAACATGGCCGGTCAGGCCGTGGCGAAATGGTCGTACACACGTTTCGACAGCCAGAACCCGACGTAGACGGCGAAGCCGCCGATGACGATGTGCGGCAGGTTGGCGAAGAAGCGGGCCGGGAATTCGATGTCGTTCAGGGAGCGGAAGCCGTTGATGAAGATGCCGCCATCGAGGCAGCCGGAACCGGTGACCAGGCCGAGCACGCCGTCGAACAGATAGACCGAGCCGAACAGCTTGAAATAGAACACCGCCTGGCGGTGCGAGATGAAGGCGGCGGCCAGCGCCCAGACGCCGGAGAAGGCGTGCAGCAAATCGTCGTACCATTGCAGCGAGAACAGGCCGAACAGATTGCCGCCGGCGTCGTTGAAAGCCGGCACATAGCCGATGGCAACAACGCCGAAGAACAGGAAAGCATAGGCAACAGCAAGCTTCTGGATGAGCGTCATGAAATGTCCCCCTGCCGTCAGCCCCTTTAAACGGCCCCCGACGACAAATGGATAGTAGCTGATTTTGGCGCAGCGTGAAGCGTCGCCGGCAAAATCGTCAGGCGGGGCCACAAAGACAGTCGGCGCCGGGATTTCTCCCAGCGCCTCCCTGTCAGATCAGGACACGGTCGCGGCAGCAACTCCCGAAAGATGTCGCGCCATGCCGGCCTTGATTTTGACGGTCCTGCCAGTCGCCACCCGAGGGCAGCGTCCGTTCCGGACCACGCCGGTCTCCACTCTTGCGAGCTTTGCCCAGCGCGCCATCGAAGGTTTTTGCCGTCCTTCATGGCAGCATCGGTCCGCCGTCGGCGTTCGCACGCTTTCCGCGGCCCCGTAGGTCTCGGCGTCCATCCCTCCAACAAGCAAGCCTGTTCTCGTTCAGGGCCGTACGGGCCTCAGGAAATCCGCCGTTCCGCTTTGCCTTTCGGCGTGGCGATCGGTAGCCGCCTGAGATGGGTTTTAACGTACGTCGGATAAGCGTTTGGCGGAACTGCCGCATGCCTGTGGATAGCGGGATTATCGGGGACTGACCCTGCCAAAATAGCGACTTTCCGATCTCTGCCGCCGCCGGTCGGGATTTGCCGCCTCGATGCCGAAGCCGCATTGTCGGGTAATCGACCCTTGCCCCGCAGGCCGGCGCGGGCTTCAATGCCGGCAAATGATTGGAAGGCGTGTTCGATGGCCTTGGGGAGGCAGGCTTGAAGGTCGCGGTGGTTCTCAATCCGATCGCCGGCGGCGGCAGGCTCAAGCGGCATTGGCCCGAGGTTGCGGCTTCGCTGAAAAGACATTTCGGTGATTTCGAGCTGCGTGAAACGCAGGCCGAGGGGGATGCCGAACGGCTGGCGCTCGACCTTGCCGCCATCGGCTTCGAGCTGGTGATCGCGGCCGGCGGCGACGGCACCGCCAGCGAAGTCGCCGACGGGCTGCTGAAGGCTTTCCGGGAAAGCGGCCGGACGGCCGAACTCGGGCTGCTGCCTTGCGGCACCGGCATCGACTTTGCCCGCGGGCTCGGCCTGTCGAACAATGTCGATCTGACGCTGAAGCGGATTGCCGAGGCCAAGCCGCGCAAGGTCGATGCCGGCTGCATCAGCTATGTCGACGACCATGGCGCACTGGCCAGCCGCCATTTCATCAACATCGCCAGCCTCGGGCTTTCCGGCGCTACCGACCGTGCCGTCAACGCCGACAGGCGCAAGGGCAAGGTTTCGGCCAAGGCACTGTTCTACTGGCGCACGGTCTGGGAATTCCTCCGCTACCGCTTCCAGGAGGTTGCGATCACCATCGACGACGGTGCCCCGGTTGAGGCGCGCATGGCATTGGTGGCGGTGGCCAACGGCAAATTCTTCGGCGGCGGCATGATGATCGCGCCCGACGCCGAGCTTAACGACGGCGAGTTCGACATCGTCATCCTGCGCGCCGCCGGCAAGCTGAAGCTGATCTGGGACATCCGCCTGCTCTATGGCGGGCGGCACCGCAACCATCCTGCGATCACCATCCTGCGCGGCAAGAAAGTGGTTGTCGAGCCGCTCGGCGATCTGCAAAAGAACGCCGCGCTGATCGACATAGACGGCGAATCGCCGGGTCGCATACCAGCGACTTTCGAGATCCTGCCCGGCGCATTGACGCTGAGATATTGAATCAAGCTGTTAAGTCTTTGATTCAGTTGACTGCGGCTCTGGTTCCGGCGATCTCTCCAATCGACTGAAATCGATTGATAATCCGGCCAATATCAACTTGCGAGTTTAGCCGGGAAACCGGGTGCGCGCAGGTCGGTGCCGACGGCATCCTCGAGCAGTTTCACGATCATCGTCGACCAGGCGCTGCCGCCATAGGCCTGCTTGCCTTGCCTGAAGATTGCGTCGACGCGCGAGGCAAGCTCGAGCGGAACGCCGAATTTTTCACCCATGCCGAGGGCGAAGCCGAGATCCTTCAACGCCAGGTCCATGGTGAAGCCGATGTCGTAGGAGCCGTTCAGCACCAGCTGGCTTTCGGTCTCATGGACGAAGCTGTTGCCGGAGGAGGCGACGATGGCGTGATAGGACTGGGCAAGGTCGAGCCCGCCCTTTTTGGCCAGCATCAGCGCTTCGCCGGCGGCGACCAGATGGATGAAGGCCAGCATGTTGGTGATGACCTTGATCACCGCCGCCGAGCCGACCGGACCCATCAGGAACGAGCGCGCGCACATCGCCTCGACGGCAGGGCGGTGGCGCGCATAAAGCGCTGTGTCGCCGCCGACCAGCGCGGTGATCTGTCCGACGGCTGCCAGATGCACGCCGCCGGTGACCGGGCATTCGAGCGTCTCGACGCCTCTTGCCGAGGCGAGGGATGCAAGGCGCAAGATCTCGTCTTGGCCATTGGTCGACATCTCGATCCAACTGCCGCCTGCGGGCAGGCCTTCGAGCAATCCGCCGGGGCCGGCCAGCACCGCCTCGCTGACTTTTGGCGAGGGCAGGCAGGTGATGGCATTGCCGGCGCGGCCAGCGGCATCAGCCGGGCTGTTGGCGGCATCGGCACCAAGCATCACCAGCCGCTCGACGGCCGCCTGGTCGAGGTCGAATACGGTGACGGCAAAGCCGTTGTGGATCAGGTTGGCGGCGAACTGGCCGCCGAGATGGCCAAGACCGACGAAGGCATAGCTCTGACGCGCGCTCACGGCATCAACGGCGTCTGCAGCATCTGCAAATGCAGGTCCTTGCCGGTCCAGGGATGCGCCTCGCAGACGGCTTCGTCGAGTTCGACACCGAGGCCTGGCTCCTTCGACGGGATGACGTTGCCGTCCAGCCATTCGATCTTCTTCTTGAGCAGCTTCGCGTGAAAACCGTCCCACTGTTTCAGCGATTCCAGAATGAGGAAATTGGGCAGCGTCACCGCAAGCTGGATGTTGGCGGCGCCGACGATCGGTCCGCAGTAGCAGTGCGGCGCGACCTGGATGTGGTAGGCTTCGGCCATGGCGGCGATCTTTTTGGTTTCGAGAATGCCGCCGGAGCGGCCAAGGTCGGGCTGAAGAATGGTCGCCGCACGGTTCTCGATGACGCGGGCGAACTCAAATTTGGTTGTTAGCCGCTCGCCGGTGGCAATCGGGATCGAGGTCGCGCGGGCGACCTGCGCCATCACCTCGGGCATGTCGGGCGGCACCGGCTCCTCGAACCACAGCGGATCATAGGGCTCGATGGCGCGGGCGAGGCGCAGCGCGCCCGATGCGGTGAACTGGCCGTGCGTACCGAACAGGATGTCGGCCCTGGTGCCGACCGCCTCGCGGATCGCCTTGACCATGCGGGCGGAGAGGTCGATGTCGACGAGGCGCGGCTGGTGGCCGTCGAAGGCGGTGTAGGGGCCGGCTGGGTCAAGCTTGACCGCATTGAAACCCTGCTCGACATATTCGAGCGCGCAGGCGGCGGCCAGATCTGGGTCGTTGTAGACGTTCTTGCCGCGGGCGTCCTCCGAATGGACGCTGCCGCTGTGCGGGTAGAGGTAGGTATAGGAACGCAGCGTTTCGTGTACCTGGCCGCCAAGCAGCTTGTAGACCGGCTTGCCGGCCTCCTTGCCGATAATGTCCCAGCAGGCGATTTCCAGCGCCGAGAAACAGCCCATGCCCGACACGTCGGGCCTCTGGGTGAAGCCGGATGAATAGGCGCGGCGGAAGAAGGTCTCGATATCGTGCGGGTCGCGGCCGATCAGATAACGCTCGGCCATGTCCTCGACCATTTTCGCCGTGACATGGGCCGAGAAGGTGGCGTTGTAGGCCTCGCCATAGCCGACGACGCCGCCATCGGTAGTGAGCTTGACGAAGATGAAATACTTGCCGCCGATGCCGGGCGGCGGATTGCCGACCACCCAGGTCTTGACGTCGGTGATTTTCATTTCTGATCCTCCAGAACCAGTTCGGCGCCCTTCCATCCGGTCATGATCGCGGCGGCGTTGGTGTTGCCGGTTATGTTGTCGGGAAAGATCGAGGCATCGATGACGCGCAACGCCTGGATGCCGTGTACCTTGAGGCGCGGATCGACGACGGCGTGCGCCGCGTCCGGCCCCATGCGGCAGGTCGAGACCGGGTGATAGACGGTGCCCGAGCGCTTCCTGAAATCCTGAATGAGATCCGCGTCGGAGGTGATCGAGGGACCGGGCAAAACCTCTTCCTCGATGATCTCGGCCATCGCCGGCATCGAGGCGATCTTCCTGACGAATTTCACCGCCGCCAGCATTTCAGCGACGTCCGCCTCGGTCGAAAAGGCATTGGCGACGATTTTGGGATAATCGCGCGGATTGGCGGAACGGATCATGATTTCGCCGCGGCTCGACGGACGGCAATTGGACAGCCCGATGGAAAAGCCCGGCCATGGATCGGGCGTCAGGATCGGGCGTTCGCCGCTCTTCGGAATGACGGTTGAAAACGCCTGGAAATAGAGCTGCATGTTGGGCCGTGCCGTGGCCGGATCGGTGCGAAAGAAGCCGCCGGCATTGTTCATCGACAGCGACAGCGGGCCTGAGCGCAAAAACACGTATTGCATGCCGACCAGCAGCTTGCCCCACCACGGGCGCAGGATCTGGTTGAGCGTCGGCAGCCTGCCCTTGAACGTGTAGTTGATGCCGACATGGTCCTGCAGGTTTGCCCCGACATTCTCGTTGGCGTGAACGACGGGAATGCCGAGCGCGCCAAGAAGCGCCGACGGGCCGACACCGGAAAGCTGGAGAAGTTGAGGCGAATTGACCGAACCGCCCGACAGGATGATCTCGCGGCCGGCGCGGGCGGTTTTCGTCGCGCCATTCTGGAGATATTCGATGCCGACGGCGCGTTTGCCCTCGAACAGGATTTTTGTCGCTAGGGCGTTGATCTCGACGCGGACGTTTTTGCGCTTCATCGCCGGGCGCAGGAAGGCGCGCGCCGCCGACATGCGGCGGCCGTTCCTGGTGGTGATCTGGTAGACGCCGGCGCCTTCCTGCGAGGCGCCGTTGAAATCCGGGTTGAGCGGCAGGCCGGCTTGGTTGGCGGCGGCGAGATAGCGCTTGGTGAGCGGATGGACGGAGGTCGAGCAGTCGGTGACATGCAGCGGCCCGCCGACGCCGCGCCATTGGTCGGCGCCGGCCTGATTATCCTCCAGCGCCTTGAAGGCGGGCAGCAGGTCATCGAAGCCCCAGCCGGGATTGCCGGCCGCTGCCCAAGCGTCGAAATCCTCACGCGCGCCCCTGATCCAGACCATGGCGTTGATCGAACTCGAGCCGCCGAGCAGCTTGCCGCGCGGCCAGTGGTCGGCATTGCCGGCCAGGCCGGGATCCGGCTCGGCCTTGTAGTTCCAGTTGACCGCCGGGTCGAAGAAGGTCTTGCCGTAGCCGAGCGGCATCTGCACGTAGAAGCGACGGTCGCTGCCGCCGGCCTCGAGCACCAGCACCGAGAAGCGGCCGGAAGCCGACAATCTTTCGGCCAGGACCGAGCCGGCCGAACCGGAGCCGACGATGATGAAATCATAGGTCTGCATGGTGGATACGGCTGGCTCCGGAATTCAGCTCTAGCCTAGACTTGAGCGCGGCGCGGCGTCGCCGGGTCTTCCGGCATCCGATGTGAAAAAAGCGACTGGCAACTTCGTTTGAATTTCGACTTTCAGCGCCAAGAAGATTGATGAAGACCTAACTTGCCCACGCATCGAGTTGATTGAGGACAGCAATGGCTGGATAGGATTTCCGGTTGGGATAAGCACGCCTGTAATAGGCATTCCAATAGCTTGTGGCCTTGCTGCGCATTGCACGCATTACGTCTCGGTTCTGTCGGACAAAACTGGCATAGGCTGAAGCGTCCAGATCAGGTACTGCGGCGTAGATGTCTTCGGCGATTTCGACGACATATTCGCCCAACAGCAGAACGACGAAGGCGATGCTCCAACTTTCGTTCAGCGACAGGATCACCTTGGCTGATTTCTGCCGCAAAAAGCCATCTGTCGATCGTGTCAGCAGGCAATGCGACGGAAATGAAAAGCCAAGGTGATGCTCTCGCACGCTTGGCAGAAAATGTAACCGATAAGGAATATAGATGACCGCTCCATCAGAAATGAGATGTCGGGACGTCGTTCGGTAAGTGTCGTCGACAAAGGGCGTCAGCTCCTCCTCTGCCATGGTGGTCAACATGCTGAATGGGAAAGCTGACTTCGCAGCGCCCGAGAACGGCTTGCGTCGTGTGAACCAATCCACGTTGTGCCTCTGACCAAAAGTTGAAAACGATCCGGCTTCATTTCGAAGTGCCTGAGCTTCCTCGCAAGCGATCCAAGCACTACAGGCGATGATCGGCAATCTGCTTGAAATCATAGCGCATGATCGGGCGGGCCGGCGTTCTGCGAGCGACGACCCTGAACCCGGCGCGCGCGAAGGTGGAGGCATATCCGCTGCCGGAAGCACTCGGCGATACGTCGGCCTCGAAAGGATAGGCTTCGAGTGCCGGAGCATTTGCGCGCCTTGCGACTTCCAGTGCTTCCGCAATCAGCTGGAATGTTACGCCCCGCCTGCGGTATCGTTTTCGCACGTAGAGGCAGGACAGGGACCAGACCGGCCTGTCGTCCACGCGCTTGAGCTGCCATAGCCGATCGAGCCAGGGCAGGGCATCTCGCAGCGTCACCCGGCACCAGCCGACAGCCGTATCGCCGTCGAAAGCGAGCAAACCCGGAGGCGGACCATGCTGGACGGCCTGCCGGAACGCTGCCTTGTTTTCCTCGCCGGGCCGCTTTCGATAAGAACTGCCGATCCGTCCGTACATACACCAACAGCGACTGCAGACGGCGCTGTCACCGAACAGGTCCTCGAGCGCCGGCCACAGATCGGGCGTTAATGGGCGAAAGCCAAGTTCCATGTCAGCCGTCATCCGCTATTGATATTGCCCAGTCTAGCCTGCACTGCGCGCTAGCGCATCATAGGTTGCGGTCCATGCGGGGATGTTCAAACCGGGGTTTCACTCAGCGTCCCTGTCGTGCTCCATCTCAGCGCAGAAAACCAAGCACGGCCTCCATGAACTCGGTGGGGTACTCGACATTCGACAAGTGGACCGCGGGCAGGACAACCAGTTTCGCGCCGGGCACCATCGCCGCGATCAACTCGCTATGGCTGGCGGCTGTCACAGTGTCGTGCCGGCCGGCGATCACCAACGTTGGCCTGGAAATCAGCGCTACGGTTCGGCGAAGGTCCGCATCGCGAACCGCCGCGAACAGACCAGCCAAGCCTTGCCGGTCGATGGCCAGCAGCATGGCGCGAAATTCTTCGATGACGGGCTCGTTGGCCGCCAGCATACGCGCAGGAAACCAGTTGCCCAGGAACATCTCGGCGGTTTCGGACATATCCGGCGCCTGCAGCACGGCGGCAATCCGCTCGTCAAACTGCTTTGCCGGTCCGAGGTAGGATGAGGTGTTGCTCAGGATCAAGCGCTCGATCCGCTCGGGCGCGTGGATGCCGAGCCACTGCCCGACGAAGCCGCCCAACGACAGACCGAGGAAGTGTACGCGTTCAATGCCCAGGGTGTCGAGCAACTCGATCACGTCGCGGCCAAGCCGGTCGAGCGAATAAGCGCCGGCCGGAACGCTCGACCCTCCGTGGCCGCGAAAATCATAGCGCAGAACACGGAAATGGTTCGACAGCTCGCCGACCTGCATGTCCCACATCCGCAGCGTGGTGGCGATGGAATTCGACAGCATCAGCACGGGTTTCCCGGCGTCGCCGTCGATGCGGTAGGCGATGCGTGTGCCATCGCCGACGGTCACGAAATCCAGCTCATTCATGGGTGAATACACCTTCCTTCTTGGAGCGTTGAATGTGGCAAAGCCTAGCTGCGGCACGCTTTTGAAGATATTACAAACATAGGACTATCTCTGTAATAGAAGCCGACATGGCCGAATTCACCCTGCACGACCTGCAATGCTTCGATGCCGTGGTCCGCTGCGGCGGCTTTCAGCCTGCGGCGGCCATGCTGCATCGTTCGCACCCGGCTGTGTTCGCAGCCGTTGCAAAGCTGGAGCGGCAACTCGACCTCGTTCTTTTGGATCGCAGCGGCTATCGCGTGCGCCCCACCGAGGCAGGGCTGTCGTTCCATCGCAGGGCACAATCGCTGCTGCGCGAGCTCGAGGGCTTGCGGCTTCATGCTGCTCAGCTGTCAATGGGCGAAGAAAGCGAGATCCATGTGGTGATCGGCGACCTTTGCCCGCGCCCCGCAGGCATTGGGCATGCTCGGACGGTTCTTCGCCCAGTGTCCGGGCACACGCCTGCACCTGCATTTCGAGGCGGTGGGCGGCCCGTGGGAGCGCCTCTTCGATGACGAAGCCGATTTGATCCTGCACTGGATCGACAAGAGCGATCCGCGGGTGGAATGGATCGATCTGTGCAAGGTGCCCTTCGTCCCAGTAGTGGCGTCGGGCTTTCTACCGGAGCGGATCAAGCACCCCATCACGCCGGATCAGATGCACGCGTTCACCCAATGTGTCATGCGCGACACGGCCCGCCATTCACCGCAACAAGACTACTTCATGATCGAGGGTGCGCCGCAATGCATGGTGGCCGACCAGGGGATGAAGAAGGAAATCATCCTGCAGGGCCTCGCGTGGGGCCACATGCCCCGCTTCCTGATCGAGGAAGAGCTGCGCGACGGACGCCTGCAATCCGTTGCCGGCCGTCATCTGCCAGGCCGCACCGAGGAGTTGGTGGTGGCGCGCCGCCGCGACCGGCCGCACGGGCCGATCTCGAACCGTCTGTGGGATCATATCGAGCAAGAGGCGCCGACGTTGCGTCGAGCGCTCGAACGTCGGACACCTGTCCAGTAGGCGGCCAAGCCGGGGCTCAGCGAGGCCGTTCGGAGGCCAACCACCTGCTGCTCTTCACTGACGTAATCCACGCCTCCGCGCTGCAATTTGCGCATCCGGAATGGGCAATCGCCTTCGACGTGGACCAGAAGGCCGCAATCGTCACACGCAAGAAGGTGCTCGACATGGTGTCGGCGGATGGCCTGCTCGTCGCAGGCATGCACCTGCGCTTTCCAGGCATCGGTCATGTTATCCGCGAGGGCAACGCCTATGCCTACGTCCCGCTTCGCACAGCATCTTTTCAACACTGTCGACCGATAGCCGAACTTCAGGCCGCGACCTGTCCAGTGGCGCGTTGACCTGTCCGTGCCATGACGATACGGGATCGGGACAATCGGCTTCGAGAGGATTGGCCAAATGGTGCATTACGCGGACGGGCGGCCGATCGGCGATCTGACGCTCAGGACGCTGGCCATGCCTTCCGACGCCAATGCGGCAGGCGACATTTTTGGCGGCTGGGTGATGGCGCAGATGGATCTCGCCTGCGGCATCCGCGCCGCCGAGCGCGCCAAGGGCCGCGTGGTGACGGCGGCGGTGAAGGAAATGTCCTTCGCCAAGCCGATGAAGATCGGCGACACGCTGTGCATCTATACGCATGTCGAACGCGTCGGCCGCACCTCGATGACGCTCAAGGTCGAGGCCTGGGCGCAGCGCTATCTCTCCGACCTGATGGAGAAGGTCACCCATGCCGACTTCGTCATGGTGGCGCTGGACGGCGAAGGCAAGCCGAAGGCGGTTCCGGCCGAAGGCTGACCCGGCCTGATTCCAGAAGACGGATTTAAACAGCCGTCTCTCCCGCGCGGGGGATGCGGACAGCGATCCCGCGGGGTCTTTGGCTAACGGGTTCCCGCATGCGCGCCTGCAGCGCGACCGACGGGATCTTGGGAGGAAACACAATGCGTCAACACATGCTGAACGCTGCCCTGGCGAGTGGCTTTGCAGCCTTGCTCTGCCTGTCGTCCGCAAGCGCTTTTGCCGAGGTCAAAAAAGGCGATCCAGGCGCCACCTGCACGTCGGAAAACCGCACCATCAACGGGCAGGCGGCCAAGTGCGAGATCTGCTCGGCGACGAAATGCGACACCAGCGGCACGACGGTGAGCAATTGCCGCAAGGAGACGACCACGACCTGCACGATTGGCGGCAGGGTGGTCAGTCCCAACCCGAAACGGAACCGGATCGAGAAGCTGCCGAAGACCAAGATGCAGTTACAGCAGTAGCGCTCATCCGGAGGCTCCCGGGCAGGTTCAAACCCTTGCAGCACAAGGGTTCAGCTGTGCATGGCGTCGAACTTCTCGCGCGCCGCCTTGACGCGCTCGGTGTTCTTGCGTGCCCATTCGCCGAGCGCATCGACCGGCACCAGCAGTTCGTAGCCAAGATCGGTCAATTCGTAGTCGACCCGCGGCGGGATGGTCGGGAACACGGTGCGCGTAACGAAGCCGTCGCGCTCGAGCCCGCGCAAGGTCGTGGTCAGCATCTTTTGCGAAATGCCGCCGACCGCGCTGCGCAACTCGTTGAAACGCAGCGGCCCGTTGCCAAGCTTGCCGACTACGAGCACCGTCCATTTGTCGCCGACGCGCTGCAGGATTTCCGAGATGGCGCGGCAGTCCTCGGTGCGGTGCGGGTGCCTTGGTAACAAAAAAGTGCCTCCTTGCACATTGAACGGCCAGTTACTCATATAGCTCAGGTATCTAAACGATACCAGTATTCCCGTAAGGAGAGCCCCCTCTATGTCAAAACCCAAAATCGCCATCATCATTGGTTCAACCCGCGCGGCCCGCTTTGCCGACGTCCCGACCCAATGGATTGCCAAGATAGCCAAGTCGCACGCCGACATCGACGTCGAAGTCGTCGACCTGCGCGATTTCCCGCTGCCGTTCTTCGATGAGGTCGCATCCTCCGCCTGGGTGCCGTCGCAGAACGAAGTGGCGCAGCGCTGGCAAAAGAAGGTCGCCGGATTCGACGGCTTCATCTTCACCGCCGCCGAATACAATCATGGCCCGACGGCCGTGCTGAAGAACGCCATCGACTACGCCGCCAACGAGTGGAACAAGAAGCCGGCCGGCTTCGTCGGCTATGGCAGCGTCGGTGGCGCGCGCGCGGTCGAGCAGCTGAGGCTGCATGCGGTCGAGTTGCAGATGGCGCCGGTGAAGTCCGCCGTACACATCGCCTGGGCCGATTTCCTTGCCGTCAAGCAAGGCGACAAGAAGCTCGATGAGTTCGAGCACCTCAACCAGGCGGCAACCGCGCTGGTCAACGACATTGCATGGTGGGCCAGGGTGCTGAAGACGGCGCGTCAGGCCGATGCCGTCGCCGAGGAAGTCAAGGCGGCCTGAGCACAGGTTCGAGCAGTCCTCCCAAGGATTAATTCTCCCAAGCATTGGGGCGGCGCATGCGCCGCCCTTTTTGTTCATACGGCATGGGCGTCCTGCGCTTGCCGTGGTCTGATGATGCAATCGGCAAGGCGGTCCATCTCATTCAGCTCGTCGGCGTGATGCTGGCCCCACTGGCAAAGTGCCAGCAGGATCGGCTCGAGGCTGAGGCCGAGCCGCGTCGCCGAATATTCGACGCGCGAAGGTATCTCGGCAAAGATCTCGCGGCGGACGAGGCCGTGCTCTTCCATTTCGCGAAGTTGCTGGATCAGCACTTTCTGGGTGATATCGGGCATCAGCGCCTGCAGCGCCGACAGCCGCCGGGGGCCGTCGAAGAGATGGTACAGGATGACCGCCTTCCAGCGGCCTGAAATCACTTTCAGCGCGCGCTCCGCCGGCAGCGTCGGCAGTCTCTTGATCAGCTTGGCCATGGTCACCTCCCGGTCAGCAGCGGACAAATCGGTGTGTAGTCGAAGCCAGGCAGATAGTGGCAAACAGCGGCCGATGCCAACAGCGATCGGTGCATGCGATGAGAGCCATTCAACTGAGCCGCTTCGGCGGGCCCGACGTTCTCGACATAGTCGCGGTGCCGAAGCCTGAGCCGCAAGCCGGCGAAGTCTTGGTCCGCGTTCATGCGGCCGGGGTGAATTTCTTCGAAGTGCTGATGCGCGCGGATCGCTATGCGGTGACGCCGCAACTGCCGATGATCCCTGGCGTCGAGGCCGCCGGGATCGTGGAGGCGCTTGGCCAGGGGGCGGACGCTTCCTTGCTCGGCACGCGCGTCGCCGCGCCGTTGTTCGCCTCGAGCCGCCCGTTTGGCGGCTATGCCGAGTATGTGACGATCGACGCAAGCCTGACCGTGCCCTTGCCGGATTCGCTCTCGTTCGAAAACGCGACGGCATTGATGGTGCAAGGACTGACGGCATTGTATCTATCGCGGCAAAGCCCGCCGGCCGGCAGATCGGTGCTGGTCGCCGCTGCCGCGGGCGGCGTCGGTTCGTTGCTCGTCCAGCTTGCCAAGCGCGCCGGCGCGAGCCGTGTCATCGCGGCAGCCGGCAGCAAGGCCAAGCTCGACCTTGCTTTGTCGCTGGGAGCCGATGCTGCCGTCGACTACAGCAACACGGATTGGCCGGTGCACGTCCGGGCAGCCACAGACGGCGCCGGCGTCGACATCATCTACGACATTGTCGGCGGCCCGCTGACGGCGGTTGCGCTGGAGGCTCTGGCACCTCGCGGAGAGTTGGTGTTTGCAGCACTTGGCAGATACGCGCTCGGCGCCCCGGAGATGGAGGCGATGATCGGCCGCAACCAGTCGCTGAAGGGTTTTGCCCTGCTGCCGTTGCTGTCTACGGACGGGCTCCGTGACGGCCTTTTGGAGCTTTTCGGTCTGGCCGCTGGTGGTCAGCTTGTGGTGACCAAAGGTGGCCGCTTCCCGCTCGACCAGGCCAGCCAGGCGCATCGCCTGCTGGAGGAGCGCAGCGCGACCGGCAAGGTCGTCTTGATACCTTAGTAGGTGCTCCGCAAGGATCCGGGGTTGTGCCGTACAGGCCGTCAGCGAACCCGGTAGAACGGATTTGGCAGCAGGAACAGCTTCTCCGCATGCCCCCCGAACAGGTCGGATGGCTGGTCACCGACATTGGCAATTATCGTGTAGCCGGCCTTTTCGATTTCGGCCCTTATGGGTGCCTTGAAATCTGCGGCGGAGCCGTATTTGGCCCCAGGCTGGACCATGTAAAGGTGCTCGTAGCCGGCATAGCCGGCCGACTGCAGGTTCTGTTCGGTTGCCTGACGCTGGTCCTCCGGACGTCCGGTGATGAAGAACACCGCGACTTTCGCCGTTCGCGCCTGCCGGAAAACCTCCAGCACGGCGTCGATGGCCGGATCCTTCGCAAGCTGATCCCAGGCGGCCCAGCCACAGGGACCATCGATTGCGATGTCCAGGCGCCGCCGATCGGGCGGCCGAAATTGTCACGTGTGATCACTTCCCAGTTGGCCAAAGCCGTCTCGTCGATATCGAGCACCAGTGCGGGGCGAGGCACCTCCATTGCGCGCTTGATGACCCAGTCGCCTGCCTGCTTCGCCACAGCGGCAAGGTCGCGGTCATAGTCGCCGGAATCATGATAATTGGCAGCCGCCAGCATCGCATCGCCGACATTGGCTGGCTGGGACGGGCTTGTGAGAAGGAGCGAGTCGGAACGTGCCGGCGCAGGAACATTTGTGCCAATCATCAGCACGATTGCCCCGGCACGCGCAATTCTATTCCAACCAATCGCCCGCATCACGAGACTTTGCTGTCACGAGAAGTCGGCTGTCAAGCGAGGTCTTCCAAAGGTAGTGTCTCAGTTTGAAATTTGAAATATGCGAAAGCGCCTATCCCGGTTTGCTCGCCTAGGCGAAACCGCCTATGTGCTCAGCGGAAAGCATGGAAGGCACCCAATGTCAGATCCGATTCAGTTGCTACCATTCGCCTTGTTGACAGTCCTCACAGCAATCCCCGCGTGGGTGCTGTTTGGGCGACTAAGAATGTCTCGGGCGTGGGTGCTTCTCTCTGTGGTCCCGTTGGGAATGATAATCATTCTCTGGGTCGTCGCGTATAAGCGCTGGCCAATTCAGGAGGCAGCAATTGCCCACCGGACCTAAAGGCCAGAAGCGCCCCGCCGATGTGATCGGCAACGCCGTCCGCGTCATGCGCATGCAAGACTCCTGCGAGGAAGTCGTGCTTCGGTGGCCAGGCACGCCGCCACCGCCTGACTACGATGGACCGTCGTCTTAATTTCAAACTGAGACACTACCCTTCCACAGGTCCTCGAGACCGCGACCTGAATTGGACATTCCAGATGCCGAATGTCTCTATGGGTTGCTGCACGCTACACGATTTCCGCCGTCGCGGTCTTTGCCTCCAAACAGGTGACGCACCGCCGGAACCGCCGGTCGAAATGCGTCACCCGAAAATCATGGCCGTCACGCGCTTTGCCGTGCCCTACGCCGCCTGAACGATCTCGACCAGTTCAACGTCGAACACGAGATCGCGCCCGGCCAACGGATGATTGCCGTCGAGCTTGACGCTGGTGTCGTCCACGCCGACGACTGTTACCGGCATCGGGCGCCCTTCCGGGGTTCTGACCTGCAGTCGAGCGCCGATATCGACATTGATGTTGTCTGGTACGCGGGCGCGGTCGACGGTCATGACCGCTTCGGGGCGGTGGGGGCCATAGGCGGCGTCGGCGGGAATGGTGACGGTGCTTTTCGCGCCCACCTCCATACCCTCGACATGGGTTTCGAGACCGGCGATCACTTGTCCTTCACCCAACGTGAATTGCAGCGGTTCGTTGCCGGAAGAATCGAACTGAGTGCCGTCAGCCAGGCGGCCATTGTAATTGATGCGCACGGTGTCGCCATTCTTGGCCTGTGTCATGATAGCCATCCTTTGAAAGTTTCGAGGGGCCGGCCAGAGCTCACGGTCCCGTCCTCGATCATCCACACACTTAGGTGCGCGGCGCGAAACGCTAAAACTAGGGACCTGGCTGCCGATGTAAACCCCGATTGCGCGACGCCGGCATGACCCGCCGGCGTTCGTCGCCTTCGGCAGCAGTGCACCGGTCTAGCAGTCATGCCGGCTCAGCCCATCCAGGCGGCGTGCAAATGGCGGCTAGATCAGGTTATGGCCGCCATCGATGCGGATCGTCTCGCCGGTCGTGAAGTCGCTTTCCATGAGGTAGAGGTAGGCGGCGGCGACGTCCGCAGCGGTCGGAATTTTTCTCGATGGCAACCGGGCAGCCATGTCGGCAAAGAAGCTGGATTTGGCTTCTCCAACAATGTCCCACATCGGTGTATCGACCCATCCGGGCGACACGACATTGACGCGCGTCGGGGCCAGTTCGAGCGCCAGAGCGCGGGCGAAGTAGCTGAATGAACCGGCAATCGCGGAGACGACCGAGCCTCCCGGCACCGGCGGCCGATCCTTATTTATTCCCGAGGTGAAGGTCATCGAGCCGCCGGCTTTCAGGGTGCGCACAGCATGCTTGGAGAGCATGACAGCGCCAATCAGCTTGTTATCGACGAAGCCTCGCACAGCCTCCATGTCGGTACTGCCGATCGGATCGCCGGGCGGCAGTGTTCCGGCGGTCGATACGAGGTGATCGAAGGGACCGACCTCGTCGAACAGGCGAGCGACGTCCGCTTCGTCGGTCATGTCGGCGACCACGCTGGTCACGCGGCCCGCATTGAGCGTCCGTTCGGCAGCCAGCAGTTTCTCGGGCGAGCGTCCGACGATCACGACCTTCGCTCCGCCGTTGAGAGCAGCTTCCGCGACGCCGAGACCGATGCCGGAACTACCGCCGACGACGATGACTTTCCTGTCCACGAGCGATGTCATGAGGGTTCTCCGTTCGTTGCGATTGCGGTGAGGGTCAGGCCTTGCCGGCATAGGCGGCTTCGAGGTCGGCGATGATGATCTTGCGCATCCCGTACATCGCCTGCCGGACGCGGTTGGCCTTTTCGCGATCCGGATCGGCACTGAGCCGCGGCAGGATTTCCGGGATGACCTGCCAGTAGACGCCGTATCTGTCGGTGAGCCAGCCGCAGGGTTGTGCCTTGCCGCCGCCGGCGGTGAGCGCCTCATAGTAGTAGTCGGTCTCGGCCTGGTCCCTGGTCTCGATGTAAAGCGAGAGCCGCTCGTTGAAGGGCGGCTGCGGCCCGGCATTGAGCGCAGTAAGGTGCAGTCCTTCGAGCTCGAAATCGAAGGTGGCATGCGGGACCGTCTTGTTGGTTCCGGACACCCAGTCGGTGTATTCGATGGTCTGGAGCGCTTTGCTGTTCTTGAAGACCGAGAGATAGAAATCGCGGGCTTGCTCCGCGTCGGTGTTGAACCAGAGGAATGGGTGGATGGTGGCCATGTCCGTTCTCCATTAATTCCTTGCGACAGCGATCTTTGGCGAAGAGCCTGTCCGCTGTTGCTTTCGTTCAGGCTAGCGGTGGTCCGACGGCCGATAGACCGAACCGTCCCAGTCGCGGGCAAACCCGAGGTCTTCGAGCCGGCGGGTCGAGAAGCGTGCAATCTGCCGCCCGGTCCGGCGCCGGCTGCTCGAGGCGAGAATGCGGCCGGCCATGCCGGTCAGGACGTCGACGATGGGTTCAACTCGTTTGGCGTTCATGGTGCTCTCCCAGAGTGGCGGCAGTTTTGGTTTCAGCAGTTGCCCCGCGACTTTCGTCAGCGAGAGTATCAGTCACATCAAACTCGCCTTTTGCAGCGGCGGTGAATGACTGATTACGCGAGCAAACATGCCGGCTTCTGGCCTGGACGACAAACGACTTATCGGCGACAATCTGTGAGCATCACTCACACGTACAGGTATCGATCCATGCCCCGGAAGCTGCCTCCCCTCACCACCTTGCCAAGTTTCGAGGCCGCGGCGCGCCTGTTGAGTTTCTCCAAGGCGGCAGAGGAACTTCATGTCACCCACGGTGCGATCAGCCGGGCGATCAAGAATCTTGAGGATCAGCTCGGTGTGCAGCTGTTCGAGCGCGGTACGCGTTCGGTGAGTCTGACAGCCGTTGGCGAGCCCTATGCGCGGGCGGTGCGCGAGGCGCTCGCCCAGTTGGCCACCGCCACCGCGGCAGCAACAGCCCGCTATTCGAGCTCGACATTGAACGTCAGCACCTCCGATGGCTTCGCGGGCAGATGGCTGGTGCCGCGCCTCTATCGCTTTCACCGTGCGCATGGCGACGTCGATGTGCGGGTTTCGACAAGCGGGAAGCTGACCAACTTCCTCGGCGACGGCATCGATGTCGCCGTCCGTTATGGCAACGGAAACTATCCGGGGCTCACGTCAGAGTTCCTCACCGGCGAGGAGGTGTTTCCAGTGTGCAGCCCAAAGCTTCTTGAGGGTGCACATCCGCTCCGCACGCCTGAGGACCTCAAACACCACACGCTGATCCGTGACAGCTTTCCGATCGACTGGGCGACCTGGCTGGCAAGCGCCGGGGTCGAGGGCGTGGACCCGCAGAGCGGGATTACCTTCGACTCTGCCACCTTTGCCATGGAGTCGGCCGCACAAGGCGAGGGCGTGGTGCTCGGCCGGACCATGCTCGTTGCGGCCGACCTTGCCGCCGGGCGGCTCGTCCGCCCCTTCGGCCACGCCCTGAAATCCCCCTCCAGCTTCTATTTCGTCTACCCGCCGGAGGCGATCCGTCAGCGCAAAGTCAAGGCTTTCAGGGATTGGCTGCTCTCAGAAGTCACGCCGCAAATGGACTGACGGGAAGGCCGGACCGGGTGATGCACCGACTTCCGCTTCGGGTCACCGCAGGACTGTCAGCCGCGCCGCGCCGCCTCGATCGCCGCAACGTCAATTTTCTTCATCTCCATCATCGCCTCGAATGCGCGCTTTGCTTCATCGCCGCCGGCGGCCATCGCTTCGGTCAGCACGCGCGGCGTGATTTGCCAGGAGATGCCCCATTTGTCCTTGCACCAGCCGCAGGCACTTTCCTGGCCGCCATTGCCGACGATGGCGTTCCAATAGCGGTCGGTCTCCTGCTGATCGTCGGTGGCGATCTGGAAGGAGAAGGCTTCGTTGTGTTTAAACGCGGGCCCGCCATTGAGGCCGAGACAGGGGATGCCGACGACCGTGAACTCGACCGTCAGCACGTCGCCTGCCTTGCCGGACGGGTAGTCGCTGGGAGCGCGGTGGACGGATTTCACCGAACTGTCGGGAAAAATCTCGGAATAGAAGCGGGCCGCAGCCTCGGCGTCCTTGTCGTACCAAAGGCAGATCGTGTTCTTGGCGATTGTCATTGCTGGTCCCTTTGCTTTCGAAATCAATCTGGGCTTTTGAAATCAACCCGGGTTGCATCGGCGTTGCACCGGACATGGAAATGCGCTCGTGCCATCGACGTTCCGACAGCAGCAGCTGCCCGGAATCAAGGTACCACGGCTGGTGCTTTCAGGACCAGATACGGGCAGTGACTCGAACCGGCGATGGTCCGCCTGGTCCGACCGGCGGCCTCACTCTTTGCGAAGGGCAGCGCCGCTTTGCTCAAGGTCGCGCTGGCTTTCCGTTGGCGCGCCGTTGTCTCAGAAGGCGCATGAGCAAGTTCCGTCTGTCCTTGCGCGGGACGAGTTCGATATCGCTGACAAGTTTTGCGCCGCCCTTGTGCCGCTCCAATGTGATCTTGCGGCTGTGGAAGGCCTCCAGCTCGGCGCGGTGCGCTACGCTTATGATGGTGACCTTCGGCAATTCGCGAATAATCATCTCCATCATCTTGTCCTGGCTCTTCTCATCGAGTGCCGACGTTGCCTCGTCCAGCACGATGATATCGGGGCGGTGCAGTAGAAGACGCGCAAAGGCGAGGCGCTGCTTTTCGCCACCCGACAAGGTCTGGTCCCATGGCGCGTCCTCCTCGATCCGGTCGTTGAGGTAGTCGAGTCCCACCTTGTCGAGGGCAGCCTTGATCTTATCCAGCGTCCAGTTGTCGGCGGCGCCTGGATAGGCGACAGCGCGGCGAAGCGTCCCGGTCGGGATGTAGGGCCGTTGCGGCAACATGAACAACCGTCTGTCGGCGCGGATGTTGACGCTGCCGCTACCCCATGGCCACAGACCCGCGACGGCCCGCACCAGCGTACTCTTGCCCGAGCCGGATTCGCCGGCGACGAGCACCCGCTCGCCTGGTTCGATCACGACCTCGGTTTCCTTGACCACGGCGGTGCCGTCGTCGAGCGACACGGAGAGATTGTTCAGGCTGAGCATCGCATTGCCGCCGGTCTCGCCGCGCTTTATGCGTCCCAGCGTGTTGCTCTGTTCCGCCCGCTCGAGCCCGTCGAGCGACATCATCAGCGAAGCGATGCGCCGAGCACAGGCGTTCCAATCGGCGAGACGGGGATAGTTGTCGACCAGCCATCCGAACGCGCCCTGCACGATGGCAAAGGCCGAGGCAGCCTGCATGACCTGTCCAAGTGTCATGCTGCCTTCGAGGAACTTTGGAGCGCAAAGCAAGACCGGCACGACAGGCGCAAACAGGCTCGACCCCTGAGACACCAGTGCCGTGCGCATGTGCTGGCCTGCAAGGAGCGCCCATTGCCTGAGCACATGGGCAAATGTCTTGTCCATGCCGCTGCGCTCCTCCTCCTCGCCGCCGAGCAATGCGATGCTCTCGCCGTTTTCCCGCACGCGCGTCAGCGTGTAGCGGAACTCGGCTTCCGCCTGATTTTTTTCCTCGGAGAGGTGGACGAAATGGCGGCCAATGACCGCCATCGAAGTGGACGTGATCGCGGAATAGAGCACTGCGGTGATGACTAGGAAGCCGGGAATGGTGACGGTCGAACCTGCAATCGTCAGGGTCAGGGCGCCGCCGATCGTCCAGAGCACCACGATGAAGGTCGAGGCCGACAGAAATGCGACGATGACACCGGCGATGAAATCGACGGGCGATTCGGTGGCAATCCGCAAATCCTCGGCGATGCGGGCTTCGGGGTTGCTGTGATCGCCGCCGACGAGGTTCAGCTGATAGTAGCGGCCGCTTGCGAGCCAGCGCGCGATGACCGCGGTGGTGAGCCAGGACCGCCAGCGGCGCTGTATCCTCATGCGAAAGAAGACCTGTGCCACCACAAGGCTGGCGCTTCCGATCACGAGTGGCAGGAATACGGCGCTCAGCCAATATACGGTGTGGGCATTGCGTTGCTCAATGGCGTCGAAAATTGCGCGGTTCCAGACATTGATCCCATACTGGAAGCCGACATTGGCGACGATCAGGACCAGCAGCCCGATCGTCAACGGCCAGGCGACCCTGTCGCCACTGCCGCTCCAGTAACCGCGCGCGCTGATCCAGAAGCGCTTAAGCAGGTATCTCTTGCGCGTCCGCTCGGCCTCTTCAGGTGTCAGCTCGGGATCGGGTTCGGTGACATCCGGCGGCGGCGCGGGCTGGCCGACGACCTCTGACGCGACTTCGACAGTCGATTGTTTCTCGCGGCGCGACTTCTCGGCATCGCGCGATTGGGCGCCGTCAACCGATTTCAGCTTAAATTTAGCCTCGGGCATCCGGCGATAACGGGTTAAAAATCAGAAGGTTTCATAGCGTCCGCTCGAGATCCCGGATGCCAACAACGCCAAGGCTTCTCAGCTGTTCCGGTGCTCGCAGCAGCCTATGGCCGTTCTCGATGACAGGCTTTGATCGTCGCGGGCAGTTAACCGCAGGTGCCGGCTACGGGGTGGAATCCGGAAGTCTGCTGGAATGAGGTTGAACGGCGACCCTTGGGATCAATCTGCTGGACGAGCAGTCTCGACAATTCGCTTCAGGCTCTCAAGATTTGTTCGCATTGCCGCGTTCGAAGAAGCTGGACGCAAGCGGCGCGAGAAGTGCCATCGGCCCGGGAAGCCCTTTCCCGGTAATCGAAGCCTCGAAGTGGAGATGCGTCCTGTGGCCCGTCGGCGCCAGCCGAAAGGGGTAGGTGAATGGTGTCGGCCCGCTCAAGCTGGACAAAGTCAGTAGTGCATCGACTTCGAACTCGGTGATCTCCACGATGTTTGCGAGGAGCTGCCCGGCACTGCTTTGCCGGCGAGCATCCGCTGCTCAGCCTGAACGTGCCAGCGCTGAATTCCGGAACAAGGGTGCGATTTTGCCGTTGAGCCAGAAACTGGAAGCGACCCGCATGTCCGAATTGCCGAATGAAGAGATCGAAGGGCGGCTGAACGCCCAGCGCGAGACTCTGGCGCTGGTCGTTGCGCTGCTTGCCAGCAAGGATACGGCACCCGAGCGAATATGGGCCGAACTGGAGGCCCGTTTTCAGTTTCAGAACAGTCAGGAGGACCCTGGCGTCCTGCCAAGCCGCGCATTCGCCATCGAAGCTGCGAAGATGCGGGAGTTCAAGCTGATCGCCGAAGAGGCGCAGGCGCGCAATGCGGAATGGAACGGCAGGGACAAGCCCCAGGGCGCCAGCTGAAACCCCGGCGAGTGGATGCAGGACCGGCCATTTTACGATGACTGAGCAAGCGTCAGCTTTGCTGCAAAAGTGTACCTGCCAACTCCTGCCATTCCTCGTCAAGCGTTAAGGTCGACGGCGCCGCGTTGCTGCGGCGATACCAATATTCCGCATTCGACTGGTCGCCTTCCTTGCGGTGGAGATAGGCATGCACGTGCATGCCCGCCGTATCGTCGCGCTGCTGCGCGCACTCGTGCGCCTTGACCCAATCGCCCTTTGCATCCCACCACAGCGCCTGCAGGGCAGGGCTCAAGCCGGCTGGCGGCTGTGGTTTCGCAATCGAGTCTCTGAAGACTTGCAGATCCATTTTCCACCTTGGCGACGGTGCAGCCGCCGATAATAACCGCGCCGGCAGCCGACCGCTAGCGCGCATCGGGCGGTATGACCGGAATGGATGTCGGCAGCGCTGAGCGCGGACGGCCGATAACCGCGCGGCCGGAGGCTTGGTTCGATGAGGTGCATGAAATAGTGCGCACCATGATGCCTGAGACAACGAGGATGAGTAGCGAGCCGATGACAGCCTCCGACCAGCCGCGCCAATTCTACCACGGCACCCGGGCCGACCTTAAACCGGGAGACCTGATCGAAGCCGGCCACAGCGCCAACTACGGCGCGCGAAAGCAGGCAGCCTGGGTCTATCTAACCGGCACTCTGGATGATGGACCATCTCGAACGGCTGAGGGCACAAGGCATCGAGGCAATCGATTGATCGCTGAGTCCTGCGATTGCCAAGCTTGACCTGGCTGACGGTCGGCAGTCTCATTTCTGCGTCGCAGCCGCCGCAAAATACGGCTCCACGTCCGCAATGGGGCCGCGAGTTGTCGTTGCTTGCTGGCTGGAGAGCGGATGCTCCTTTTCATCTGGCCGCGAACGTGATGATCTCTGGGCTCGAAGGGCCAAGTGGGCTGCCGTCAAAGTCGCCGAATTGCTGTTCGATCCGTAGCCCCGCGTTCCCCAGCAGGCTCGATAAGGCGTCCGTCTCGAGGAATCGCAAGGTGCTGCGACTAACTTGCGGAAGGCTCGGATGCTTTCCGCCGAACCTGTGGGTGAATGTCACCGTCTGTCCATCGAACGGCACGATCACCTCTGTTGTGATCTGCACCAGCGACCCGTCAGGCAGCTCAACGACGACCGCATTTTCGGGTGTCCAGTGCTCCCACGCCCGCACCGAAGGGTTCCGCGTTTCGAACGCGAAGCATCCGCCTGGGACAAGGGCGTGTCGGACAGCCGCCATGAAATCCCTCAGGTCTTCGTCGCTGACAAGGGCCTGGAATGCGTGCCCCGTCATCACAATGAGATCAAATTCGGCTGTCCAGCCGGCCGATTGGAGATCGCCGAGAACCCATTCGATATCCGCGCGCGTTCGTGCGCGATTCAACACGACGGGTGCTGGGTCGATGCCGCAGAGCCGCCCTGAATGTCCGGCCAGGCGTGCCTCGTGAAGGAGGGTGCCCGTTCCACATCCGACATCAAGCACCGCGTCTGCTGTTAGAATGCGGGGCAGGTAGAAATCATAGTCGTCGCGCGCAGATCTCGGGTGCCAGGCATCGTAGACGGCAGCGAGATACGGGTCGGCGAAAAGGTGGTCGACCATAGGCGGTATTCCCAATCAACTTTGACTGTGCGAGCGGTGTCGCCGCGAGCATATAGCCCATAAGTCGCGTCGATCGTTACCGCACGACCTCGCGGTGGCCGCCGGGCAGGCGGGTGGCGATGAGCTTGTCGATGCGGCGGCCGTCGAGGTCGACGACCTCGAAGCGCCAGCCTTGCGCGTCGACGCATTCGCCGGTCGCCGGCAGATGGTGCAAATGCGACAGCACATAGCCGGCGACGGTTTCATAATCGCGGCTCTCAGGCAGGTCGATGCCGAGGACCTCTGCCATCTCGTCGGCCTGCATGTAGCCGGCGAGCAGCCATGAGCCGTCCTCGCGCTTGACGGCGTTTTCCTCTTCGCCGGCGTCGAGATCCGAACGGAAGACGCCGGTGATCGCTTCCAGAATGTCGGCCGGGGTGACGATGCCTTCGAAATGGCCGTACTCGTCATGCACCAGCGCCATCGGCACGTCGGATTCCTTCAGCGTCGCAAGCACGTCCAGCGCGTCGGCCTGGTCGTGCACGATCGGCGCGGCCCGCACGTGCCGGCGCGGGTCGAGAGCGCGGCCGCCGAGCATTGCGGCCAGCACGTCGCGGGTCTGGACGACGCCGATCATGGCGTCGACGCCGCCGTCGCCGGCCGGCAGGCGCGAATGCTGGGTGTCCATCAGCAGCTTCCTGATGGCCGCCTCGTCGGATTGCAGATTGATCCAGTCGACTTCGGTGCGCGGCGTCATCACCGCGCGCACGGCACGGTCGCCGAGCCGCATGACGCCGGCGATCATCCGCCGTTCGTCGGATTCGATGGTGCCGTGGTGCTCGGCTTCGGCGACCAGCATCTTGATCTCCTCGTCGGTGACCTTATCCTCGCTCTGACCGCGCTGGCCAAGCAGCCACAGGAGGGCGCGGCCGGAAAAATCGAGCAGGAAGACCAGCGGCGCCGAGACGCCGGCGAGGATGGTCATTGCCGGGGCAACCCTGACGGCGACCCGTTCGGGGTCGCGCAATGCGATCTGCTTGGGCACCAGTTCGCCGATGATCAGCGAGCCATAGGTGATGAGGGCGACGACGATGCCGACGCCGAGCGGATCGGCGAGGCTTTCGCGGATGCCGGCCGACGCCAGGGAGGTGGCCAGCCGCTCGCCGAGCGTGGCGCCGGAAAAGGCACCGGACAAGACGCCGACCAAAGTGATGCCGATCTGCACCGAGGACAGGAATTTTCCCGGATTGGCGCCGAGCGCCAGGGCCCGGCCGGCGCCCTTGACGTTGCGGTCGATCATCGTCTTGAGGCGCGCCGGCCGCGACGAGACGATGGCGAGCTCGGACATCGACAGAAGGCCGTTAATGCAGATGAGGACGACCACGATGGCAATTTCAGCATAAAGCATGCCGGGTCCATAGCATTGCCGCGCTGTTTTCGAAAATAGGACGGTCGCGCTTTTTAAATTTAGCGAGCCGGGCAATCAGGCGGCACTCCTGCCGCATCCCAGGACGGCGCGGCAAAATGCTCGATCAGGGCGTCGACGACGACGCGCACCTTTGGCGCGAGATTGCGTGTTACCGGCCAGATGGCATGCACCACGGTGTTTTCGACAAGACAGTCCGACAGAACCATTTCGAGCTCGCCGCGCCTGATGCTGTCGGCCGTCAGCCATGTCGGCAGATAGACGATGCCGCAGCCGGCCAGTACCGCATCGAGCATCGGTTCGCCGTGACCGAGCACCAGCCGTGCCTTGGGCGCGAATTTTTCGAGACGGCCGTCGGCATGCCTGACGGTCCAGGGATGGACAGTGCCGTCGCGGCCGTAGCCGATGAGGCTGTGCCTGGCCAGGTCCTCGATCGATTGCGGCCTGCCATGGGCGTCGAGATAGGCGGGGGCGGCGCAGACGCCCGAACGCTGGGCATAGATGCGGCGCGCGGCGAGCGACAAGCTGTCGTCGAGGTCGCCCATACGCACCGTCAGGTCGATGCCTTCCTCGATCAAGTCGACGCGCCGGTCGTTGAAGGAGATTTCCATCGTCAGATCCGGATATCTTTTGGAAATCTCGAACAGCACTGGGGCGACGCACCGGCGGCCGAAGGCCAGAGGCAGGTCGACACGAAGCCGGCCGGAAGGCACCTGCTTGCGGGAAGCGAGCAGCGACTGGGCGGCATCGATCTCGGCCAATGCCCTGACGCAGGCTTCGTAATAGCTCAGGCCCTCGCTGGTCGGGCTGAGGCTGCGGGTGGTGCGGTTGAGCAGGCGAACGCCTAATCGCTGTTCCAGCTGCGCGATCGACTTGCCGACCGCCGATTTGGTGACATGCAGCCGCGCGCCGGCGCCGGTGAAGCTTCCGGCCTCCACCGCGTGAACGAATGCGACGATGCCTTGCAAATTGGCCGATTCCAATGAAGCGCTCCTATTGTAGAGTTTTGCTCCTTAATCTGTTGCAGAACATGCCACATGGAAGCACTTTTCTCCATAGTGAAACGGCGTAAATGTCTCGCGCAATCATCAACCACGGAGCGCGAACCAAATGAGCACCGAAAACAGATCCTGGCAGATGAACGGTTTCGGCCTGTCCAGGTTGAAGCCGGCTGATGGAAAGCTGCCCCAAGCCGGGCCGCATGATCTTCTGGTACGCGTCACAGCGGTATCGCTGAATTACAAGGACAGGATGATCGTCGATGGCGTGCTGATACCGGACCTCAGCTTTCCGTTCGTGCCGACATCGGACGCGGTAGGCGAAGTAGTCGCCACCGGCAGCGAAGTCAGCCGCTTCGGCATCGGGCAGCGCGTGCTCGGCCAGGTGATCGCCGACTGGCCGGACGGCGACGCCCCGCCGGTGCTGCACAAGCATACGCTTGGTTCGTCACTGCCCGGCATGCTGTTTGAGCATGTGCTTTTTCATGAGGATGCCGCCGTGGCGGCGCCGCCGTCGCTCAGCGACGTCGAGGCATCGACGCTGCCGATCGCGGCGCTGACGGCGTGGTTCGCGCTGGTCGAGGCGGCCAAGCCGATCCCGGGGGAAACCGTTCTCATCCAGGGCACCGGCGGCGTGTCGCTGTTTGCGCTGCAATTTGCCGCCGCCTTCGGCCTGCGCGCCATCGTCACCTCGAGCAGCCACGAGAAGCTCGAGCGGGCGAAGGCGCTCGGCGCCTGGAAGGCGATCAATTATCGCAGCCAGCCGGCATGGGACGAGGCTGCGCGTGAGCTGACAAACGGCGCCGGCGTCAGCCACGTGCTGGAAATGGTCGGCGGCGACAATGCGCGACGCTCGCTCAACGCGCTGGGCGCCGACGGCCGGCTGTCGGTGATCGGCCTTCTCGGCAGCATGGAACTCAATTTTCCGGTCCTGCCGTTCATACGCAACCGGATCGTCGTACAAGGCATATCGATCGGCCACCGCCGCGCCTTCGAGCGAATGAACCAGGCGATCGAGACGCTCGCGATCAAGCCGGTGATCGACAAGGTGTTTGGCTTCGACGAGGTGCCGGAGGCATTTGAGCGTCTGGAGACAGGACCGTTCGGCAAGATCGTGATCACCGTGCCCTGAGCCCGTCGGGACGAAATGGCTGTCAGACGGGAAGGCCGATTGCGCGCCTACGGCAGTTGCAGCAGGACCCCGATGATGGCCCTGCCGTCGGTGAAATAGGGATCGCCTTCGCCGTTGCGCCCGGTCTTTGTGGCGCCGACGCCTGGTATCTCGCTGGTCGAGATCAGCATGCCGGCGGCGGAGAGGTCGCGCATCAGCCCGTCGCGCTCGGCGTCGACGTCGGGGCCGATATGATGGGTGATCGCGCCGGTGTCATGGCTGAGGCCGACGCCCCGGTCGAAGCTTGCCGAGCCGAGCCAGAGCGGCCGGCCGTCGTCTCCGGTCGCATCGGTCTGCCAGAAGCGGACGTGATGGCGCCGGTCGGCACTGTCGCCGACCGGCTTTTCGAAGGCGAGGTCCTGGGCGCGGCCTTCGAACACAAGCCGGCTGACCGGCGCGTCGGGATAGGGGCGGTTGAACAGCACGCTTTCGCCGATCTCGATGGCGGTCTTCAGCGTGATGGCGTCTGCCGTATCCCAGCCGGCGACGGCAAAAGCATGGACAACCTCCTTCTTGGTGCCGACAAGGCCGACATTGATCGGATCGCCCGGAATGCCTTGCGGCGTGTGCGTCACCATCTCGAATTGCTGATTGCGAAAATTGCGGTCCCGCAACGTCCAGAACTCAGGCGCGGCGAAATAGGCGAGCGAAAGATAAGCGGCACAGCATGCCACCAACCAGGTCGTTGCACGTCGTCGAAGGCTTCGTTGGCTCAAGAGGCACCACCCAAGCGTCTGCGCATCATCTTAACCGGCGCAGCAAGTCTTGGGCAGGGGCTGCAATCAGCGGCAGGCGCGATAGCCGTTCTTGCGGTTCTTGATGTCGAAATGGAAATGGTTGCGGTGGTCGTAGTTGTAGCCGGGGCCGAGCACGGTGGTGAAATACTGGCAGCCGTCGGCGCGCACATTGTTGAGGAAGCCGCGGGTGCGGAAGGCGAACAGGCCGGGCTTGCGGACGTCGATATCGTCGCCATTGTTGAGTTCGATGCTCATCACGTCGAGCGCATTGCCCTTGCCGTGTTCGGACAAAACACCTTCGCCGGCGATCCTGCGGCAGGAATAGCTCGAGCCCTGGTGGATGGTCTTGACGCCCGAGAAATAGCGCCAGCGGGCCGACGGGACGAGTTCGTTCCTGGTCCAGCCGGCAAAGGTGGCGGCCATGTCGCAGGTCAGCGTCGCGGCCGGCTTCATCTCGACGCTGCCGATGGCCGAGACCTTGACCGGATAGTCGATGCCGCACTGGCCTTCATGGATCGGCGCAACGTCGGTGTAGACAACGCCGAGGCGTTTCAGTTCCTTGCGGCAATCGATCTCGGTGGCCGGCATCTGTTCGGCCGGCGACATCGGGTTGTCCATGCGCGGATAGGCGGCGGTCATATAGGGGTTGGACGGGACGAGGCGCTGCATGCCGGAATATTCCGGGCGGGAACTTTGTGGGTCGGAATTGGGCGCGCCGGAATTGGGCGGGACGGCAGCGGTCTGGCTGCCGACATCGACGGCCGGCTGCAGCGACAGCACGCTGCCGGTATTGCAGGCGGAGACCCCCGCAATGGCAAGCATGGCGGCAAGCCTGCCGGCCATACGCGCGCGCCTTGTTTGCCGCGCGGCGGCAAGCGCAGCGCGAAATATTCCGGCCATCGGCAGGGTTCCTGTCCCCAGATGGCACAGAGTTTAATCGCCAAGGGTAAAGGAAAAATCAGCGGCGCCGTTCACGCCTGCGGCCAAATTGCGGCGCCCGATCTCGGCGGGCTCGATGTCACTGGCAAAACGTGCCGCCATTGCGGCGCGGTTCGAGGTCGAAGTGGAGATGCAGCGAATGATCGGCATCGCTGCCGGGGCCAAGCACGGTCTTGAACGGTCCGCAGGCTGCCTTGCGCACTGCGTTCAGGAATTTCGCGTCCTTTTCCGGCGGCGCGGGGCCGACATCGATCTCCTTCCCGTCCGAAAGCTTGAAGCTGGCGATATCGAGCGCGTTGCCGAAGGCGTGCTCCGACAATTTGCCGCCGCCATTGCGCGACCGGCAGACAAAGGCGGAGGCCTGGCCGATCGATTTAATATCCGCGCCGAACTCGGCCTTTGCGGCAGGCTGGATGACCGAAGCAGCAAAGCGTGCGGCCGCTTCCGCCATCTGGCAATTCAGCTCGGGCTCCGGGCCGATGGCGATGGATTTGCCGAGCGTCCTCAGCACGATCGGGTAGGGGATCGAGCAACCGACCGCCGTATCATGCTCGGGCTTGCGCTCCTCGAAATCGACGCCCATCGATTTCAGCCGCCTGCGGCAGGCCAATTCCTCGGCCGGCATTTCTTTCCCGGCAATGGCGGCCGATCGAGGATCAGGAAGGATTTTTTGCTCCGCCTTCTCGTCTGCCTCGGCGGGGTTTGGTGGCGCGACCGATGGGTTTGCCGGCGGCTCGGCCTGCGCCGGCTTTTCAGGCGGCTGCGGTGCGATCGCCGGTGGCTCCGGCTGCTCGGTCTTGGACTGGCCATTTTGGGGCTGATCGTTTTGAGGCTGACCGTTTTTGGGCCGCTCAGCCTCCGGAGCGGGGCGTGGTTCGGGGACCGGGATCTCGGTTGGCGATGGCGAAGTGGCTTCCCGGTTGGGCTGGGGAACCGGTGCGGTTTGCGGTAGTTCGGGCGCCTTGGCTAATGCAGGTCCCGCCAGCAGCGACGCCGCCGCAACGGCGAGCATCAGTCTGCACAATCCGGAAAAACCAAACGCCGCCATCAGCTCGCAACGGCCAGAATGCAGGGAAGTTGCCTTGGACGAAGGTTCGAGGCGATCACAATCGGTAACCGCGCCGTCACGCGCCGATCGCCTCCAGGCCTTCCTCGAGCCAGTCCGCCAGCAGCGGCATGCCGAGCAGATATTTTGCCGTGCGCTTGTTGGCGCGCTCGCGGGCGGCGGACAGCGCGTCCGTCCATTCCGTCGCGTCATAGTCGCCGCGGCCGACCCAGGCCAACGCAATCAGTTCGGCCGCTTCGTCGACATTGAGATCGTCGATCAGCTCGCGCAATTCTTCTTCGGTGAGATCTTCGGAGCTTTCCTCGGCAAGGCCGTCATGATGGTGGTTGTCGTGCGCGTTGCCGTCGAGCTCTACCTCGTGCTCGGCGCCGTCGGCATAGTCTTCGTTGACGGCGGCGCTGAGCGCCTTCGCCTTCAGGATGAACAGGCGCACGGTGTCGGGACCGATCGAAAGCTCCCAGTCTCGTTCAACGCGTTGCTGCACCGGCCGTCTCCCTGCTTCGTGCTCGGTCGGCCCGATGATAGCGGATTTGCAGCGCTCGTCACGTTATCTTGCGCGGCGGCGTTGATCGTGAGCATGATTTCCGATGCCCTCTCTTCCCGGGATAAGATGGCCTTGCTGGGAGAGATCGCGGTTTTGAGATAGGATGGCATTTTCCGGGGACGAAACGGCTTCGGCCCGGCGTTAGTGTTGCATTGTCAGGTTCAAAGGAGAGTGTAATGCGCAGACGATTGCTGATTTACGCCATGGCCATTGCCGCCCTGCCGCTGATTGCGGCTCCGGCGTTTTCGGCTGGTGAAGGCGGGGGAGGTGGTGGTGGCGGCGGCGGCAATGGCGGCGGCGGCCAGAGCCAGTGCAAGAAGGGGCAGGCCTGGGACAAGAAGCAGAAGAAATGTGTCTCGCCGAAGCAAGGCATGCTGGATGACGACAGCATCTATGATGCCGGTCGCGCGCTGGCGATGGATGGACGCTATGACGAGGCGATCGCCGTGCTCAGCCTCGCCGCCAACAAGCAGGACCCGCGTATCCTCAACTATCTCGGCTATTCGCACCGCCATTCCGGCCGCGTCACCGTCGGCCTCGGCTATTACGAGGAAGCGCTGCGCATCGACCCGAACTACACGCTGGTGCGCGAATATCTCGGCGAGGCGCACCTGCAGATCGGCGATCTTGCTGGCGCCCAGGAACAGCTCCGCGAGATCGAGAAGCGCACGGGCAAGGGGTCTCGCGAATACGGCATGCTGTCGGAGCAGATCGATCACTTCATGAGGAGCTGATCCGACTTCCGGACGCTGCTCATACCGGCTGCGGCGATCGCAGCCGGTTTTTTGCTGTGCTCACATGCTGCTCGGAACTGGAATTTGGCATCACGGTACACGATACGATCTTGGAAACCCCGCTCGACGTGGGGTCAGCCGTGCAATCGGTGGATGATTTTTCAAAAACCGACTTTTTGGACGTGAAAAACCCGCGAAGATTGCTATATCTTGCAAGATTGTGGTGAGACGGTTCCGTTAGCGAGGCTGCCGGACCGTTTTCTTTTTGTACCATCGACAAGGTCGCTCCCGATTGCGGGGGCGGCGGCAGGAAAGGTCAGGCATTATGAACAAGGTCCCGATGACAGGCGAGGGGTTCGCGTCATTGAAGGAAGAACTGCGCTGGCGCCAGCAACAGGAGCGGCCGCGTATCATCGAGGCGATTTCCGAAGCGCGCTCGCATGGCGACCTCTCCGAAAATGCCGAATATCACGCGGCAAAAGAGGCACAGAGCCTCAATGAGGGCCGGGTCAACGAGCTCGAGGACCTGATCGCGCGGGCCGAGGTGATCGATGTCACCAAGCTCAGCGGCGACAAGGTCAAATTCGGCGCCACCGTGGTGCTGGTCGACGAGGATACCGAGGAGAAAAAGACCTACCAGATCGTCGGCGACCAGGAAGCGGACGTGAAATCCGGCCGCATCTCGATCTCCTCGCCGATCGCGCGCGCGCTGATCGGCAAGGAAGTCGGCGACGCCATCGAGGTCAACGCACCGGGCGGCGCCAGGGGCTACGAGATCGTCCAGGTGCAATTTATCTAGGGGATTGGCGCTGCTCTGCCTTCTCCCCCTGTGGGAGAAGGTGGCCTCGCGAAGCGAGGTCGGATGAGGGGTGTTCCAGCTTGGCTCCCTCCGCACTCCGTCCAACACCCCTCATCCGTCTCGGCGCTTCGCGCCGATCCACCTTCTCCCACAAGGGGAGAAGGGAAGGGGCAGCGCTGACCTTTCCGATTGAATGGATTGAGCAAATCAGCGGTCACCGGCCTGACCAAGCGTCTGGCGCTCCACAAGCCTCTCGGCTTCCGCCATCACCTCCGGCGGGGTGACGCTGTGACCGGGCCTGGCCAGCAGCGTCGATGAGAATGGTCCGCGCGGGCCGGTCAGGCCGGGCTCGGTAGCGAGGAATATCGCCACCGTCGGCAGGCCGAAAGCGCTGGCGAGATGGGTCAGGCCGGTGTCGGCGCCGATGACCAGCGTCGAGCCGCCGATGACAGCGGCGATCTCGGCAAGCGGCGACCTGGCGACCACCACGGTTTGCGAAACGGCGCCGGCGATCGCTTCGGCAGCCGCCTGTTCCCGATCGTTCGACCAGGTGGTGACCGGCGTCATCCCCTTGTCCACCAGCAGACGGGCGGTTTCGATCCAGTCCGCGACCGGCCATTTCTTGTCCTCGCGGCTGGTGCCATGCAGCAGGAAGGCGGTCTTTTCACCGACAAGAATGGATCTTCCGGCCGGCGGCGCGATGCCGGAGTCAAGCCGGGAAAGATCCGGCTCGTAGCCGAGCGCCAGCCCGAACAGGCGTCTCGTGCGCTCGATGGCATGCAGGCCGCGCGGCACGGGATACCGGTGGTCGTAGAACAAGGTCGCCGACGGCTCCCGAGCGCTCGACCGATCGAAACCGGCGATCGGCGCTGCCGCCAGCCGCGCCACCAGCGCCGATTTCAGCAAGCCTTGCCCATCGAGAACGAGGTCGTAGCGGCAATCGCGCAAGGCGCGGCGCAAGCCGATCACTTCCCGCCATGTGCCGGGCTCGAGCAGCTTCCTGCGCCAGCGCCGGATCGCCACGCTGTGGATGGTCTGGATGGCTGGATGCAGCGCCACAATGCCGGCAAATGCCTCTTCGACACACCAGTCGAAGGAGATATCCGGCCGAGCGCGGCGCGCGTCCTCGATCGCCGGGAAGGTGTGGATGACGTCGCCCATGGACGATGTCTTGACGATCAGCACTTTCATGCGGCGGCCGGCATTTCCAGCAGCCGCTCCGCCGCCGCCACGACGCGTTCGACCTCCAGCGTTTTCAGGCAGTTGAGATGACCGAGCGGGCAGATTTTTTTGTGGCAGGGCGAACAGGACAGGCCGAGCCAGACCAGTTCGCGGCGCTCGGCGAGCGGCGGCGTGTTCTGCGGCGAGGTTGAGCCGTAGATGGCGACGACCGGCGTGCCGACCGCGGCGGCGACATGCATCAGCCCGCTGTCGTTGGAGACGGCGAGCCTCGCCGCGGCGATCAGGTCGATGGCATCCTCGAGCCGCGTCTGGCCGGCAAGATCGACCGTGCCCGGCGCCAGCGCGGCGATTTCCGCCGTCACCCCAGCGTCGTTCTTCGATCCGAACAGTGCCACGCCAAACCCTTTCGCCATCATCTCACGGGCAAGGCCGGCATAGTGTTCGCTCGGCCAGCGCTTGGCCGGGCCGAATTCTGCGCCGGGCATGAGTGCCACGAATTTCCCCGCCGTCAGCCCGAAACGGCTGAGCAGTGCCGCCTGGCTGGCTTGATCGACGGCGAGCTTCGGCGTCTGGAAGGCGCCGCCACGGGCAAGGCTGAAATAGGCCTGCGCGGTGCGCCGCTTCAGGCGATCGGGCAAGGGCACGATGTCGGTCAGCAGCCCGTAGCGCATTTCCCTGAGATGGCCGACACGGCGCGGAATGCCGGCAAAGAACGGGATCAGCGCCGACTTCCAGCTTCCCGGCAGGACAAAGGCCATGTCGTAGCGGCCGCGCAGCAGGCGGCCGAAGCGCCTTCGGATGCGGAATTCGAATGCGCCGGATTGCAGCGGCAGGTCGATCTGCTGACGGATTTCGGGCATGCGCTTGACCAGCGGTGCTGCCCATGCCGGCGCCAGCACATCGATGGCGGCATCCGGATGAAGCTCCCTCAGCGCCTGGAATAGGCACTGCGCCATCACCATGTCGCCCACCCAGCGTGGGCCGATCACGAGGATCGTTGGGCTTTCAGCCATTCGACATAGTCTCTGACGCCGGTTTCCACTGTGCGGAACTGGCCATTGTAACCGGCTGCGCGCAAGCGGGACATATCAGCTTGCGTAAAGCTCTGGTAGCTGCCCTTGAGGTGGTCGGGAAACTCGATGAACTCGATCTGGCCTTGGCCCAGCGTATCGATCACCGTTTCGGCAATGGCGCGGAACGGCTGGGCCTTGCCGGTGCCGCAGTTGAAGATGCCGCTCGAGCCGCGTTTCCACAGCCACAGATTGACGTCGGCGACATCGCCGACATGGATGAAGTCGCGGCTCTGCTCGCCGGGCCCGAAACCACCATAGGCGCCGAACAGCTTGGGATTCTGCCCTTGCTCGACCTGGTTGAACAGATGGAAGGCGACAGAGGCCATGGCGCCCTTATGCGCCTCGCGCGGTCCATAGACGTTGAAATAACGCAGGCCCGCGACCGGCGAGTGATCGGTATCGAAAACGGTGCGGCGGACATAGTCGTCGAACAGTTTTTTCGAATAGGCATAGACGTTCAGCGGCCGTTCGCATTGCGGCTCCTCGCGGAACTCGGCGCCGCTGCCATAGACCGAAGCGGAGGAGGCATAGAGGAACGGCACGCGCAGGGCCAGGCAGGCGTGCAGCAGGCGCTTCGAATAGGCGTAGTTGACCTCCATCATGAACTTGCCGTTCCATTCGGTGGTGGTCGAGCAGGCGCCCTGGTGGAAGACGGCCTCGATGCGGCCGAGGTCACCGGCCTCCATCCGCGCCAGAAAATCGTCCTTGTCGAGATAGTCGGCGATCTCGAGATCGGCGAGGTTTGCGATCTTGTGGCCGTCGGTGAGGTCGTCGACGACGAGGATGTCGCTGAAACCCTCGGCGTTGAGCGCGGCGACGATGTTGGAACCGATCATGCCGGCGCCGCCCGTGACGATGATCATGAAAGCCTCTGGTACCTTGTGCCGGTTGTAGCCCTTGTGGGATTCTGGCCTTATAGGGGAGGCGGGCCGGGCTGTCGACAAAGCAGGTGGCTGGGCGGCCGGATGAGCGCCATAGTGGCGCCGCAAACGTCACGTTTCAGTCGGCCTGCCGGCCGACCGGCGACAGGAGCAAGGTAATGCCGTCAACCGAACTGCTTGTCGCCTTTTTCGCCACCACGGCGATCTTCGCCTATATCCCCGGCCCGGCCATGCTCTATGCCGCCGCGCAAACCATGGCGCGCGGCCGCTGGTCCGGCCTGATGGCGGCGCTCGGCATCCATCTTGGCGGCTACGTTCATGTCTTCGCCGCCGCTGTCGGCCTGTCGGTGCTTTTCCATGCCGTGCCGGTGCTTTACATGGCGGTCAAGCTGGTCGGTGCGCTGTATCTGATCTGGCTCGGTGTTTCGCTGTTTCGCGCCAAGGCGCAAGGCGACGTTGTCTTGCCGGGAATTCAGCCGAAATCCGCCCGCCGCGCCTTTTTCGAGAGCATTGCCGTCGAGGTGCTCAACCCCAAGACGGCGATTTTCTTCATGGCGTTCCTGCCGCAATTCATCGATGCCTCGGCAGCGTTTCCGGTCTGGCTGCAGTTCGTTGTGCTTGGAACAATCGTCAATTTGATGTTCTCGTCGGCCGACATTGTTTGCGTGATACTGGCCGGCGCGGTGATCGCCAGGCTGCGGCAGTCGAGCCGGGCGCAGCGCCTGATGCGGCGCGCTGGCGGTGCGGTGCTTGTCGCTCTGGGCGTGCATGTCGCGTTGCAGAAAAGCTGACGCACTGTCTCGCCGCCGCGACCGGTCGAAGGCCCGGCGTTGCGTCGGCTGAAATTGCGGTATATCGGCATCGCCATGAACGGCCGGCCCTGCCAATCGAATTTCCCATCACTGAAAATCGGCTCTCCCACGCGTTGACATGATCAAGCTGCCCTCTCCCGAACCTCTTCACCGCGCCATTTCGCGCTTCGGCGGCGCCACCGTGCTGGTGGTCGGCGATTTCATCCTCGACCGTTTCGTCAACGGCGTGATCGAGCGCATTTCGCCGGAGGCGCCGATCCCCGTGCTGCACGGGCGCGGCGAAACGCTGGCGATGGGTGGCGCCGGCAATGTCGTCGCCAATATCGTTTCGCTCGGCGCTGCCGTCATGCCGGTCTCCGTGATCGGCGCTGACGAGGCCGGCAAAAACCTCATGCGCATGCTCGGCGACTTTGGCGTCGACACCGGCGGGCTGGCGCAGGATGCCGATCGCATGACGTCGTCGAAAAGCCGCTTCAGCGCGCTCAACCAGCAGGTGCTGCGTTTCGACGAAGAGGAAATCAAGCCGCTGGGCGATGCCGAGCGCGCGACATTGATCGGGCATTTTCGCCAAGCGCTGGCGGGCGCCGACATCGTCATCCTGTCCGACTATGGCAAGGGCGTGCTGCTCGACGGCGTCGCCGGCGAGCTGATCTCGATCTGCCGGCAAGCGGGCAAGCCGGTGCTGGTCGACCCGAAGGGCCGCGACTATGCGCGTTATGCCGGCGCGACGGCAATCACGCCCAACCGCAAGGAACTCGGCGAGGCGGTCGGCCGCGCAGTGTTTGCCGACGACGAAATCGAGGCGGCGGCACGCCAGCTGATTTCGGCGCACGGTTTCGATTTCGTCGTCGCGACGCGCAGCGAAAAGGGCATGAGCGTCATCGGTGCGGACGATGCCCGCCATATCGCCACGCAGGCGCGCGAAGTGTTCGACGTTTCGGGCGCCGGCGACACGGTAATCGCGACCTTCGCGCTGGCTCTTGCAGCAGGGGCTGATCGTGTCATGGCCGGATCGATCGCCAACGCCGCCGGCGGTGTTGTCGTCGGCAAGCGCGGCACGGCGCGGCTGACGATCGAGGAACTCACCGGTGCGCTGTTTCGCTCGCATGGTCCGGTCGCCCACTTGGATGCGATCCTCGATGCCGCCGCCGCCGTGCGGCTGGTGGCGGGCTGGAAAGACGAGGGCTTGAGCGTCGGCTTCACCAATGGCTGTTTCGATATCCTGCATGCCGGCCATGTCAGCCTGTTGCATGCGGCGCGCAGCCAGTGCGACCGGCTGGTGCTCGGCCTCAACAGCGATGCCTCGGTGCGCCGGCTGAAAGGGCCGGGGCGCCCGGTCAACGACCAGCATGACCGGGCCTGCGTGCTGGCAGCACTTGCCTCGGTCGACGCCGTCGTCATCTTCGAGGAGGATACGCCGCTTTCGCTGATCGAGGCGCTGAGCCCCGACATACTGGTCAAGGGCGCCGACTATACGGTCGATCAGGTGGTTGGCGCCGATGTCGTGCAGAAGGCCGGCGGCCGCGTCGTGCTGGTCGACCTCGTCGCCGGCAAGAGCACGACCGGCACCATCGGCAGATTGCGCGCCGGGAACTGAGGGTTTCATGTCCGAACTGAACGATTACCTGGCGCGCTCGGCGGCCGCGATTTCGGCGATGGTCGAGCGCGACCTGACCAGCGAGATGGAGCGGGCGGTCAGCGCCGTCGTCGCCGCGCTTTCGCAGGGCAAGGCGCTGCTGATAGCAGGCAATGGCGGTTCGGCCAGCGACGCCATCCATATCGCCGGCGAGCTGGTCGGCCGCTTCCTCAGGGAGCGCAAGGCCTACAACGTCATCGCGCTGCCGGCCAACGCGGCGGTGCTGACCGCCTGGGGCAATGATTACGGCTTCGACACGGTGTTTGCGCGCCAGGTCGAGGCGCATGGTTCGGCGGGCGCCGTGCTGCTCGCCATCTCGACCAGCGGCAATTCGCCAAGCATCCTCGCCGCCGCCCAACAGGCGCGCATGATGGGCATGACGGTTGTCAGCCTGACCGGCGACACCGGCGGCAAGCTGAAGCCGCTCTCGGACATCCTGCTCAACGTACCCTCGACCTCGACGCCGATCATCCAGCAGGGGCATTTGTGCCTCTACCACCATTTGTGCGAAATGGTCGAAACGCGCCTCTGCGACGCAGGGTGATCCTCGAACTCTCAGGACCTGGGTTCCTCGCCCTCCGCGAAGCGGGGGAGAGGTGGCCGCGAAGCGGCTGGAGAGGGGGCTTCGTAGAGCGCGGTTCCCCTCTCCGTCTCGGCTTCGCCGAGCCACCTCCCCACTTTCGTGGGGCGAGGAACCTAAGCTGGAATGAAGCCAATCTTCAACGCTGAAGGCAATTTTGTTCTTGCTTTGTGCCGGCAGCTATGCTACTAATTTCGGTATGGTGATGATTCCACCGACGATCCCGCCCGCCGAGGCGGGTTTTTTGTTTCCGGTTTTTTGTTTCGCAGCCGCTTTGCCTGCTCTCTTAAGCCGAAAACGCCACCAGCCCTTCGTCTTTGACCCGGCGGATGGTCAGCGCGGTTCGCACCGTATCGACATTGGGGGCCGAGGCCAGTTCCTCGATGACGAAGGTCTGGAAGGTGCCGAGATCGCTCGCCACGCAATGCAGCAGGAAATCGGACTCGCCCGACACCATCCAGGCGTCGCGCACGATCGGCCAGCCGCGGGTGCGCTCGGCGAAGGTCTTGAGTTCGGCGTCGGCCTGGTGATGCAGGCCGATCAGACAGAAGGCGACGACGTCGAGGCCGAGCGCCGGAGCGTTGAGCAAAGCGCGGTAACCGCGGATGATGCCGGCCTCTTCCAGCCGCCTGACGCGGCGCAGGCACGGCGGCGCCGAAATGCCGACGCGGCCCGACAGTTCGACATTGGTCATGCGTCCGTCCTGCTGAAGCTCGCGCAGGATCTTCCAGTCGATGGCATCGAGATCGGCCTTGATCGGCATGGTGGCTTCCGTGGTGACGCGAAAGAATCTTTCGCGACTTTGTAATTAAACGACTTTGCTGTCCATTCCATCCGCTGGATCGAGGATTTTCGCACATCTTGCTGCGGGTTGCTTGTCGCCGTCGCCGGCGCCGAAGCTTTCCGGGGACGAACGGCAACTTGCCTTGCTGGCATCGCAGGCAACACTTACATTACGCGCAACAATCGACGAGAGTTCATGCCACAATCCATGGCTGCTCCCCGCAGAGGTTTTTCATGATCACCAAGCACGCGCCTGTTCTCATCATCGGCTCCGGCCCCGCTGGCTATACGGCGGCGATCTATGCCGCCCGCGCCATGCTCAAGCCGATGCTGGTCGCCGGCCTGCAGCAGGGCGGGCAACTGATGATCACCACCGATGTCGAAAACTATCCGGGCTTCGCCGAACCGATCCAGGGTCCATGGCTGATGAGCGAGATGCTCAGGCAGGCCGAGCATGTCGGCACCGACATCGTCAACGACATCATCACCGAGGTCGACCTCAACGTGCGGCCGTTCCGCGCCAAGGGCGATTCCGGCACGATCTATACCGCCGACGCGCTGATCATCGCCACCGGAGCCCAGGCGAAATGGCTGGGCATCCCGAGCGAACACACCTTCATGGGTTTTGGCGTCTCGGCCTGCGCCACCTGCGACGGCTTCTTCTACCGCGGCAAGGACGTCGCGGTGATCGGCGGCGGCAATTCGGCGGTGGAGGAAGCGCTCTATCTCTCCAACCTGGCCAAGAGCGTCACCGTCATCCACAGGCGCAGCGATTTCCGCGCCGAGCGCATCCTGCGCGAGCGGCTGCTGCGGAAAGACAATGTCCGCATCATCTGGGACACGGTGGTCGACGAGATCACCGGCAGGCCCGGCAAGGCGCCGCTGCCGCCGTCGGTCGAAGGGCTGAAGCTGCGCAACGTGGTGACCGGGCAGGAGATGCATCTGGTGGTCGACGGCGTGTTCGTGGCGATCGGCCACGCGCCGGCGGTCGAGCTGTTTGCCGGCAAGCTGAAGCAGAAGCCGAACGGCTATCTGTGGACGGCGCCGGATTCGACCCGCACCGATATGCCGGGTGTGTTCGCCGCCGGCGACGTGACCGACGACATCTACCGCCAGGCGGTGACGGCGGCCGGTCTCGGCTGCATGGCCGCGCTCGAGGCGGAAAAATATCTGGCAGGGATCGAGGTTCACCGCGAAGCGGCGGAGTGATTGTTCGATAAGCGGCTGAGAAAAGCCGCGCAAAAGCCTGATTTTTCATTCAGACGCCGAAAACAGGCGGACGCCAGAAAACAGGACGAGGGGAAATCATGGCGTTGGATTGGGACAAGCTACGCGTGTTTCACGCCGCGGCGGAAGCGGGGTCGTTCACCCATGCCGCGGAAACACTGCATTTGTCGCAATCGGCGATCTCGCGGCAGGTCAGCGCGCTCGAGCATGATGTCGGCGTGCCGCTGTTCAACCGCCACGCCCGCGGCCTGGTGCTGACCGAGCAGGGCGAGATGCTGTTCCGCACGGCGCATGACGTGCTGATGAAGCTCGAAACCATCAAGTCGCGACTGACCGAAACCAAGGACCGGCCCTCCGGCGTGCTCAGGGTGACGACCACGGTCGGCCTCGGCGCTGGCTGGCTGACAGAGCGCGTGCAGGAATTCATCGAGCTCTATCCCGAGGTCAGCCTGCAGCTCATCCTGGCCAATGAGGAGCTCGATCTCACGATGCGCCAGGCCGACTGCGCCATCCGGCTGCGCCAGCCGCAGCAGCCGGACCTCATCCAGCGCCGCCTGTTCACCGTGCATTTCCATCTCTACGCGGCGCCATCCTATGTAAACAAATATGGCAAGCCGAATTCGATCGCCGAGCTGAAAACCCATCGCATCGTCACCTTCGGCGTGCCGGTGCCGGCGCATCTGTCGGAACTGAACTGGCTGGAGACGGTCGGCGATTTCGAAGGCGGGCAAAGGGTGCCGACGCTGCAGATCAACGACATATTGTCGATCAAGCGGGCGGTGCAGGGCGGCGCCGGCATCGCCATGCTGCCGGATTACGTGGTCAGCAAGGATTCCGGACTGGTGCAGTTGCTGCCCGAGACCGAAGTGCCGTCCTTCGATACCTATTTCGCCTATCCCGATGCGATGAAGAACCAGGCGAAGCTGCATGTCTTCCGCGATTTCATCATCGCCAAGGCGCGCAGCTGGTCGTTCTGATTTAATGCGTGTCGCGCAAAAGCGTGCAGCGGTTTTGCGATAAGGACATGCATCAAACAAGAACCTAAAGCGCGTCGCATCAGGTCGGTCGAACGCAACGCGCTTTAGGAACGCGTATCCGCCAGCGTGCTGGCGCCGTAGCGCAAACCGTCGACCAGCAGGGCAACCATGCGCCGCGCCTGGGCAGGGCCGCCGCCATGTGCCGGCATGGCAAGGCTGGCGGCCGCCCCCAACAGGTCGCCCGGCTCGATATCGGCGCGCACCTCGCCGGCCGCGGCCGCCGCCTCCAGCAATGTTTGAAGCGCGGGCCGGAGCCGTTGGTTGAAATAGGCAGGCAAAGTGTCGAATGCCGGATTGCCTGAGTACAAGGCTGCCGCGAGGCCGCGTTTTGCCGTGATGAAATCCACATAGCGCTGCATCCACAGGGCCAGCGCTTCACCGGGCTCATGCTTTCCGGCCAGGATCGGCGCGGCGTCCGCACAGGCGTCAACCTCGTTGCGGAAGACGGCCACGATCAGGTCCGAGCGCTGTGGAAAATGGCGGTAGACGGTGCCGACGCCGACGCCAGCCTTTTCCGCGATCTCTCGCACCGGAGCCTCCACGCCGGAGGTCGCGAACACCGCCATGGCCGCCCGGAGCAACGCGTCGATGTTGCGCCGTGCGTCGGCGCGCACGTGGCGATCCGCGCGGTCGCGGGGTTCCAGACCATCGCCTTGATCCGTTTTGCCGTTCGGCGTTTTTTCGCCCATCAAATTACCTCTTGCAAACGGAACCTTGTTCCGGATATATGTGGAACGTGGTTCCGTTTGACTTGTATCTAGCACGGCAAAGCGGTGTTGGCCACACATCGGTGCACAAAAGGAGATTACCATGCAGGACAAACCCGTCGCCCTGGTCACCGGGGCCAACAAGGGCATCGGTCTTCAGATCGCCAAGGACCTCGCGGCGAACGGCCTTACCGTGCTCGTAGGATCGCGCAGGCTCGAGCATGCCGAGGCAGCCGCAAATAGCATCGGAGAGGATGCCCACGCCCTGCAGCTCGACGTCACCGATCAGGCGTCGATCGCCGCCGCGGCAGAGCGCATCCGCATCGAACTCGGCCGCCTCGACGTGCTGGTGAACAATGCCGGCATCTCCCATGCGGGAAAGCCGGGCAGGCCGCTCGAGGAGATCATCAATTCGGGCCGCCCGAGCATTGCCTCCCTCGACGACGTACGCGCCGTATTCGAGACGAACGTGTTTGGCATCGTCGCCGTCACGCAAGCGATGCTGCGGCTCCTTCGTGAGGCGCCGGCGGCGCGTATCGTCAACGTATCGAGCGGCGCCGGCTCGCTGACATTGAACGCGGATCCGGCCTTTCCGTACCGCACGTCGTTTGGCGCCGTCTACAACCCGTCGAAGACGGCCGTCAACGCGATGACGCTCGCCTTCGCCATCGAGCTCGAGGAGACCGGCATCAAGGTCAACGCTGCGTGCCCGGGCTACACCGCGACGGAGCTCAACAACTTCGAAGGTCCGCGCACAGTCGAACAGGCCGCGCGGGAGCCCGTGCGCCTCGCGCTTCTCGACGCGAACGGTCCGACGGGCACGTTCTCGAACGAGGACGGCCCGCTGCCGTGGTGACGCAGCGTTGGAGCCTGCGTCAGCCGCGCCAAGGTGTCAGGCGGGGCAGCCAGCCTGGTACGGCACGGCGGTAGGCCTCGTATTCGTCACCGTAGCGGCGGGCAAGCGTCGGTTCCTCGTATAGTCTCACGAAGGAGATCATGGCGGCCGCGGCGATGACTAGATAGGCGGCGACCGTCCAGCTCGAAAACAGCAGTGCCTGGCCGAGGACGATCGACAGCACGGCGACGTACATCGGATTGCGGACATGGCGGTAGATGCCGCCGACGACCAGCCTCTCGGTCGGCGCGACCGGGGCGGGCGTACCCCGACCCTCCAGGGCAAACCGGGCAAAGGCGTGCAGCAGTATGGCTGTGCCGGCGACAACCAGCAGCCAGCCCACAGGAACGAAACCGGGCAGTCTCGACCAGGGCAGGCGATAGCGATCGGTCAGCAGCCAAGGCAACAGTCCGGCGACCACGCCGGGCGCTACAGCAAGAAAGATGACGCTGCCGGCGATCGCCGAAGTGGCTCGCATATAGCTCTCCTTACGGGCGCGGCCTTGAACGGTCTCCTGCAACGCGCTTCAGGTCTTGTCCGGCACGTAACCCAAGCCGCCGCACCTCAGGTCAAGCTCGATGGCGGGCTTTTGGGCGGCATGCACCAGCAAGGTCTGCCTGCCGAAAAAACAAACGCGTGCTGCACGATTCCACGTCATCCTGCGTTTTTCGACTTTCCGAGCAGGAATCGCTGCTGATTCGCAGCCGCGGATCGATTTTTGCCTTGCCGCAGGCTGTATTTCAGCGATTCAACTGGTCCTATTGCGCTTCGGGACGGATTAGACCACAGCCGGCGCCTTTTTGCATGTGAGTGTTGCAAAATAGATGCTTGTTTCTTGGGCATGAAGAGCACATATATAGATCATCTCCTGAGCGCGTTCTCCTCCCATTAGCGCTCTCGAGTGTTCCCCTCTGGAGGTTAGCCTTAACAGGCACTTCCAATCAAACTCAGCCGGGTCTTCATTGATCCGGCTTTTTTGTTGCCCGAAACCAACACATCGCCAGAAAATCGGCCGGAACGGTCGCGTAACAGTGACATGTAACCTCGGGTAACATGCCGCGGGCGCGCCAAATCGATTAAGCAGAGCATAGGACGCGGTGTGGCTCGTCCGGGGGATGGGGGCATCACTCGGACGACCCGGGCTCAGGCAGCTACCGCGTCCGAACCTTCCTCCGCCAAAACACCGGCGGCAAGCATGCGGCGGACCTGCCGTTTCGCCTCCCACGAAGACGGTCCGCAAGAAACGGCCCCCGCGGGCTACCGCGCCCGAGGACACGTAGGCCGCCACGGCCCGCACCGCCCGCCTAG
>NZ_JAMYMD010000018.1:0-111956 GCF_040318335.1 Mesorhizobium sp. M1182
TGGGTTGGGTTGGTTGGCGGGTTTGGGGGCCGCCACTAACTTGGTGGTCTTCCAATCGCCGTGGCCGTCGGGGCTGCCCTGCCCCCCCCGAGCCGGAAAGTTGAGATCGTGGACCGGGATAGCTGTCAGCTCACGCCGGCAAAAGTGCCTCGCGTGAGCAGATCCGGCAGATAGCTTGCCGGCTTACCGCCAACCGCCTGCCCACCGGTCAGGCCGCCTTGTATTTCAGGGCCGAAGAACGAATACGGAAAGGGCGTGACCGGCCGGCTCACCGCATCGAGCCGTGCCCGAAGATCTTCGGGAATGTCGAAATCAAGCGCGCCGAGATTGTCCTTGAGCTGGTCAAGCCTGGTAGCGCCGACGATGACGGACGCAATGCCTGGCCTGTTTGCCGTCCAGTTCAGGGCGACCTGGGCCATGCTGCGGCCGAGCTGGCTGGCAACCCTCTCCAGTTCGGCGACGATTTGCCAGTTGCGATCGGTGAATTTCTGGAAACCGGGATTGGTCGAACCACGCATTGTCTCCAGCCGGCCACCATCCTCGACGACTGTATCGAAACGGTATTTTCCGCTGAGCAGACCGCCGGCCAACGGACTCCAGACCATGATTCCGGCGCCATAGCGCGTGCCGAACGGCACGAACTCGTGCTCGATGTTGCGCTCGGCCAGCGAATATTCGAGCTGAAGCGCCGAAACCGGTTCATAGCCGCGATGCTCGGCGACGGCCTGCGCCCGGCTTGCGTACCAGGCCGGCACGTCGGACAGACCGACATGCCGGATCTTTCCGGCGCGCACCAGATCGTCCAGCGTCCGCATCACCTCCTCCGGCGGCGTCAGCCTGTCCCAGGTATGGAGGATGTAGAGATCGATGTAGTCGGTGCCGAGCCGCTTCAGCGAACCGTCTATCGCCCGCAGGATGTTCTTGCGGCCGTTGCCCCCGGCGTTCGGGTTGCCCGGTTCGGCGTTGTAGGTGAATTTGGTACTGATCACCGCCTTGTCGCGCAGCCCGCGCTCGGCGATGAATTCGCCGAGCCAGGTTTCGGCCGTGCCACCGGTATAGAGATCGGCGGTATCGAAGAAATTGCCACCGGCTTCGATATAGGCATCAACCAAGGCGCGCGCGGTTTCCTTCTCCGCGCCCCAGCCCCATTCCGTGCCGAACGTCATGGTGCCGAGCGCCACGCGGGTGACACGCAGCCCGCTGTTGCCGAGCGTGTAGTAGGACATGGTCATGGATTTTCTCCTGAAGTTTGAAAAGCGGGGTTGAGGTCTTGCCTGGGATACGCAGTCAGGCTTTGGCCAGCGCATCGACCACCACCTGGAAACGGCGCGGATCGAAATAATCGTGGTAGGCGCTGATCAGACCGCTCTTGAAGTGGAAAATCGCGATATTGCTGTTGGTGTATTCAGTGCCGCCGATCAGCACCGCGCGGTTCTTGTACTCAACGACGATCGCGTCCGAATCCGCTGCCGGATAGATGGCTGTCAGCTGCGAATCGAAGGATTCGAAATTACCGAAGAGACCTCGGAAGGCCCCCAGGATCGCGGCCTTACCATCGATGCTGTTTCCAAATCCTGCCGGCGGGTAGAAGACAAGTATACGGCCATCTTCAGCCCAAAGGTCGCCCCATGCCTCAATGTCCTTGCGGTGCATCAGATCAAAGAATTTACGCACGGTCTCGAGATTGCGGGTTCGTTCGGAATCGAGGTCGGTCATTAGACGTCTCTTGGCTGCTCGGCGATTGCCGTGTGATGCAGCCAAAGATGCGCCCTCCTTTACCCACCGATAAGATTGCATTATCCGAATGGACTATGCGATATCATGCATGAATGGACCGCGATCTGCTTAGCCACCTACCTATAATCGTTGCCGTCGCGCGGCGTGGCGGCTTCGCGCCGGCAGCCGCCGAGCTCGGCATGAGCCCGTCAGCGGTCAGCCATGCGGTTCGGCTGGTCGAGGAGCGAATCGGCCAGCCGTTGTTTGCCCGCACCACGCGCAGCGTCTCGCTGACCGAGGCTGGCACCGCGCTTGTCGCTGCGGCGGAGCCGGCGCTGGAAGACATTGCCGACCGGATCGAACGTATCCGCTCTGTCAAACGCCGGGCAAGCGGACTGCTCAGGATCAACGCGCCGCGTTTGGCGCTGCCTCTGGCGCTGATGCCCATCCTGACGGCGATGGCGGAACGTTACCCTGACGTGACGGTGGAGATCGTCACCGACGAACGTCTGAGCGATATCGTCGGCGAGGGTTTCGACGCCGGCATCCGGCTGGGCGAGATGATCGCCGAGGATATGGTGACGGTGCGTCTGACAGGGCCTTTCCGCAGCATCATCGTTGCCTCGCCGGCCTATGTCGGCCGGCGCGGGCGGCCATGGGCGTTGGCCGATCTCGCCGCGCACAACTGCATCGGCTATCGGCTGCTGCGATCACGTGCGCTCTATCGCTGGGATCTGTCCGATCAGGGCAAGGATATCAGCGTGGAGACACGCGGCAGCGTGGTCGTCAGCGATCCGCTGTCGGCAAGGGAAATGGCGCTTGCCGGTATCGGCCTCGCCTATCTGTTCGAGCCGCTTGTCAAGCCCGACATCGAGGCAGGCCGGCTGGTCGAAGTCCTTGGCGAGGCATCGATCGAGGAACCGGGACTGTTCCTCTATTTCCCGCGCCGCGCCTCGATGGCCCCGAAGCTCCGCGCCTTCATCGACACCGCGCAAGAAATCGGCCGGGCATCCTCGCGGATACCCGGCCGAAAAAACCTTTCAAACGAATAGTTACTTCTTGACCGCTGCCGCGACTTCCGCCGCGAAATCGGTCTCTTCCTTCTCGATGCCCTCACCGAGCGCGAAGCGCAGATAGGCAGCGATTTTGGCTGGCGCGCCGATTTCGCTTTCGGCATCCTTCAGCGCCTTCTCGACGGTAATGTCGGGATTGAGCACGAAAGCCTGCTTGAGCAGCACGACCTCTTCATAGAACTTGCGCAAACGGCCTTCGACCATCTTCTCGATGATCGCTTCCGGCTTGCCGGACTGGCGCGCCTGGTCGGCGAAGATCGCCTTCTCGCGTTCCACTGCGGCCGGATCGAGCTCTTCGGTGGTCAGGGCCATCGGATTGGTGGCAGCGACATGCATGGCAACCTGACGGGCGAAGGCGTTGGCGGCATGCGCGTTGCCTGTCGTCTCGATGGCCACCAGCACGCCGAGCTTGCCAAGGCCGTCGGCGACCGCATTGTGAACGTAGGTTGCGACAGCGCCGTGCTCGACGGTGAGCTTGGCCGAGCGGCGGAAGCCCAGATTCTCGCCAATGGTGCCGACAGCGTCCTTGATGGTCTCGGCGACCGATTTGCCCGAGCCCGGATAGGGAGCGGCGGCAACGGCCTCGGTCTTGCCGCCATAGGCAAGCGCGACCTTCGCGACATTGGCGACGATCTCCTGGAACGCAGCATTGCGGGCAACGAAGTCCGTCTCGGAATTGACCTCGACGATCGCTGCCTCGCGGACGCCGGAATCTACGCCGATCAGGCCTTCGGCAGCGGTACGGCCAGCCTTCTTGTCGGCCTTGGAAATGCCCTTCTTGCGCAGCCAGTCGATGGCTTCTTCCATATTGCCGTTGGTCTCGTTCAACGCCGCCTTGCAGTCCATCATGCCCGCGCCGGTCAAGTCGCGGAGTTCTTTGACCTGTGCAGCCGAAATGCTCATTGTCGCCTCTTTGTCTAAATGCACTGACGCACCATCGATTTTCGATGATGCGCCTGGTGCCGGTAGCGCTTACCGCGCCAACATATTGGAAAGATGAAGGCCGCAGCCGGCCTTCGCTACTATGCTTCCGGGGTCTGGGCTGCCGGGCTCTCGGCGGCCGGGGTCTGATCGAGCGCCGGCTCGACCGGAGCCTCGACCGATGCGCCGATATCGACACCGAGCGCGCCCTGCTGACGGGCGATGCCGTCGATAGCTGCCTTCGCGATCAAATCGCAATACAGCTGGATGGCGCGGGCCGCGTCGTCATTGCCGGGGATCGGGAAGTCGATCTTGTCCGGGTCGCAGTTGGAATCGATGATGGCAACGACCGGGATGCCGAGACGCTTGGCCTCGAGAATGGCGATCGCTTCCTTGTTGGTGTCGATCACGAACATCAAATCGGGCGTCGAACCCATATCCTTGATGCCGCCCAGCGCCTTGTCGAGCTTCTCACGCTCGCGGTCGAGGTTGAGGCGCTCTTTCTTGGTCAGGCCCTGAGCCTCGCCGGCCAGCATTTCGTCCAGCTTGCGCAGGCGCTGGATGGAATTCGAGATCGTCTTCCAGTTGGTCAGCATGCCGCCGAGCCAACGCGAGTTGACATAGTACTGGGCCGAGCGCTGCGCGGCATCGGCGACGATGTCGGAGGCCTGGCGCTTGGTGCCGACGAACAGCACGCGGCCGCCCTTGGCAACAGTGTCGGAAACCTGCTTCAGCGCCTGGTGCAGCAAAGGCACCGTCTGCGAGAGGTCGATGATGTGGATGTTGTTGCGGGCGCCGTAGATATAGGGCGCCATTTTCGGGTTCCAGCGGTGGGTCTGGTGGCCGAAGTGAATGCCAGCTTCCAATAGCTGGCGCATGCTGAAATCAGGCAGAGCCATTCTTATTTCCTTTCCGGTTAGCCTCCACGGACACAGGCATTTTTGGACTTTGTCCTCGAACGCCACCGGAGGTTTCAGCCGGATTTCTCCCGGGCAGACACCAAAGTCCGTGTGTGGAATGAGCGCGCATATAGAGGGGAAGCGCGACAAACGCAAGCGTTGTGGCATCTTGTGGTTCAGCGCGCGGCGATCAGCGCACCAGTGTCATCCCCGCATCTTCCCCTTCGGCACCCGCACACGCCGGAAAACGGCGACGATCTCCTCGCGGCTGCACTCGATGGCGCCTAACCGCACTGCGCGGTCGCGCTCGAACCCGGTTATGTCATAGTGCGGTGCCGATGTCTTCGGCGGTCCTTGGTAGGACGCGCGCTTGATGCCGAGCTGCCCGGCAAAGCGATGCAGCTCGTCGGTGTCGTCTGCCAGCAGATGACACCAGCGGTGGCCGACCCATTTCCAGATCGCCGCATCGACATAGACCGCCACAGGCTTGCCGCACTCCTTCATCTTGCGCCGACCAACACACCGCTAACGATGATAGAAGGGATTGGCATAGAAAATGAAGCCGCCGCCAGCCTCGAGTTGCGTCATCGTCTTGGTGACGGTCTCCTGCATCCGGTCGTGCAGTTCGGCGAGTGCCTCCTCGACGGAGCCTTGATAGGCGTGCAAGCCTAGCGGCTCCGGTACCCGGACATAGGCGCGGCGTGGGCCTGCCGGCTGCGGCACGAAACGGTTGATCGTATCGCGCAGCGTACCCTTGCAATAATCGTTGCGGATCCGCTTCAAATGTTCGGCGATCTCCTCCTGCGTGATGCGCGGGTTGGCTGAAGCCCACCGCCCGACACGCTGCACGCGCTGGATTGTATCCGCCAGCATTCGGACCTGCTTCTGGCTTCCGCTGCCATCCGTGTTTTCCCGCAGCCAGCGCCGCGAACGGCGCAAAAGGTCGGCATTGTCGAGCGTGCCGGCGTCGACCGAGACAAGTTCGGCAAGGCGACGGCCGAGTTCGGTCAGCAGGTCCTTTTGACGTGCGTCATACGAAGCCCGCTCATCGGACCGCAGGCCATATGCAGCCTCATCGCGAGACAGCAACGTCGCATAGATATGATGGATGCGCTCCGGCAGCGAATCGGCGGCACGGCGTTCGATTTTCAGGCTGTGCTCGACATAGGCGCATTCCTTTGCCAGCGCTGCCTCGACATTCCCCGTAAAAGCAAGCTTCCAGATCACGGGCGCGATCCAAACCTTGAAATCCGGATCCGTCAGGCGGCCGCGCTTCAACGCCTCGAACCCCATTTCGACCGCGCCCGGCAGCAGCGGGGCAATGATGTTGGCATGCCAGCCGACACCGCCTTCGGGATGCAGGAGCACGCCGTGCCCCTTCAGCGCCCAGGCCACCGAATGTTCCTTGGCGGCCGCGCTGTTGCCCGGGATTTGCGCGATCAGATTGTTGGCCAACCAGAATTTCTGCATCAGCCGGCCAAGCCCGTTGACGACGCCGTGCGTGGCCCAGGATGCCGCCAGCGGGCTTACCCGCGAGACGACCTCCTTGTCGATCATCCAGTCGGTAAAGAATTCGGGATGGTTGGGCGTGATGAACGTCGCCTTGCCCGCGCCGCAACAAGCCTTCAGCCTTTGCCGGTCATCCTCCGGAAAATCGATGTGGCGGACATTGGCGACGCCGCGCAAACCGGCCAGACGGTTGAATGGCAACAGGTCGCGAAAGCCTGGAATGCCGTGCAGCATGACAATCCGGTTGACGAATGTCATAGCGTTGATCAGCGTCGCATTGGGCCGCGGCGCCACAAAAACCTCGATCCTGCTCAACCTGCTCCCCCGCGGCGCATACCGTCATAAGACGTTGATAGGCAATTGCGGCATGCTCAAGTCGATGCGACTTGCCCCGCAAGATTAAGCGCTACTATCCCGGATAGCGGCCGGCGGCTTGCCGTTCACTCGAGCTTATTTAGACGGGCAGGTCTTTGGCTGATCGAACAGCGACAGATTGACCAGTTTGCCGGTCATCGAGAACTCGCCATAGTCCATGACGAGATCGCGCGTGATGCCGTTCTTGTGCAGCTTGAAGCTGATCCGGTATTCCGGCACCTCCTCGCCGCCTTTGTCGGCATCATCGAAATAGGCGATGTCGACCGGCCAGTATTTGTCGGTGGCGAGCTTGGCCAGCGCCGGCGCTTCCGGATCGGCATTGTCGGCATCGGCTTGCTTGCCGACGACGACGGTGGTGGTCACCACCTTGTTGGCATCCTCAGAGCCGTCGAACAGGTTGGTTTCGTAGAAACGCTCGCCCTTTTCCGCCTTGCCGATCATTTCGACCATTTGCTGGGTCGGGAACTGGGTCGGCGCGAGTTCCAGGCTGTTCTTCTCGGGCTTGTCGATATCGACCTTGAGACCGTTGGCTTCCTTCGTTGCGGTACCCTTGACCTCCTTGTCGAGGTTCTGGTCGACAAAGGATTTGTTCACGAAGGAGAAGGTCTTGCCCTCGGCATCCTCGAAGGTGGTCATCTGCTGGTCGGTCAGCCTGGTGTTGTCGCTGGTTACGATCTGGGTCACCAAACGGAACTTTACCGTATAGCCCTCGCAAGGCGAGCCGTTGAACTCGTAGACCATACGGCCGGTGATGCCGGTAATGCCGGAACGGTCTGAAGCCTTGTCGAGTGAAATGTCGTAAACAGCACGATGCGCCTGCAGCGCAGGCACCGCAAAAGCGGGAGCCGCCCAGGAAGCCGCTGTCAAGAGAACGGCGTTGAATGCGAGGCGCGTTGCGCGCATGGGGTGCTCCGATCATCGCGGCTAATGGCAAGCCGCATGGAAAGATGGTCCAGCTTAAAAAAAGTCGTGGCGGAAGCGAGGCAAAAATAGCAATTTCGGCCCGGCCTGCGCGGCACCTTCAAGCAATAGGGAAATAGCATGAGCGAAACAATCGAAAAGCGGCTAAGCGATCTCGGCGTGACGCTGCCGGCCGCCGCCGCGCCCGCCGCCAATTACGTGCCCTATTGCCGGACCGGCAATCTGCTGTTCACCGCCGGGCAGTTGCCGCTCAAGGAGGGCAAGCTCCAGGCGAGCGGACTGCTTGGCCGCGATGTCGACACCGCGACCGGCAAGGAAGCCGCAAAATACTGTGCGATCAACATATTGGCCCAGGCTCAGGCGGCACTTGGCGATCTCGAGAAAATCCGTCGCTTGGTGAAGATCACCGTCTTCGTCGCCTCGGCACCGGATTTTGTCGAACAGCATCTGGTTGCCAACGGCGCCTCGGATTTTCTCGCCGCCGTGCTCGGCGATCGTGGCAAGCACGCTCGCTCCGCCGTCGGCACCGCCTCCCTGCCGCTTAATGCCGCAGTGGAAATCGAAGCGATCTTCGAAGTCGAATGACCGGGACTGCAACCATGACCGATCTTTCCTGGCTGACCGCCCGGCCCGTCGCCCATCGCGGCCTCCACGACATGAACAAGACGCGCTGGGAGAACACCCTTTCCGCCTTCGCTGCGGCGGCCGAGCGCGGCTACGCGATCGAATGCGATGTGCACCTGTCATCCGACGGCGTCCCCGTCATCATCCACGATGGCGATCTGCGGCGGCTGACCGGCGAGGACGGCTTCGTCTGGCAGCGTACGGCTGCAGAGATCACGGCGCTGAAGGTCGGCGGCACCGCCGACCATTTGCCGACGCTGCAGCAGGCGCTTGATCTGGTCGACGGCCGTGTGCCGATGGTTGTCGAACTGAAAGGTGCTGCCGGGCATGACGAAGGCCTGGTCGAAAGCGTCGGCAAGATGCTCAAGCATTACAAGGGCAAGACCGCGATCATGTCGTTCGACCATTGGCTGATCCGCGAGTTCCCGAAATATGCACCCGGCATACCCGGCGGGTTGACCGCCTACGGCAACGACAACCACCTGATCGAGGCGCATTTCGCCATGCTGGCGCATGACATCGCCTTCACCTCCTACGCTGCCGGCGACCTGCCGAACCGGTTCGTCTCCTTCGTGCGAGAGAGACTCGGTATGCCGGTGATCACCTGGACCGTGCACGACCAGCCTGCCGTCGACCTGACCTTCAAATATGCCGACCAGATGACGTTCGAAGGATTCGAGCCCGATCTGGTACGGCTTGCCTGAGCGGGCTTGTATGGGTCCGCAGCGAGCTTAAGTAAGCCTCATGGATCAAGGGGACGACTGTGAAAGACAAACGGCGAATGCGGAGCTGTCGATCCGCATCGCCGCGGGCATCGGCGCCTTTACCAGCGCTGAATGGGACAGCCTCGGCGGCACTACACGCGGCGATGCAGAATACGGCTACAACCCGCTTGTCTCATTCGCTTTTTTGAGCGCGCTGGAAGATTCCGGCTGCGCTGTTCGGCGCACAGGCTGGCAAGGCCATCACCTCAGGCTGGAAACCGCGCGAGGCATGTTGCTCGGAGCGGTCCCCTGCTATCTGAAGTCGCACAGCCAGGGCGAATATGTCTTCGACCATGGCTGGTCGGACGCGTTCGAACGCGCCGGCGGGCGCTACTATCCGAAGCTGCAATGCGCGGTGCCGTTCACACCCGTCACCGGCCCTCGCCTGCTGGTCGGCAGGGGCGAGGACATCCCCACCGTCAAGGCCGGTCTTGCGACCGGCCTGAAGGCGGTGACGGATAAGCTCGGCGTGTCTTCCGCGCATGTTACTTTCGCGCCGGAGGACGACGTCCAGGTATTGGCGGCGGCCGGCTTCCTGCATCGCACCGACCAGCAGTTTCACTTCTTCAACGAAGGCTTTTCGAGCTACGACGATTTTCTCACAACGTTAGCCTCGCGCAAGCGCAAGGCAATGAAGAAAGAGCGGCGCGAGGCCCTCGCCGACGGCATCTCGATCGACTGGCTGACCGGCAAGGATCTGACCGAAAAGGCCTGGGACGACTTTTTCGCGTTCTACATGGATACCGGCAGCAGGAAATGGGGCCGGCCCTACCTCAACCGCGATTTCTTCTCACTTATCGGCGAACGCATGGCCGACGACATCCTGCTGGTCATGGCCAAACGCAGCGGGCGCTACATTGCAGGTGCCATCAACTTCATCGGTTCAGACGCGCTCTACGGCCGCAATTGGGGCTGCATCGAGGACCACCCGTTCCTGCATTTCGAGGTCTGCTACCATCAGGCGATCGATTTCGCCATCTCGCGCAAGCTGAAGGTGGTTGAAGCCGGTGCGCAGGGCGAGCACAAGCTGGCGCGCGGCTACCGGCCCGTGACGATGCATTCGGCGCACTACATCGCCCATCCAGGTCTGCGCAATGCAGTGGCCGACTACCTCCAGCGCGAGCGGCGCGAAGTCGAGCGGATGAGCGAATATCTGGAAGAGCACACCCCGTTCCGCAAGGACATGGCGGAGTAGAGCAGCGAGACCCCACTCGCTCAGCCGCACGGGCCGCATGGCCGATGTCGGCCGATCGTCTTGCCCGCCCGGAATAGCTTCGCTACACCAGACAGCGAGCCAAGAACCGGAGCGCGCCGCATGGCCGAAGCAACCTACGACAGCAGCAACATCTTCGCCAAAATCCTGCGCGGAGAGATCCCTTCGCACCACGTCTACGAGGATGACGCGGTCATTGTCTTCATGGATGTGATGCCGCAAGGACAGGGTCACACGCTGGTGGTGCCGAAAGCGCCGTCGCGCAACTTGCTTGACGCGGATCCGGCGGTGCTTGGCCCGCTCTTCGCTCACGTCCAGAAAGTTGCGCGGGCCGTAAAGAAGGCCTTCGATGCCGATGGCGTCACGGTTATGCAGTTCAACGAACCAGCTTCGGGGCAGACTATCTTTCACCTTCACGTCCATGTCATTCCGCGCTTCGAGGGCATTCCCCTGAAACCGCACAGCGGACAGATGGAAAAGCCTGAAGTCCTGGCCGAAAACGCCGGCAAGATACGGATGGCGCTGGCAAGCTGAACCGGTGCAACCGCTCTGGCGGGCGCCGGGCGGTTAACCGGAAGGTGTCACAAAAAAAGCCCCGTTTCCGGGGCTTTTTTACTGGCTGGTTCGTCAGTTCTTACGCGGCAGTTGCGGCACAAGGCTGCGCTTGCCGCCGTCCTTACCTTTGGGCTCCGGCTTCTGCGCCACCGCCTTTTTCGCGGCGGGCTTTTTCGCCACCGCCTTCTTGGCCTTCGGCGCGTCGTCCGGCTCTTCCTTCTTCGGCTTCACCGGCGCCTCGTCGGCGAGCGATTCGAGCTTCAGGCCGGTCTCGCCGGTTTCCTTCTTCTCGACGGTGACACGCACCGTGCCGCCCTTCTTGAGCTTGCCGAACAGCACCTCGTCGGCCAGCGGCTTCTTGATGTGCTCCTGGATGACACGGCCAAGCGGCCGGGCGCCCATGCGCTCGTCATAGCCCTTGTCGGCCAGCCATGCGATTGCATCCTGCGACAAGTCGAAGGTCACGCCACGCTCGGAAAGCTGTGCTTCCAGCTGCATGACGAACTTCTGCACCACCTGATGGATGACCGGCACCGGCAGCGAGCCGAACGGAATGATCGCATCGAGACGGTTGCGGAACTCCGGCGTGAACAGCCGGTTGATCGCCTCGACATCGTCGCCTTCGCGCTTGGTCGAACCGAAACCGATGGCCGCGCGCTGCGCGTCGGACGCGCCCGCATTGGTGGTCATAATCAGGATGACATTGCGGAAGTCGATCTGCTTGCCGTTGTGGTCGGTCAGCTTGCCGTGATCCATGACCTGCAACAGGATGTTGAACAGATCCGGATGCGCCTTCTCCACTTCGTCCAGCAACAGCACGCAATGCGGATGCTGGTCGACGCCGTCGGTCAGAAGGCCGCCCTGGTCGAAGCCGACATAGCCGGGAGGCGCGCCGATCAGCCGTGAAACGGTGTGGCGTTCCATATATTCCGACATGTCGAAGCGGATCAGCTCCACGCCGAGCGAGGCGGCGAGCTGCTTGGCCACTTCCGTCTTGCCGACACCGGTCGGACCCGAGAACAGGTACGAGCCGATCGGCTTTTCCGGTTCGCGCAGGCCGGCCCGCGCCAGCTTGATGGCCGAGGTCAGCGCTGTGATCGCGGTGTCCTGGCCGTAAACGACGCGCTTCAACTCGATGTCGAGGCCTTGCAGCACCTTCTCGTCGTCGGCGGAAACTGTCTTCGGCGGGATGCGCGCCATGGTGGCGATCGTCGCTTCGATCTCCTTGATGCCGATGGTCTTCTTGCGCTTGGCTTCCGGCACCAGCATCTGCGAGGCGCCGGTCTCGTCGATCACGTCGATCGCCTTGTCCGGCAGCTTGCGGTCGTTGATGTAACGCGCCGAGAGTTCGACCGAAGCCTTGATCGCCTCGCTCGTGTAGCGGACCTTGTGGAACTCCTCGAAATAGGGCTTGAGGCCCTTCATGATCTCGATGGCGTCCTCGACGGTCGGCTCGTTGACGTCGATCTTCTGGAAGCGCCGCACCAGCGCGCGGTCCTTCTCGAAGAACTGACGGAACTCCTTGTAGGTGGTCGAGCCGATGCAGCGGATCGCGCCCGAAGACAGCGCCGGCTTCAACAGGTTCGACGCATCCATGGCGCCGCCGGAGGTGGCCCCTGCCCCGATCACGGTGTGGATTTCGTCGATGAACAGCACGGCGCCGGGATAATCCTCGAGCTCCTTGACGACCTGCTTCAGCCGCTCCTCGAAATCGCCGCGATAGCGGGTGCCGGCCAGCAACGTGCCCATGTCGAGCGCGAAGATGGTGGCATTGTGCAGCACTTCGGGAACGTCGCCCTCGACGATGCGCTTGGCGAGGCCTTCGGCGATTGCCGTCTTGCCGACGCCAGGATCACCGACATAGAGCGGGTTGTTCTTGGAGCGGCGGCACAGCACCTGGATGGTCCGGTTGATCTCGCTCTCGCGACCGATCAATGGATCGATCTTGCCGGCCTTGGCCTTGTTGTTCAGGTTGACGCAATAGGCAGTCAGCGCGTCCTGCTGCTGCTTCTTCTTGCCGCCTTCCTCTTGCGGCTCGGCTCCGCTCTGGCTGCCTTGCTCGTCGTCGGCGCCGCGCGGCGTCCGCGTCTCGGAAGCGCCGGGGCGCTTGGCGATGCCATGCGAGATGTAGTTGACCGCGTCGTAGCGGGTCATCTGCTGTTCCTGCAGGAAGTAAGCGGCGTGGCTCTCGCGCTCGGCGAAGATGGCGACGAGCACGTTGGCGCCGGACACTTCCTCGCGGCCTGACGACTGCACGTGGATCACCGCGCGCTGGATGACGCGCTGGAAACCGGCAGTCGGCTTGGAATCTTCATCGTAGCCGGTGACGAGGTTGTCGAGCTCGGTGTCGATATAGGTGAGGACCGTATGCTTCAACTCGTCGAGATCGACGTTGCAGGCACGCATGACAGCGGCCGCCTCGGTGTCGTCGATCAGGGCGAGCAGCAAATGTTCAAGGGTTGCATATTCATGGTGCCGCTCATTGGCGAGCGTCAGCGCTTGGTGAAGCGCCTTTTCCAGGCCTTGGGAGAAAGCCGGCATGTTACCTCACTTCTTCTCCATCACGCATTGCAGCGGATGCTGATTCTGTCGGGCGAAATCCATGACCTGAGACACTTTGGTCTCGGCCACTTCGAATGTATAGACCCCGCACTCGCCCACCCCATGATTGTGAACATGAAGCATTATGCGTGTGGCGGCTTCGCGGTCCTTCTGGAAAAAGCGCTCCAGCACGTGGACCACGAATTCCATGGGTGTGTAGTCGTCGTTAAGAATGAGGACCCGATACAGACTGGGCTTCTTGGTCTTGGTTTTTGTGCGCGTGATGACGGCCGTGCCGCGACCGGCCTCATTGCCGTTGCTGCCGTTCTGCATTCGCACCACGTAGCTCGTGGCAGTCAAACCTATAGTCACGTAGTCCTGCCTCTTTCGAATCCTCATGCATGCTCGACATGTAGGTGTTCGATGGACGATTTTAAGCCCTTCTGTTTAGCTGACAATATGGCTAGGTGGCCAAACTTGACCGATTTTTCAAATCGTGAAGACCGCAGGCCCCCGATTTCGGGCCGGCATGAAAAAACCCGGCCGCGCGTTCGCGACCGGGTCTGTCTTTGCAAGCCCAAGGGCCGGCTCGGAATGTTCGTCGAATTTACTTCGCCTTGGCGACGATCGATTCGAACGGCTTGTAAGCTTCCTTGGCGAGTTCGGCATAGAGATCGCCAAGCTTGGTGGCCTCGGTGACGAAGCTCTCATAGGACTGCTTGGCATAGTCGGACTGGATATCGATCGCCTTGTCCAGCGACTTGGCGGAAAAGAGCTTCTCGACAGCGGCGCTACCGGCTTCGAAGCTTTTCTTGGTGTACTCACCCGCCTCGGCGGCGATAGCCTGCGCCCCCTTGGACAGCGAGGCGAAGCTCTTCAATCCGGTGTCCGCAAATTCCTTGCCGTATTTGCTGAAATCTTCATAGGTCTGGGTCATTTCACGCATTCCCTTGAACGGTTGCCTTGGATGATAGACGCGGCTTGTCCGGGCCGCGTTGTGCAATGCGTGTAAATATATTGTGCAGTGCACAAAAGTCAAGATTCCCGCGGCAATGCGGATCGTGAGCTGCCGGCATTCGCTAAGATTCGAATAAAGAGAAGCTCAATCCCACAGAAAATGGTGAACGCGGCGGTTACCATAAACGGATTGGTAACGCTGCCTGCGTTAGCGTGGCCGGAGGTGAGGCAGGACCCTTTGCCGCCTCCAAGGCAACGGAAATTCAAAGGAACTATCAGTGCGTAAGGCGTTGTCGGGCTTCGTTTCCAAATCCGTGTCCCCCTTCAAAACGATCATGATCCTCGCCATGGCGATGAGCTTCGTCGTCGCGGACGCGGCTTCATCCATGGCGGCCAAGTCGGCGGCCATCGTCATCGATGCCAAGACCGGCAAGGTGCTTTATTCGTCGGATGCCGATGGCCGGCGCTATCCGGCTTCGCTTACCAAGATGATGACGCTCTATCTGACGTTCGAGGCGTTGGCGAAGGGCAGGATCAGCAAGAATTCCCCGGTCGTGTTCTCGGCCAATGCCGCTGCCGAACCGCCGACGAAGCTCGGCGTCAAGCGGGGCGGCTCGGTCACGGTCGAGACCGCGATCCTGTCGATGGTGACCAAATCGGCAAACGATTCCGCAACGGCGCTTGGCGAGACGCTCGGCGGCAACGAAGCCAATTTCGCCCGCATGATGACCGCCAAGGCGCGGGCGCTGGGCATGAGGGGAACCGTTTTCCGCAACGCCAACGGCTTGCCTGATCCCGGCCAGTTCACGACCGCGCGCGACATGGCGATGCTCGGCATCGCCCTGAGAGAGCATTTCCCGCAATATTACGGCTATTTCTCGCAGCGCTCCTTTCTTTACGGGCGGCAGCGCATCAACGGCCACAATCGTCTGCTCGGACGCATCAAGGGCGTCGACGGCATCAAGACCGGTTACACCCGCGCCTCCGGTTACAATCTGGTCTCCTCGGTCTCGGATGGCGATCGGCGCATCGTAGCGGTGGTCATGGGCGGCAGGTCCGGCGGCAGCCGCGACAGCCAGATGGCCGGGTTGATCAATGCCTACATGCCGCAGGCGTCGTCGCGCGGCGGCGGCGTGCTGATTGCCAAGGCCGGCGGCGGCAATCCGATTTCAGCCTTGGCCAAGGTGCTTCTACCGAAGCATGACGCGCCGACACCGGACAGTAAGCCGGACGACGATGCCGTTGCCTCTCTTGTCGAGGAAAATGCGCCCGTCGTTGAAGAGACCGCTCCGGTCGTTCAGGCCAAGAGGGTCAAGACGACGGCTGTGTCGACGGTGGACGACGTGGCGACAGCCCGGGTCGCCGCAGCCTATGCCGAACCGGCGGCAGAGGTCGATCCGGTCAGCACGGCGTCGGTGCCATCCGGCTGGGCAATACAGGTCGCCTCTTCGCCAAAACAGGCCGAAGCGAAGGCTTTCCTCGACAAAGCGACGAAGCAGGCGCCCTCCGTTCTGACCGATGCCTCCGGTTTCACCGTCGCCTTCGACAAGGACGGTGTCACCTACTACCGCGCCCGGTTCGGTGGTTTCGGTTCGAAGACGGCTGCCTGGAAAGCCTGCAACGCTTTGAAAAAGAAGAAGATCGAGTGCTACGCCGTCCAGCAGTAAGCGGCGCGCGAAACGATATCTGTCCCGAAGTTCTTGCGTCGAAGGAGACTAGTTGTGATTGGAGAGCAAGACGTCCTTGGCTTCATTGATCCGCGCCGCCAGGAAAGACGTGCCACCGATATCGGGGTGCAGGCGCTGCATCAGGCGGCGGTGCGCCTTGCGGACATCCGCCGCGGCAGCCCCCGCTTCAAGACCAAGGATCTTGTAGGCCTCCTCCTTAGTCATGGCGCCAGAACCTGGCGCAACACCCAGCCCTTCGCCACCATTCGCATCAGCGTCTTTGCGCCAGATGGGAAATCGGCCGTCAAGATACGTCTCTAGCAATTGGCGGCTCTCCGGATCGCCGGAGAGTTCGCGATAGAGTTGCTGCAATTCGGCAAGCCCCATCGAGCCAAGCATCTTGCCTTCATGGCGCCCGGCCAGCACAAGGCCTTCGAGGCCGCCGGTATCGTGATCGAGTTCCATCTCAAGCGCCGCCGTACGAACTGTCGAACGCTTGCCTGCCGCCAGTTTGGCTGCCGGCCGATTCATGCGCATGGAGCCGTACCAGGCGAGCGCAGCCGACAGGATCAAGCCCCCGATGCCCTCGCGCCCGACCAGCAGCACGGCGACGCCGACCAGCCCGAGCAGCACAGGTCCAAGCGTCCTCATGCCGCCTGCAAGCTTCGCCGGATCGGCGCGCAGGAAGATGGTGAGCATGCCGAGAAACACCAGAAGCAATGCTACGAAAGCGATAATCGCGCCCATCAGTTTCCGCCGCCCCGCATATGCTCGATCATCAGTCGGTCTTCCGGCCTGCCCCGGGCCTCCAGTGCCTTCAGCCCGCCGGTGGCAAACACGGCGACGGACGAAAGCAGGCCGGCCAACGTCGCGGCAGCCCGCCGATCGAACCTGAACCAGGCCCCTTTCGACAGCCGCGCAATTTCCTTGAACGCCTTTTCCGCAGCGGCATCATGGCCCTCCTGAAAGACGAAGACAGGAACGCCGTGCAGACCGAGGCTGCCGGCCTTTTCGGCCAGATCATCTATGTTTTCTTCCATCGCGTCGCCGATATAGACCAGCGCGTTGACCTTGGCCGCCGCCGTCTGTTTCAGCGCGTGGGCGAGCACCTTGCCGATCTGGGTACGGCCGCTGCGGCAGTTGATGCGCGTCATCAGCTGTTTCAGAGCTGCGGTATCGGTGACGAATGCGGATGAGCGGCACTCGCCAAGGCCGCGAAAATAGACAAGTTGAACCTTGAGCGCCCCGGCCTTGCCGACGGCGTCGAACATCTCGGCCTGCAGCGCACAGGCGAGATCCCAGGTCGGCTGGCGGCTCATTGTCGCGTCGAGGGACAGGATCAGCCTGCCTGAACCGGTGGCGGATGCAGCGAGCGTCCTTGCCTGACGGAGAAACGCGTCGATCTCGCCGGTGCTCGATTGAGACTCGACCGGCGCAGGATTGGCCCTTGCAGGCACGGGCTGCTTCTTGTCGCTCATGACATTCAAGATGTGGCGTTGTCCCCCGGCTTGCAAGCCCAGATGAGGCGACCTGGAGGACCTGTGATGATGGCACCTGCGGACAGCGCTTCGGCTGGTGGTCTTGGCGTTGCGCTTCTCGGCGTCAGAGCAGGCCGAGATCGGCAAGCTCACGCCTGAGCTTCGGCGGCATCTCGATCAGCCCGGCTTTGCCCTTGCCGAGATCGGCCGGCGCGTCCGCCGGCTTCAGGTAGCGCCACCCCTGGAATGCACGGCGCGGTTGCCAGTCAGTGCGCACGACCTCGGGATCGAGGATCAGATGGCAACGGCCGATGCCCTCGTCATCGGTGAAGGGCCGGATTTCGGTGATCAGCTGGCGGCATTGGACATTGCCCTTGATCACCCAGTAGAGCGAGCCGCCGTCGGTAATCTCGGCGCCACGCGTCGGCACCATGCGGGTGGTGTGGTAGTGCTCGGCCGGTTCGCCGGCGCGGCGCCGCTCGTCGAGACGGAAGGCAATCCACTCTTCCAGATCCTCGACGCTGTCACAGCCGACGCAAAGCTTTATGAGATTGAGAGACATCGTTTAAGGTTTAGTCCAGCACGCGAACGCGTCAACGGCCTGATCGACTTCTCCACAGTGGTGGTCCATGCCGCCAGATTGGCGCTCAGCACTCCACGACATTGACGGCCAATCCGCCAAGGCTGGTTTCTTTGTACTTTTCGTTCATGTCGAGGCCGGTCTGGCGCATCGTCTCGATCGCGGCATCGAGCGGCACGAAATGAACGCCGTCGCCCTTGATGGCCAGCGAAGCGGCGGTCACCGCCTTGACGGCACCAAGCGCGTTGCGCTCGATACACGGCACCTGCACCAGGCCGCCGACCGGATCGCAGGTCATGCCGAGATGATGTTCCAGCGCGATCTCGGCAGCATTCTCGACCTGCTCGGGCGTGCCGCCCATGACGGCGCACAATCCCGCCGCAGCCATTGCCGAAGCCGAACCGACCTCGCCTTGGCAGCCGACTTCCGCCCCCGAGATCGAAGCATTGGTTTTGATGATGCCGCCGACGGCCGCCGCCGTCAGCAGGAAATCGCGAATGCTGGGCTGGTCGGCTTCGGGATGGAAATGCAACCAGTAGCGCAGCACTGCGGGCAGAGTGCCGGCCGCCCCATTGGTTGGCGCGGTGACGACACGGCCGCCGGCAGCGTTCTCCTCATTGACCGCCATCGCATAGATCGACAGCCAGTCGTTGGCGAGCAGCGGGTTAGGCCGGTTCTGCTGCCATTGCTCCTGCAGCTTGTCGTGCAGCATCCGGGCACGGCGGCGCACCTTGAGTCCGCCTGGCATGATGCCGTCTTGCGACAGGCCGCGCTCGATGCAGCCCTTCATGGCGCTCCAGATGCCGTCGAGGCCGGCGTCGAGCTCCCCGCGCGACATCTGTGTCTCCTCGTTGACGCGCTTCATCTCGGCAATGGAAAGCCCGCTTTTCGCTGCCATGGACAGCATTTCGACGGCGTTCTTGAACGGATACGGAACCTTCTTGCCTTCGGTTGTCGCCGAGCCCCTTGCTTTCATCCGCTGCAGTTCTTCCTCGGACACTACGAAGCCGCCGCCGATCGAATAATAGACGCGCCTCAGCAGCAACCGGTCGCCGGCATCATGGGCAGAGAAGGCCATGCCGTTGGCGTGACCCGGCAGCGGCGTCTTGCGATCCAGCACAAGATCCGTTGCCGGGTCGAAACGGTAGGACGGATGGCCGGGCGGCGAAATCCGTTTCTCGGCGGCGATGCCAGCGACGATGCCGTCTGCTAGGTCGGGATCCACCGTCTGCGGCGTCTGGCCCGCGAGGCCGAGCACCACGGCTCGGTCGGAGCCATGGCCGATGCCGGTGTAGGCGAGCGAGCCATGCAGGCTGGCAGCGATCCGGTCGACCTTGGCGCCGGCCGGGCGCGGCCAGTCGTCTCCCGCAATCTCGTCGAGAAACCGCCGCGCGGCCGTCATCGGCCCCATCGTGTGCGAACTCGATGGGCCGATGCCGATCTTGAACAAGTCGAAAACCGAAAGGAACACGTGGGCGTTTTCTCCTGGGACCCTGTTGAGGTCTACATATAGGAATTCCCATGATGTTTTCCGCTGTTTTGAAGATTGCGGCGCTGCGCCTGCCGACCTTGTTTGCTCCGGCAGCGACATTCCAACTTCGGCCATCGAAGCATTACTGCCGCCTGTGGTAAAAGCAACGCATGAGCGATTCCTTTCACCTATCGACGGCCGACCTTGCGGCGCTGGGGTTCTTCCTTGCCGCGTGGGTGCTGCATACGCTCGCCGCCGACGGAATGCTGGTCAGCCGCATGTCGCTGACGAGGGCGATGAACGCGCAGCGCGAGGCCTGGATGCGGACCATGGCTGAGCGCGAGATCCGCATCGTCGACACCGCCATCATGAGCGGCCTGCAGCAGGGAACCGCCTTCTTTGCCTCGAGTTCGCTGATTGCGATCGGCGGCTGTTTTGCCCTGCTCGGCGCCTCCGATCAGGTTCTGACCGTGTTGACCGACCTGCCGTTTGGCGCCACGTCTTCACGCGCGGCCTTCCAGACGAAGGTATTCGGGCTGGTGCTGATCCTGGCTTTTTCCTTCTTCAAGTTCGGCTGGGCTTACCGGCTGTTCAACTATTGCTCGATCCTGATCGGCGCCGTGCCGATTCCACATGGCGAGGCGTCGCGCAATCCGGTCACCGAAACGGCGGTGTGGCGTGCCGCGCGCATGAACATGTTGGCCGGAAAGCATTTCAATTCGGGCCTGCGCGGCGTGTTCTTCTCGATTGGCTATCTTGGCTGGTTCGTCGATCCCGCGGTGTTCGTCCTGTCGACGCTGCTGCTCCTGGCGGTGCTGGTGCGCCGCCAGTTTTTCTCGGCGGCGCGGCAGGCGGTGCTCGGTCAGCCGCCCGGCCCAACATCCGGCGCCGGAAAAGGCCGGTCTATCCGGCCTGACAGCCAGTAGGCAATCAGCCCGATCCATTCACGGGTCGCGATGGTTGTGGTCTGCAGTGCTTCGTTGGCATCCGTGCGGAGCAGGCCGATGCCTTCCCTGCCGGAGGTGCGGTAGTCGACCGGCCACGGAACCGTCGCAAAACCGGCTTTGTCGAACAGCGCCTTGGCGCGTGGCATGTGGAAGGCCGAGGTCACCAGCAGCCAGGTCTCGCCCGGTTTTGGCGTGATCAGTTGCTTGGTGAAGACCGCATTCTCGTAGGTGTTGCGTGATTTGCCCTCAAGGACCAGCCGATCGGCCGTCACGCCGAGCGCAGTGAACAGGCGTGGAGCTGTCGCCGCATCGCCCTCGTCTTCGCGGACCATTGCAATGGGGCCACCTGAAATGACGACCCTCGCTGTCGGAAAACGCCGTGCCAGCACGGCTGCCTCGACCAATCGGTCGCCACTGGCGTTGAGTTCATAGCCACCGCGGACGAAGTTGATGGCGCTCTCCATACCGCCGCCGAGCACAACGATTCCGTCAACTCGTTCCGGCAGCGGTGGCTTGGGGAAACGCTCCTCGAGCGGATTAAGCATCACTGCGCCGAGCGAGGTCCACGCCGAGAGTGCAAGGACAAGGAATGCCAGCACGCTGCCGGTGGCAAACAGCCTCTTGCGCCCGACCAATGCCGCAAGCAATCCAGCCAGCAGCAGGATGATCGCGAGATTAAGCGGCTGGACGAAGAGCCAGAGAATCTTGGAGACATAGAAGAACATCCCTCACCCCCTCAGATGAGAAACGATCCTACCACCATTTTTCCGGCTGAAATGTGCCGGCCGCCTTTTCGATGACGTGGGCAGTCTGGAACAGCGTTTCCTCGTCGAAAGGCCGGCCGATCAGCTGCAGGCCGAGCGGCAGCCCCTTGGCGTCGAGCCCGGCTGGAACCGCTATACCGGGCAAGCCGGCCATGTTCACCGTCACCGTAAAAATGTCATTGAGATACATCTTGACCGGGTCGGCGGCCATGTCCTCGTCGGCGATGCCGAAGGCAGCGGAAGGTGTTGCCGGCGTCAGGATGACGTCGACGCCTGCTGCAAACACATTTTCGAAGTCACGCTTGATCAGGGTTCGAACCTTCTGCGCCTGCAGATAGTAGGCATCGTAGTAGCCGGCGGAAAGCACATAGGTGCCGATCATGATGCGGCGCTTGACCTCCCGCCCGAAGCCGGCGGCGCGGGTCTTTTCATACATATCGACAATGTCCTTGCCGGGCACGCGCAAGCCATAGCGGACGCCGTCGTAACGGGCGAGGTTGGACGAGGCTTCGGCCGGCGCCACGATGTAATAGGCCGGCAGCGCGTATTTGGTATGCGGCAGCGAGATATCGACGATCTCGGCACCAGCATCCCGCAGCCAGGCAATGCCTTTCTGCCACAGCGCCTCGATCTCCGCGGGCATGTCGTCGACACGATATTCCTTTGGGATGCCGACCTTCATGCCTTTGATCGGGCGGCCGATCGCCGCCTCGTAGTCCGGCACCGGCAGGTCGACGGACGTCGTGTCCTTCGGGTCGACCGAAGCCATCGACTTCAACAGGATCGCGGCATCGCGGACGTCGCGCGCGATCGGCCCGGCCTGGTCGAGCGAAGAGGCGAAAGCTACGATCCCCCAGCGCGAGCAGCGGCCATAGGTCGGCTTGATGCCGACTGTGCCAGTGAAGGCGGCGGGCTGGCGGATCGAGCCGCCGGTGTCGGTGGCGGTGGCGCCGGCGCACAGGAAGGCCGAGACCGCTGATGCCGAGCCTCCGGACGAACCGCCCGGCACCAGTTGGGCATTGTCCAACGTGCGCGCGGTCCTGGTGCCGCCCGCCGAAACGAAGCCGCCCTCGCCCTGATGTGTCGTCGGCATCACAACCGTGTCGAGGCGCGAACGCCGCCACGGGTTGATGACCGGCCCGTAATGCGAGGTCTCGTTGGACGAGCCCATGGCGAACTCGTCCATGTTGAGCTTGCCGAGCATGACGGCACCATCCGCCCACAGATTGGCGGTGACCGTCGATTCGTAGCGCGGCTTGAAGCCGTCCAGCACATGGCTGCAGGCCTGGGTGTGGACGCCTTCGGTGCCGAACAAATCCTTGATGCCGAGCGGGATACCCTCGAGCGACCCGCCCTCGCCCTTGGCCAGTTTCGCGTCGGAGGTCTTGGCCATGTCGCGCGCCTTGTCGTCGGTGACCACGACGTAGGCATTGAGCGCCGGATTGGCTCGCTCGACCGCCGATAGATAAGCCTCGGTGATTTCGGTGGCTGTGATCTCTCTGGAGCGCAATTTGGCGCGGGCCTGCGAAATCGTCAGCTGGGTAAGGTCGCTCATCAGGCAAGGCTCTTTTCGTAAAACACCGACCACTCGGAATCGGGATAATTCAGCACCGGCCCGCAACGCGAAAAACCGGCGCGTTCGTAGACGGTCCAGGCGGCGGGATGACGGTCGCCCGTCTCCAGAACCAGACGCTTAAGCCCTTCTTGGCGCGCCAGCGCCTCGATACGCTCGACAATCTTCGCGCCGATCTTGCGGCCGCGATGCGAAGGTCGCGTATACATGCGCTTGACCTCGCCGACGACAGCATCGTGGCGCTTCAGTGCGCCGCAACCGATGGCAAGGCCGTTGTCGCGGGCGATGAAGACGGTCGTGTCGCGGTCCGCCATCTGCTCGACCGTCAAATGGTAGCAATGCTCCGGCGGCGTCAGCTCCAGCAATGTGGCGTTGAGCTCCTCGACCAGCCCACGCACATCGTCCTGCAGCGGCGTCTCAGCCGCGATGTCGATTGCCATCGGCCTGCTACTCCACGACCTTCGGCACAAGGAAGAAATTTTCTTCGGTCGCCGGTGCATTGGCGACGATGTCGGCTGCCTTGCCGCCGTCGGTGACGACGTCCTGGCGCTTTTTCATTGCCATCGGCGTGACCGAGGTCATCGGCTCGACGCCGGAAACATCGACCTCGTTCAACTGCTCGACAAAGCCCAAAATGGCGTTCAATTCGCCGGTCATGCGCTCTGCATCCTCCTCGCTCACCGCAATACGGGCAAGATGCGCGACGCGCTTCACAGTTTTTATATCAACGGACATGTTTGTGCCTCGGGAAAACCAGCGCTATAGCGGCGCGGCGCGTGCCACGCAACATGCATCGTGCCTTCAACTGCCCTATGGCATCGCCACGCCGTCGCAGAGGAAATAACTGCCGCCGTTGCCGCTCTGCTCGCCTTCGTCGGCGGCAGGCCGAACCGATACCAGGTCGATCTGCTTCGGGCTCATCTGTGTCAGTGAGAGAACATCGGGAAAGACGTAGCCCGGCTCCTGGCATATAGCGGTCACCGCCCAGCTCGGTGAGCGTGTCGCTTTGGTGATCTGCAGGAATTCACAATTATATTCGATGCTTTCCAGGCCATTTGCCGACAGCACGATATTGCCGCCCTCGATCACCGTCTGCAGCGTATCCTTTTTGGCCTGCGCGCAGAGGTCCTCCGATTGCAGATAGACGCCCTCGATGAAATTTTCCGCGGCCAGCGTCGGCGACGCGGCAACCAGCATTGAAATGCAAAGAGAATTTCTCAAGCGCATCGTATCGTTCCGGACCGGCTTTCTTTACAGCGTAATCGTCTCGCCGATCTTCGGCAACGCAACTTTCACACCCGATCCATCCAGCCCGGCCACGAATTTGTCGGCGGTCTGGTCGATCATCGGAAATGTGCCGAAGTGGGCGGGAACGACCGTCTCAAACTTGAAGAAACGCTGGCAGGCAAGCGCTGCCACCGCGCCGCCCATGGTGAAACGGTCGCCGATCGGCACGATGCCGATCTTCGGTTCGTGCAACTCGTTGATCAGCGCCATGTCGGAAAAAATGTCGGTGTCGCCCATATGGTAGAGCGTCTTATCCTCGGGGAAGTGCAGGACGAGCCCGCCCGGATTGCCGAGATAGGTATTCTGGCCACCCTCGCCCGGAAAGGACGATGAATGCAGAGCCTGAACGAAGGTGGTGGTGAAGCCGCCGCAATCGACGGTGCCGCCGATATTGCCGGGATTGATCTGCTTGTCACCGACACCCTTGCCGACCAGGTACATGCAAATCTCGAAATTGGCGACCAGCATCGCGCCGCTCTTCTTGAGCGCTTCGACGGCGCCGCTGATGTGGTCACTGTGGCCATGGGTGAGCAACACGTGCGTGATCCCTTCGGCCGGCCCTTCCCAGCCGCCCGCCCATGACGGATTGCCGACCAGATAGGGGTCGATGAGGATTTTCGCGCCTTCGATTTCGATTCTGAATGCCGAATGTCCGTACCAGGTCAGTTTCATCAATGCTTTCCTCGATTTTTGCTTCGGTAGAGGATAGAACGCCGACGGCGAAATTAAAGTGCCGCGCACGCTTTGCGCGTATAGGACGTGCGGCGTCGCGGTCAAAGGAAAAGCCGTTGGGCATCATCACCATCGAGGAGTTGCCGGCCCGGCTGGGCGGCGGCAAGACCCTGGCCGGTCTCGACCTTGGCGACAAAACGATCGGCGTGGCGGTTTCGGACCGCGGCTTGTCGTTCGCGCACCCGCGCCCCGTCATCATGCGCAGGAAATTCTCGCTCGATGCCGCAGTGCTGCTCGCCCTGTTGCAGAAGGAGAATGCCGGCGCCGTGGCAATCGGCCTTCCCATCAACATGGACGGCTCGGAAGGCCCGCGCGCCCAAAAATCCCGCGCTTTCGTCCGCAACATGGCTGGATTGACCGATCTGCCGTTCGTCTTTTGGGACGAAAGGCTGTCGACGGTGGCGGCCGAGCGAACACTGATCGAGATGGATTTTTCCCGCAAGAAACGCGCCGGCAAGATCGATTCAGCGGCGGCCGCTTTCATCCTCCAGGGCGTTCTCGACCGGCTTCAGGCGCTCGGCGTCGATGCCTGGTCGAAATAGCGGTTGCGCATCGCCGTGATCCAGCCACCAATCGTCTTGCGGCGGCGAAATGCCCAGAACGCCACCAGCAGCACGCCGTCGAATACGCAAGCTTTCGCCACCATGCCCGGAATGAGCGCCGGATCGACGCCCAGCATCTGTCCATAGAGCTGGAAGACGAGATCGTGTAATTGGCGGCTCAGCATGACATAGCCGAAATTGATGTCGTTGAGCGACAGAAAGAACCAGCCCCAAAACAAGAGGAGCGGAGCCGCCCACAGCGCGAACAAGGTGCGCATCAGCGGTCATCCCTCGAATCCAGCCGGCCGGAAATGCGGGCAAGCGAGGAATTATGCGCCGCTGCCTTGGCCATGACATGCGCGGCCGCTCGGATTTCGCCGGTCCCTGGAGCTGCCGCGGCAACGGTCGACCGCCGCTCCGCGAGCACCGCGACATAGGACGCCAGAAGTGCCGCCAATTGCACCGCGACAATCATGAACAGCCCATTGATGCCTTGCGCGGCGCCGCCGATGACGATCAGCGACAGCACGCCTAAGGCGGAAATGAAGGCGATTCGCATGACGCTGTCGGCGGGATCCGGGTTGGTCGTGTCGCTGGTCAGTGCTTCAACGAAGGCCCAGCAGAACAGCACCGCGACGACAAGCAGTGCCACGGCGAGCGGCGCCACGACGAGCGGCGCCACGACGACGGCGTTTTCGAGATCGGCAAATCGAGTGTTCTGGACGGGAACGCCCAGTACGCCAAGGGCCGTCGCCACGCCTCGATTCCCGTCGATGCAAATGAACGCCAGCAGGGCGAAAACGGCCGCCCAATGCAATGCCAGAAAAGAGCTCAGAATATGCCGCATGACGCTCCTGCTTCGCAGGGCAAAGCCGCTCAAGCTGAACAATCCTTGCCTTAACCATAACACTGGGCTTTGCCACCGGCCGCCGCAATGGAAACCATTCGTTAAGGTTAACGGCCATCCACAGGGTCGCGAGAGCGGCAGCGAATTGGGCGACGGCCCTTAGTTGATCGGCGGGTAGAGCGTATCGATGATCATGCGCGCATCATGGCGGGAATCGATCATGCCATAGGTATTGCGCCACTGGCCGGCGAGGCGCGTTTCGACGAAGGCGTCGGCGATCCGCCCTGCCCCCAACCTGCGAAGCTCTGCCGCCGCCGCCGACAATGCCAATTGCTCGGTCAAGAGCCGCGCCGAGCCCTCGTCGGTTGCAGCGACCTGCATTGCCGCTTTGAGCACGCCGACGGTGCCGCGTCCGCCGGCGCCGAGATCGCGGTCGATGCCGGCCAGCACGTCATCGAACAGGCCGGGTGCACGCCCCAGCACACGTAGCACGTCGAGCGCCATGACGTTGCCGGATCCCTCCCATATCGCGTTGACCGGAGCTTCGCGATAGTAGCGGGCGAGCGGCCCCTCCTCGACATAGCCATTGCCGCCGAGGCACTCCATCGCTTCATAGAGCAGCGGCGGCGCAATCTTGCAGACCCAGTATTTGACGACCGGCGTCATGGCGCGCGCGAAGGCCGCCTCGCCGCGGTCGCCGGCCGCCTCGTCGAAGGAGCGCGCCAGCCGGAACGACAGCGCAGTAGCGGCGGCAACGTCGAGCGCCATATCGGCCAGCACCCGCTGCATCAGCGGCTGCTCGACCAGATTGGTTCCGAACACCTTGCGGTGGCGCGTGTGGTGGACGGCCTCGGCCAGTCCGGCCCGCATGATCGCCGATGAGGCGACGGCACAGTCGAGCCGCGTCAGGGTCACCATGTCCATGATCGTCTTCACGCCCGCGCCGGGCTCGCCGACCATCTCGCCGATGGCATTGACGAATTCCACCTCCGACGAGGCATTGGATCGGTTGCCGAGCTTGTCCTTCAGCCGTTGAAAACGGAAGCCGTTGCCGGATCCGTCGCCGAGCAGGCGGGGAACGAGAAAGCACGACAGTCCCTCCGGCACCTGTCCGAGCACCAGGAAGGCATCCGACATCGGCGCCGACATGAACCATTTGTGGCCGGTCAGGCGATAAAACCCGCTGCCGGCGCGCTCGGCCCTGGTGACGTTGGCACGGACATCGGTGCCGCCTTGCTTCTCGGTCATGCCCATGCCGAGCGTCAGCCCGGCTTTTTCGACCGGAGGCTTCTGGCTTTGATCGTATTTGCGCGTCGTCACCCGAGGCGCCCATTCGCGAAACAGCTTCGGGCTGGCCATCAGCGCTGCCAGCGAAGCGCTGGTCATGGTGATCGGGCAGAGATGTCCGGTCTCGAGCTCAGCCGTGAGGTAAAAGCGTGCAGCGCGCACCTGGTGGCGCCGGCCGATCTCGGCGTCGCCATTCTCCCAGACCGACGAATGCAGCCCGTTGGCAACAGAGCGGCGCATGAGCGCGTGATAGGCGGGATGGAACTCGACCTGGTCGATGCGCCGGCCCTGGCGGTCATGGGTCCTGAGCTTCGGCATCTCGACATTGGCAAGACGGGCCAGTTCCTGCGCCTCATGGGTCAGAACGAACCGGCCAAGCCCGTCGAGGTCCTTGCGCACCGGATCGGAAAAGCGCTCGGCAAGCTGGATCAGCAACGGATCGCCCCGCCAGGCGTTGCCGCCGGCCAGCGGCGGCGGCTGGTTGGTCACGTCGTCGGTCACGCTTCGTCCTTATCACCTGAAGGCTGCGAATCCAAAGCCAAGGCGGTTTATAGCCTATGGCCAGCGGCGCGCGACGAAAATACCGGGGAGAACCAATCCAATCCCAAGCCGGTGCTTGCAGCCGCGGAGCCTCCCCCCTATAGCAGCGACTTGAGATGACCGACGCATCGTCCCTGCCACTTTATCCCCACCGCCATCTTCTGGGCATCCGCGACCTTTCCCCTGCCGACATCGAGCTTCTGCTCGACCGGGCGGACAGGGCCGTTGCCATCTCGCGGCAGTCGGACAAGAAGACATCGACGCTGCGCGGCCGCACTCAAATCAATCTCTTCTACGAAGCCTCGACCCGTACCCAATCGTCATTCGAGCTGGCCGGCAAACGGCTCGGCGCCGACGTCATGAACATGTCCGTAGCGAGTTCGTCGGTGAAAAAGGGCGAGACGCTGATCGATACGGCGATGACGCTGAATGCCATGCGTCCCGACATATTGATCATCCGCCATCAATCGGCCGGCGCGGCAGCACTTCTTGCCCAAAAAGTCGGCTGTTCGGTGGTCAATGCCGGCGACGGCGCCCATGAGCACCCTACCCAGGCGCTGCTCGACGCACTGACCATCCGCCGTGTCAAGGGTCCGCTCTCGAAGCTGATCGTGGCGATCTGCGGCGACATCCTGCATTCGCGCGTGGCCCGCTCCAACATCATCCTGCTCAACGCGCTTGGTGCCCAGGTCAGGGTCGTCGCCCCTTCGACGCTTTTGCCCGCCGGCATCGAGAGGATGGGCGTCATCGTCACACGTTCCATGGCCGAGGGTCTGAAGGACGCCGACGTGGTAATGATGCTGCGCCTACAGCGCGAACGCATGGAAGGCGCTTTCGTACCGTCGGTGCGCGAATATTTCCGCTATTTCGGCCTCGACGCGGAGAAGCTGAAGGCGGCCAAGGACGGTGCGCTGGTCATGCATCCCGGCCCGATGAACCGCGGCGTCGAGATCGCCTCCGAGATCGCCGACGGCCCGCAAAGCGTTATCCAGGAACAGGTTGAGATGGGCGTCGCCGTGCGCATGGCGGTTATGGAAGCGCTGCTCGACCCCCGTCGAAATCACGAGGGCCGCGCCTAATGAGCATTACGGTCTTCCGCCGGGCCCACATCGTCGACCCGTCGCGCGGCATCGATGAGGTCGGCACCGTCATCGTTGAAGGCCGCAAAATCGTTGCCGCCGGCAAGGCGGCCTTGAACCAGGGCGCGCCCGACGGCGCCACCATCATCGACTGCGCCGGCAAGACTATCATCCCCGGATTGATCGACGCGCGCGTCTTCATCGGCGAGCCCGGCGGCGAACACCGGGAGACCATTGCTTCGGCGAGCATCGCTGCGGCGGCCGGCGGCGTCACCTCAATCGTCATGATGCCCGATACCGACCCGGTGATCGACAATGTCGCACTGGTCGAGTTCGTGCTGCGCACCGCCAAGGACACCGCAATCGTCAACATCTTGCCGGCAGCAGCGATCACCAAGGGGCTGGAAGGCCGCGAGATGACCGAATTCGGCCTGCTGCGCGAGGCCGGCGCGGTCGCCTTCACCGATGGCCGGCATTCTATTGCCAGCGCGCTGGTGATGCGCCGCGCGCTGACCTATGCGCGCGATTTCGGTGGCGTCATCGCGCATGAAACCCAAGACGCCGACCTCGCTTCGGCCGGCGTGATGAACGAAGGCCTTTACGCAAGCTGGCTTGGCCTTGCCGGCATTCCGCGCGAAGCCGAATCGATCCCCTTGGAGCGCGATCTCGCGTTGGCTCGCCTGACCGGCGGCGCCTATCACGCTGCCAAGATTTCGACGGCTATGGCCGCAAGCGCGGTAGCACGCGCGAAAGCCGATGGCGCCAATGTCACATCAGGCGTGTCGATCCACAATCTGTCGCTCAACGAGAATGATGTCGGCGAGTACCGCACCTTCTTCCGGCTGACGCCGCCGCTGCGCGCCGAGGAAGACCGGCTGGCGATGATCGAAGCGATCAAGGACGGCACCATCGATCTCATCGTCTCCTCGCACGACCCGCAGGACGTCGACACCAAGCGCCTTCCCTTTGCCGATGCCGCGGCCGGCGCCATCGGCCTGGAAACGCTGCTAGGCGCAGCGCTGCGGCTCTATCACAATGGCGACGTGACGCTGCTCCGGCTGGTCGAGACACTGTCGACCGCGCCGGCAAGATTGTTCGGCCTGCCCGGCGGCACGCTGAAACCGGGGGCATTGGCCGACCTTTCGCTCGTCGATCTGGACGAGCCATGGGTCGTCAGCGAGAGCGGCATCCGCTCACGCTCGAAAAACACCTGTTTCGAAGGCGCACGACTGCAAGGCAAGGTCTTGCAAACGATGGTGGCGGGCCGCACAGTGTTTTCGGCCTAGGACGAAAACAGGTGTCACGGCTTAAAATCCGCTCAGCCAAGGAAAGTTCGGGGAAACAATGGCTTACAGTCCCGTCTTGGCATTGGTGTTCGGCTATCTTCTCGGCTCGATCCCGTTTGGCCTGCTGATCACCCGTGCCGCCGGCCTCGGCGACGTGCGCAACATCGGCTCCGGCAACATCGGCGCCACCAATGTGCTGCGCACCGGCAACAAGAGCTTGGCCGCGGCCACGCTTCTGCTCGACGCCCTTAAAGGCACCGCGGCGGTGCTGATCGCAGGCCGCTTTGCGCCCGAGTTCGGACTTTGGGCCGGCTTCGGCGCGTTTTTAGGTCATCTCTTTCCGGTCTGGCTCGGCTTCAAGGGGGGCAAGGGTGTCGCCACTTACCTTGGCGTGCTGATCGGCCTTGCCTGGCAGGCGGCGCTGATCTTCGCCGTCGTCTGGCTGGCGGTGGCCTTCCTGTTCCGCTTCTCCTCGCTTGCGGCACTGACGGCAGCAGTCGTGGTGCCCATGGCGCTGTATTTCCTGAGCACGCCGCAGATTGCCGGGCTTTTCGCGGCGATGAGCCTAATCGTCATCGTAAAGCACCGCGCCAACATTGCGCGGCTGCTTGCCGGCACCGAGGGTAAGATCGGGGCCAAGGAGTGAGCGAGCCCGACGCCGGGCCGCGCCTCAGCGACCGGCAGCGGCTGAGCTGGCTTCGTCTGATCCGCACGCCGAATGTCGGCCCGGCTTCCTTTCGCGACCTGATCAACCGGTTCGGTTCGGCCGAAGCAGCGCTATCGATGCTGCCCGAGCTGATGATTTCGGGTGGCGCCAAAAAAATCGTCCGCATCCCGTCCATTGCCGAGACCGAGGCGGAGCTGGAGACCGCCCGGCGGGCTGGCGCCCGCTTCGTCGGCATCGGCGAAGCGGATTATCCGCCGCTGATGAAAAGCATGGATCATCCGCCGCCGCTGCTCGCGGTCAGGGGCAATAGCGCGGTGTTCCGCTTGCCAGCGGTCGCCATCGTCGGCGCTCGCAACGCATCGCTGGCCGGCATCAAGATGGCGCGGATGCTGGCGGCGGATCTCGGCCGCGACGGCTATGGCATCGTCTCCGGCCTGGCGCGCGGCATCGATACGGCCGCGCACCATGGCAGCCTTGCGACTGGCACAATCGGCGTGCTCGCCGGCGGCCTCGATTTGCCCTACCCGCCCGAAAATGCCGGCCTGTGCGACGAGATTGCCGAGCGCGGCGGCGCCATCGTCTCCGAAATGCCGTTTGGGTGGCAGCCGCGCGCACAGGATTTTCCGCGCCGCAACCGGCTCGTCGCCGGTGCTGCATTGGGATTGGTGGTGGTCGAGGCCGCACAGCGCTCCGGCTCGCTGATCAGCGCCCGCCTGCCGGCGAGATGGGCCGGCTGGTCTTTGCCGTTCCCGGTTCGCCGCTCGATCCGCGCGCTGCCGGCGCCAATGGCCTGCTCAAGGACGGCGCAACCCTTGTCACCGAGGCCGCCGATATCACCAGTGCGATCGCCCCGCTGGTCGGCGCCTGGGCCCCAAGGACATCGCCGCTTGAGGAGCCGCCCGACTTTTCGGCAACGCCGCCGCCGCGCGAGGACGACCGCGACCGCGTCGTCGAGGCGCTCGGCCCGACGCCAGTGGCGGTAGACGAGATCATCCGCCACACCGGCCTGCATCCCGCCCAAGTGTTCATGGTGCTGCTGGAGTTCGACCTAGCCGGACGGCTCGAGCGCCATGCCGGCGGTAATGTCTCGCTGATTTGACCGAGAGCTTGCGCATGTCCCGGCACGCAATTCCGACGTGATTCCATGACTGATCTAGGTGAGAAGCCAAAGCAGACGCTGTTCACTCGTACGACGGCCCTCGTTTGGGCAGCGTTGAGCGTCATGCTGGCGCTGAAATGGTCGATGGATCTCGGCATGCTGGGTTTTCCCGACGGCTACATAACGCCCTTCGCAAGAGCAACCAGCACGCTTTTGGGCATTCTGACGGCAGCCTGCATGGCCCAGGGTCTCTACTTTTTCCTGGCCGGCGTGTTCGGCAGAAAGGTAAGCGCCGTCGGTCTGTGCCCGCAAATCCTTGCCGCAGCAGTTCTCACCGTGGTGCCAGTGCCTATCGTGAAGGATTGTCCGAATTCACAGCTGTGCAGCAGAGCCTATGAGGCACTCACCGGCACGATGATGGACGATGGGGCGGGCGGCTAAAGCCACTGGATGCGTTCGGCACGAGGTTGTCACCCATGTCTTAGGTACAAACTGTTACCCATGTCTCCGGGCCGTACATCTTGATTGTGGTGAGCGCGATGGGATTCGAACCCATGACCTACTGATTAAAAGTCAGTTGCTCTACCGGCTGAGCTACGCGCTCCCGCGGGCTCAGAAAGGCCGCCCTCGAAATTGCGCGGAACATAGGGAGAGTGCCTCTGCCGGTCAACCGGAAAAAGACGGCTCCCAAACCGGACTTTCCTGCCGCGTCATCATGCCTGGCGAAGCGCTTCGGCGTTGACGGAACTGCCTCCCTCTCGCGCAAGGCCGAAGCTCGCCCTCTATGCCGACAAAGGCAAGCAGCAAATCGGAAGAACCTTTGCGGATCAGCAACTTGGGATTTTTGGCGGAACAATTTGCGCAGCCTGCCCGTTTCCCGCGATAAGGGACATGCGTTTCAAGGAGAAGACCATGAATAGGATCATGTCGGGCCTGCTGGCGACCACTCTTTCGATCTCATTCGCTGCCGCGGAGATCGTGCCAGTCAACGCTCAGCCCAGCTATGCGCCCCCTGCCGAGGGGCTCACCTCGAATGTCCAGACCGTCCAGTACGAGCCGTGGCGGAGGCACCGGAATTTCAATCGCGATTTCTCGCGTCGCGATTTCCGTCGCAATTTTTCGCGTGACGACGGCATGTACTGGCGTGGCCATCGCGGCTATCGCGAATATCGTCGCGGCTATCGCCGTCACGGCGATTTCTGGTTCCCGCTGGCTGCGTTTGCTACTGGAGCGCTGATTACCGGCGCGATCGTCAACCAGAATCGTGTCTATCGTGGCGATGCCCACGTGCAGTGGTGCTATGACCGTTATCGGAGCTATCGCGCTTCTGACAACACTTACCAGCCCAACTACGGTCCGCGCCGGCAGTGCCGGTCGCCTTACTGAGTCCCAGATTAGAGGCTGCAAGCCCGCGCCCGAAACGGCGCGGGTTTTTCATTAGTGCGAATCCGGTGGCATCCCTGCCTGCGTACTTAGCGTCCTGCGCACAGCGTGGCGCCAACCTGCCAGCTTGGCGGCACGTGTCGAAGCATCCATGTCCGGCTTGAACCGGCGCTCGAGCGCCCAACTCCTGGCGAATTCCGCGGCCTTCGGCCAGACACCCGCCTTCGAGCCGGCCAGCCAAGCCGCACCGAGTGCTGTCGTCTCGAGAATTGTCGGCCGGTCTACCGGCGCATCGAGAATGTCGGCCAGCCGCTGCATGGTCCAGTCTGACGCCACCATGCCGCCATCGACCCTGAGGACGGTCTTGGCCGACGCGCCCTTCCAGTCCTTGCGCATGGCATCAAGCAGGTCGCGCGTTTGGAACGCGACTGATTCCAGTGCCGCGCGGGCAAATTCCGCCGGCCCCGAATTGCGGGTCAGCCCGAAGATGGCGCCGCGCGCTTCGGCATCCCAATGGGGCGCGCCGAGCCCGACGAAAGCCGGCACCAGATAGACGTTCTGCGTCGGATCGGCTTCCTCTGCCAATTTGCCGCTATGCTCGGCCCTGCCGATTACCTTGATTCCGTCGCGCAGCCATTGCACGGCGGCGCCCGCGATAAAGATCGAGCCTTCCAGAGCGTAGGTGGTCCTGCCGTTCAGCCTGTAGGCGATGGTGGTCAAAAGCCGGTTCTTCGAACGAACCAGATCGCTGCCGGTGTTGAGCAGCGCGAAGCAACCGGTGCCGTAGGTGGATTTCATCATGCCTGGCTCGAAACAGGCCTGGCCGATCGCCGCCGCATGCTGGTCGCCGGCCACACCGAGGATTCTAATCTGTGCACCAAACAGGCTTTTGTCGGTGATTCCAAAATCATCGGCACAATCTTTCACCTGCGGCAGCATTCTTGCAGGTATGCCGAAAATGGCCAGCAGCTCGTCGTCCCAGGCGTTTTGTTCGATGTTGTAGACCAGTGTGCGCGAGGCATTGGTGGCGTCAGTGGCGTGGACCTTGCCGCCAGTCAGGCGCCAAATCAGGAAACTATCGATGGTGCCGGCCAGCAGTTCGCCCTTCTCGGCGCGTTTTCTGGCGCCCTTCACCTTGTCCAGCATCCAGGCGATCTTGGTGCCGGAGAAATAGGGATCGAGCAGCAGGCCGGTCTTTTTCGTGAATTTCTTCTCCAGCCCCAGCTTCTTCAGTTTCTGGCATAGCGGCGCGGTGCGGCGGTCCTGCCAGACAATCGCGTTGTGGATCGGCTTGCCGGTCTCCTTGTCCCAGATGACGACGGTTTCGCGCTGGTTGGTGATGCCGATCGCGGCGACTTCCGCTGCGTTGCGGCCGGCTGTCTTCAGCGCGGCTTTCACCGTTTCCACGACGCTTGCCCATATCTCCTCGGGATCGTGCTCGACCCAGCCGGAGGCCGGATAATATTGGGTGAATTCCTTTTGCCCGCTGCCGACGACCTTCATCTTGTCGTCGAACAGGATCGCCCGGCTCGATGTCGTCCCCTGGTCGATTGCAAGGATATATCCGGTCATTCTCTCTCCCGTCGAAGCGAGTTCAAAGGTGCTGCGATGTCTCGACGCCAGATGGCGCGGAGCCGTTCACGCAAACAGGGGAGACGGCAACATGCCGCCTCCCCTGAGCATGGCGATGCGGGCGCGGACGCCCGCATCAAACGGTCCTATTGCTGCCAGCTCTTCACCAGCTCGTCGTAGTTGATGGTGACCGGCTTTTCCTTCTCGTTCTCGATCTTGAGCTGAGGAGCGAGATTGCCCTTCTTGACCGCGTCCGCATTCCAGTAGGCGAGGTCATGCTCTTCGGCCATCTTCGGGCCAATATCGCCCTGGACGCCCGACTTCTCGATGCGGCTCATCACCTTTTCCTGCTCGCCGCAGAGCGAGTCCATCGCTTCCTGCGCGCTCTTGGCACCCGACGAAGCATCGCCGATCGCCTGCCACCAGAGCTGTGCCAGCTTCGGATAGTCCGGCACGTTGGTGCCGGTCGGCGACCACTGGACGCGCGCCGGCGAGCGGTAGAACTCGATCAAGCCGCCGAGCTTTGGCGCACGTTCGGTGAAGCTCTTGTCGTGGATCGTGCTCTCGCGGATGAAGGTCAGGCCGACATGGCTCTTCTTCACGTCGACCGTCTTCGAGGTGACGAACTGCGCGTAGAGCCAGGCGGCTTTGGCGCGGTCGGTCGGCGTCGACTTCATCAGCGTCCAGGAACCGACGTCCTGATAGCCAAGCTTCATGCCGTCCTTCCAGTAGACGCCATGCGGCGACGGCGCCATGCGCCACTTCGGCGTGCCGTCGTCGTTCAGCACCGCCTTGGCGCTGGCGTCGACCATGCTGGCGGTGAAGGCGGTGTACCAGAAGATCTGCTGGGCAACCGCGCCCTGCGCCGGAACTGGCCCCGATTCGGAGAAGGTCATGCCTTGGGCTTCCGCCGGTGCATAGGCCTTCAGCCAATCGAGGTACTTCTGGATGGCATAGACAGAAGCCGGACCATTGGTGTCGCCGCCGCGCGCCGTGCAGGAACCGACCGGACGCGAATTCTCGTCGACCTTGATGCCCCATTCGTCGACGGGCAGACCGTTCGGAATGCCCTTGTCGCCATTGCCGGCCATCGACAGCCAGGCGTCGGTGAACCGCCAGCCGAGCGAGGGGTCCTTCTTGCCATAGTCCATATGGCCGTAGACCTTCTTGCCGTCGATCTCACGCCCGGTGAAGAACGCTGCAATGTCCTCATAGGCCGACCAGTTCACCGGCACGCCGAGGTCGTAGCCGTATTTGGCCTTGAAGTCCGCCTTGTTCTTCTCGTCGTTGAACCAGTCGTAACGGAACCAGTAGAGGTTGGCGAACTGCTGGTCGGGAAGTTGGTAGAGTTTCTTGTCGGGCGCGGTGGTGAACGAAGTGCCGATGAAATCCTTCAGGTCGAGATTCGGGTTGGTGACATCCTTGCCGTCGCCTGCCATCCAGTCGGTCAGGTTGCGCACCTGCTGGTAGCGCCAGTGCGTGCCGATCAGATCGGAATCGTTGACCCAGCCGTCATAGAGGTTCTGGCCGGTCTGCATCTGGGTCTGGATCTTCTCGACGACGTCGCCTTCCTGGATGACGTCATGCGTAACCTTGATGCCGGTGATGGCCGTAAAGGCCGGCGCCAGCACCTGCGATTCATACTGATGCGTGGCGATGGTTTCGGAAACCACCTTGATATCCATGCCGGCGAAAGGTTTCGCGGCATCGATGAACCATTGCATCTCGGCTTCCTGGTCGGCGCGCGAAAGCGTCGAAAGGGGCCCGATTTCCTTATCGAGGAAGGCCTTGGCCTCGTCCATTCCGGCATAGGCATTGCTTGCCCCGAGCAATAGGACAAGCGCAGTTGTTGATGTCAAGAATTGCCGTCGCATGTATTTCCTCCACTGTTAAAGTTCAAAGTGCGATCTGGATCGGCGGCCGGCACGCCGCCGTTCCAACAGTTTCCCCCTCTATACGTAGCGGAACACGCCGACGGCGTAGACCACGGAGAGAGCGAGAGCCCACCACAGATTGGGTCCGACTAGACCCAGCCAAGCGAGATGGATAAAGGCGCTGCCAAGCAGCGACAGGAACAGGCGGTCGCCACGCGTCGTTTCGAACCGCAGCACGCCGACGCGCGGATTGCCGCCCGGCGAGACGTATTCCCACGCCGCCATGCCGCAAAGCAGCAGAAAGATGGTTCCAAAGAAGGCCGCGGTCGGCCACGTCCAGGCCATCCACGAAAAATCGAGGTTGGACGAGAGGTTAAATCCCCACAGGCGGATATTGGCCGGATCGCTGAAGCCCACCGTTATTGCCACGAAATCGATTTGAAGTGCCACCCAGGCCACGACGACCAGGGCGAGAAACAGCACGGCCCACCACCATGGGCTTCTGTCGACCTGCTCCATCATACCCTCCCCAGGGCAAAGCCCTTGGCGATGTAGTTGCGCACAAACCAGATGACGAGCGCGCCGGGAATCAGCGTCAGCACGCCGGCTGCGGCGAGCAGCCCCCAATCCATGCCGGCGGCCGAAACGGTGCGGGTCATGGTCGCGGCGATCGGCTTGGCGTCGGTGGTCGTCAGCGTGCGGGCGATCAGCAGCTCGACCCACGAGAACATGAAGCAGAAGAAGCACGCCACGCCGATGCCGCTCGCAATCAGCGGCATGAATATCTTGATGAAGAAGCGCGGGAACGAATAGCCGTCGATATAGGCGGTCTCGTCGATCTCCTTGGGTACGCCCGACATGAAGCCTTCGAGGATCCACACCGCCAGCGGCACGTTGAACAGGCAATGCGCCAGAGCCACGGCGATGTGGGTGTCGATAAGGCCGAAGGCCGAATAAAGCTGGAAGAATGGCAGCGCGAACACCGCCGGCGGCGCCATGCGGTTGGTCAGCAGCCAGAAGAACAGATGCTTGTCGCCGAGGAAGCGATAGCGCGAAAAGGCATAGGCAGCAGGCAGTGCCGCAGCCACCGAAATCACCATGTTCATAACCACATAGGTGATCGAGTTGATGTAGCCCGAATACCAGGACGCGTCGGTGAAGATGGTGCGGTAATTCGCCAATGTCGGTGCGTGCGGGTAGAGCGTCAGCGACGAGACGATCTCGCCATTGGTCTTGAAGCTCATATTGATGAGCCAGTAGATCGGCAAAAGCAGAACGATGATGTAGAGCGTCGGCACGATCCACCACCAACGCGACTCCTCGCCGCGACGGCGCATCAGCCGTGCGATCTCGTCCTGCCGTAGCGTGCTGGCGAGCCCTTCCGAAGCTGTCGTCTCGCTCACCCTATCGGCTCTCTCTTCGGTGCGGCTCATCTCAGCGCTCCGCGTCGTAATTGGTCATCACGGTGTAGAACACCCATGACAACAACAGGACGATAAGGAAGTAGACCAGCGACATCGCCGCCGCCGGGCCGAGGTCGAACTGGCCGAGCGCCGTCTTGACGAGATCGATCGAAAGAAAGGTCGTCGAGTTGCCGGGTCCGCCGCCGGTCACCACGAACGGTTCGGTGTAGATCATGAAGCTATCCATGAAGCGCAGCAGCACGGCGATCAGCAGCACGCGGTTCATCTTCGGCAGCTGGATGTAGCGGAACACCGCCCAGCGCGAGGCACCGTCGATCTTGGCCGCCTGATAAAAGGCATCCGGGATCGAGACCAGGCCGGCATAGCAGAGCAGAACGACGAGGCTGGTCCAATGCCAGACGTCCATGATGATGACCGTGACCCAGGCGTCGTATGGGTCTTGCACATAATTATAGTCGATGCCGAGCGCGTTGACGTAATAGCCGAGCAGGCCAATGTCGTTGCGCCCGAACACCTGCCAGATGGTGCCGACGACGTTCCACGGGATCAGCAGCGGCAACGCCATCAAAACAAGGCAAACAGGCACGCCCCAACCCTTCTTCGGCATATTGAGCGCAATGAAGATGCCGAGCGGCACTTCGATCGCCAGGATGATGAAGGAGAAGACAAGGTTGCGGATCATCGCCTGCCAGAAGCGGCTGGAGGAAAGCAGTTCCTCGAACCATTCCGTGCCGGCCCAGAAGAAGACGTTATTGCCGAAAGTGTCCTGCACCGAATAATTGACGACCGTCATCAGCGGTATGACCGCCGAGAACGCCACCAGCAGCAGCACCGGCAGCACCAGGAACCAGGCTCTGTTGTTCCAGGTCTTTTCCACTTCAGGCTCCCATCTCGACGCGCCAGGAATTGGCATAGATGTTGATGCCGGCCGGGTCGAACCGCACCTTCGGATCAGCCGGAACTGTCTCGTCCTCGCCGATGACGGCGGCGATCTCGCGCCCTTCAAGATTGGCACGGACCACCTTGTGGCGGCCGACGTCCTCGACCTTGCTGATCCGGACGGCCATGCCCTTACTGCCCAGGCGCACATATTCGGGACGGATGCCGAGTTCGATGGCGCCGCCGCCCGCCTTGGGCACGCCCGGCAGTTCGATCTGCTGCGAGCCCAGCTTCGCTGTCTTGCCGTCGATCGCCACCGGCATGACATTCATGCCGGGCGAGCCGATGAAATAGCCGACAAAGGTGTGGCGCGGGCGCTCGAACAGCTCCGCCGGTGTGCCGATCTGCACGATTTCGCCGTCATACATGACGACCACCCTGTCGGCGAAGGTCAACGCCTCGGTCTGGTCGTGCGTGACATAGACCATGGTATAACCGAAGCGGCGGTGAAGCTGCTTCAACTGCGAGCGCAGCACCCATTTCATATGCGGGTCGATGACTGTCAAAGGCTCGTCGAACAGGATGGCGTTGACGTCGGAGCGCACCAGCCCGCGCCCGAGCGAGATCTTCTGCTTCTGGTCGGCGGTCAGTCCGCGCGCCTTTCGTTTGGCCATATCGGCCAGCCCGGTCATCTCCAGCGTCTCGCGCACCTTGCGGTCGACGTCGGGCTCCGGCACGCCGCGATTGCGCAGCGGGAACGCCAGATTGTCGTAGACGGTCATCGTGTCGTAGATCACCGGGAACTGGAAGACCTGGGCGATGTTGCGCTCTTGGGTCGACAGATTGGTCACGTCCCTGCCGTTGAACAGCAGCTGGCCATGCGAGGGATGCAGCAATCCCGAAATGATGTTGAGCAGCGTGGTCTTGCCGCAGCCGGATGGGCCGAGCAGCGCATAAGCGCCGCCATCCTCGAACGTGTGGTGCACTTCCTTCAGCGCGAAATCGGCATCCGTGCGCGGGTTCTGCAGATAGGAGTGGCGGATATGATTGACATCGATGCGCGCCATCGCTTCCTCCTAGGCCGCCAGCTTCGGCGCGGCCACGGCACGGCCGTGCTCGTCAAAGACCATGATGTGGCGCGGGTCGATGAACACCTCGACCTCCTCGTCCGGCTCGAAGTCGCGAATGCCATGGGTCAGCATGACCCAGCGCGCATCGGCAAAATCGAGATGGACGAAGCTTTCCGATCCGGTGATCTCGGTGATCGTCACCTTTGCGCGCACCGGCACTGCGGCGGCGTTGGGCCGATCGAGGGACAGATGATGCGGCTGGAACCCGATCGTATAGATCGCATCGGCAATGCCGAAGAGTTCCGCCGGCACCGGCAATTTCACGCCGCCCTCGAGCAGGAAATCCAGACCCTTCTTGGCAAGCACGATGGTGTTGAGCGGCGGATCGGCGAAGGTTCTCGCCGTCACCAGATCAACCGGTTTGCGGAACACTTCGATGGTCGGCCCGAACTGGGTGATGCTGCCTTCGGAAAGCGTCGCCGTGTTGCCGCCGAGCAGCAAGGCTTCGTGCGGCTCGGTCGTGGCATAAACAAAGATTGTACCGGCGGCCGCGAAGACTTTCGGCAGTTCCGCGCGTAATTCTTCGCGCAGCTTGTAGTCGAGATTGGCGAGCGGCTCGTCGAGCAGCACGAGGCTGGCATTCTTGACGATCGCGCGGGCCAGCGCGGTGCGCTGCTGCTGGCCGCCCGACAGACTGAGAGGCGTCCGGTCGAGATAGGGCGTTAGTTTGAGAAGGGCGGCGGCATTGCGCACCTCCCTGTCGATCGTTGCCTGATCCGTGCCGGCCACCCGCAGCGGTGAGGCGATGTTTTCGTAGACCGTCATCGCCGGATAATTGATGAATTGCTGGTAGACCATGGCGACGTTGCGCTTTTGCACCGGCATGCCGGTGACATCCTTGCCATCAAACCAGACCGAGCCCGAGGTCGGCACGTCGAGGCCCGCCATCAGCCGCATCAGGCTGGTCTTGCCGGAGAGCGTCGGCCCGAGCAGGACGTTGAGCGAGCCGTGCTGAAGCGTCAGCGAGACGTCGCGGATATGTTCCGCCGCACCCACCGTCTTCGTCACGTTTCTCAGTTCAAGCATGATGCCTCCTCCCAGGCTTTCTGCATCAGTCGGCCGTTCCTATTCGGCAGCCGCTACGTGCTGCCGGCTTATTCCGCGCATGAACTCGTCGAGCACTGCCGCCTGCTCACGGCTGAGACGCAGGCCGCGCTTGGTCCGGCGCCACAATACATCCTCGGCAGTCATCGCCCATTCGTTTTCGACGAGGTAGCGCACCTCGGCTTCGTAGAGATCGGCGCCGAAGTTGCGGCCAAGATCGACGTTCGACTTGGCGAGGCCCAGCAGCTTCCTTGCGCGGGTGCCGTAGAGCCGGGTCAACCGGCGGGCCAGCCGGGCGTCGAGGAACGGGTACGCCGTTTTCAATTTCGCCACCTCGGCATCGAAGCCGGTGACGGGAAAGTCACCGCCGGGCAGCGGCGCGTTTGCCGTCCATGGTTTGCCGCGCTTGCCGAGAAAACCCTCGATCTTCTCGAGCATCGATTCCGACAATCGGCGGTAGGTCGTGATCTTGCCGCCAAAGGCGTTGACGATCGGGGCGGCACCCTCGCCTCCATCGGCCTTCAGCACATAGTCTCGGGTGGCTTCCTGCGCCTTTGAGGCGCCATCGTCGTAGAGCGGTCGCACCGCGGAATAGGTCCAGACGATATCCGACGGCTTGACCGGCTGCGCGAAATATTCGCTTGCCGCAGCGCAGAGATAGTCGATCTCGGCGTCATTGATCCAGACGTCGTGCGGATCGCCGGGATAGTCACGATCGGTCGTGCCGATGAGCGTGAATTCGTCCTCGTAAGGGATGGCGAAAATGATGCGCCCGTCCTTGTTCTGAAAGAAATAGGCGCGTGGGTCGTCGAATTTCTTGCCCACGACGATATGGCTGCCTTGTACGAGGCGGACATTGTGCACGTCGTTCAAGCCGACGGTGGCCGACAGCACCTGATCGACCCATGGGCCGGCGGCATTGACCAGCAGCCGCGCCTTGACCTCCTCGGTATCGCCGGTCCGCACATTTTCAAGCCTGACCGTCCAGAGATTGCCTTCGCGGCGCGCGCTGACGACCTTTGTTCGGGTTCGAATGGTTGCGCCGCGTTCGGCAGCGTCGCGGGCGTTCAACACAACCAGCCGGGCATCGTTGACCCAACCGTCCGAATATTCGAAGGCCTTTCGAAACAGCGGCTTCAGCGGCTTGCCGGCCGGATCCTTGGCCATGTCCAGCGTTTTCGTCGGCGGCAGCAATTTGCGCCCGCCAATATGGTCGTAGAGGAAAAGCCCGAGCCGGATCAGCCAGGCCGGACGCAGTCCCTTGGCGTATGGCAGCACGAAGCGCATCGGCCAGATGATATGCGGCGCGTTCCTCCACAGGACCTCGCGTTCCATCAGCGCTTCGCGCACCAGACGGAATTCGTAGAATTCGAGATAGCGCAAGCCGCCGTGGATCAGTTTGGTCGAGCCGGAAGAGGTCCCGCTGGCCAGATCGTTCATCTCGGCAAGAAAAACCGAAAAGCCACGTCCAACGGCATCGCGGGCGATGCCGCAGCCATTGATGCCGCCACCGATGACGAAAATGTCATGAATCGGTGATGCGCTCAAAGAATCCTCCCTCGACTTCGCATTGCAGCATTTTTGGGTTCTTGCGAAACCGTAGCGGAATTATTTCGAAATGATAACGAATGTCAAACGAAATATGATGGGCGGAAGATGCCGCTACGGCATCTCTAGGAGAGCGACGTTTCGATCAGCTGAACTTCTGCCTCCTGGCAGATCTTACGCACCGACGGGATGTCGCAACGATCGGTGATAAAGGTGTTGACCTGCGACAGATGGCCGATGCGGACGGGCGCGGTGCGCTCGAATTTGGTCTGGTCCGACACCAGGATCACATGTCGGGCGTTGGCGATGATCGCCTGAGCCACCTTCACCTCGCGAAAATCAAAGTCGAGCAGTGCGCCGTCATGGTCGATGGCCGAGGCGCCGATCACCGCAAAATCGACCTTGAACTGCCTGATGAAATCGACCGCGGCCTCGCCGACCACACCGCCGTCGGAACCGCGCACGACACCGCCGGCGATCACCACCTCGATCGAAGGATATATGCGCATCCTGTTGGCAACATTGATGTTATTGGTGATGACCATCAGGCCGCTGTGATCGAGAAGCGACTTGCTGACAGCTTCCGTCGTTGTCCCGATATTGATGAACAGAGACGCGTTGTCGGGGATCAGCCGGGCTGCTGCGCGGCCGATCGCCTCCTTCTCCTCGGCGGCGATCTTGCGCCGAGCCTCATATTCCATGTTCTCGATGCCGGAGGGGAACAATGCCCCGCCATGGATGCGGGACAAAAGCCGCTGGTCGCAGAGATCGTTGAGATCCTTGCGGATCGTCTGCGGCGTCACGTTGAAATGCGTCGCCAGCTCCTCGACCAGTACGCGGCCATGGTCCTTGGCCATCTGGATGATTTCGGAATGACGCGGCGACAGATACATCTAGCAACCTCTCATTTTCGTTTTTCTCGTCTATAGCTGAAAACGAAAGCCATGAACAGGTATGGGCCGGCTAATGAAAATCGGGCGACTGCAGCGAGAAAAGCTCCGGTGCAATCTCGACGAGGCTATCAACTCAGCCCCCGCGCGATCTCAGTGATGACCGAGAAAGCAGTATCGACGTCCGCCGCAGTCGTTTCGAACTGCCCGACCTGAAAGCGGATCGCCACCTGCCCGTCCACCCGGGTCTGCGTCAGGTAAATGCGGCCGTCATCGTTGATCGCGCTGACCAACCGCAAATTGTGCTCGTCAGAGTCGATGGCCGCAGCCGCGAGATGGCGGAATGAGAATAGCGACAGCATGGGTTCCGTGACGATCTCGAAATCCGGTTCCCGAGCCAGCCGCGCGGCGAGGCTCTCGCTCCAGGCAACATGGTTGCGGATCATGTTCCGCAGATTTTCCAAGCCATACGCACGCAGCAGGAACCAAAGTTTCAGAGCGCGGAACCTCCGTCCGAGCGGCACCGACCATTCGGAGTAGTTGATGACCCCGTCGCGGCCATGCGTTTTCAGGAATTCGGGCTTGATCGCCAGCGTGCGGACCAGCTTCCGGCTGGCGGATGAACTGCATCGAGCAATCGAACTGTGCCCCCAACCATTTATGCGGGTTGAAGACGATGGAATCGGCATTTTCGGCGCCGGTCCAGAAATGCCGGAACTCATGGCAGATCATGGCGGAGCCGGCCCATGCGGCATCGACATGCAGGTAGAGCCCGTGCCGCTTCGCCACCTCGGCAACAGCCGCCACATTGTCGGTGCCGCCGGTACTTGTGCCGCCGACGCTGGCGATGATGCCCGCCGGCAGCATGCCGTTTTCGCGGTCGGTAACGATCGCGGCTTCCAGAGCCGCCGTCTGCATGGCGCGGAAGCGTCCGGCGACCGGAATGCGCACGAGGTTCGCCTCGCCGATGCCCGACACCCAGATCGCCCGGTCGATAGAAGTATGGACCTGGTCGGAAGAATAGATCCGCACGACCGGCTGCCCTTGCAAGCCGTTCTTGTTGCCTTGCCAGTCGAGCGCGCGCTCGCGCATTGTCAGCACGGCGGCAAGCGTCGCCGATGAAGCCGAATCCTGCATGACGCCGGAAAATCCCTCCGGCAAACCAAGCGCCTGCCGCATCCAGTCGACGACACGCGTCTCGAGCTCGGTTGCCGCCGGCGAGGTCTGCCAGAGCATGCATTGCGCGGCCATCGCGGAAACCAGATACTCGGCCACGACGGAGACCGGTGCCGCGTTAGCCGGGAAATAGGCGAAGAAACGCGGATGCTGCCAGTGCGTCATGCCCGGCAAGATCTTTTGTTCGAAATCGGCGAAGATTGCCTGCATCGTTTCGCCGTCTTCCGGCGGCGCGGCATCGATGCTTTTGAAGATTTCGCCCGGCTCGACAAGCGGCCGCACCGGTTTTTCGCGAAGGCTGTTTCTGTAGTCGGCGCCCCATTCAGCCGCTCGCAGCGACCATTCGCGGAATTCGTTGCTATTCATCTTCGCCTCCGTAGCGCCTCATCGAGCCGCGATCAAAGAGCACGAAAAACGAAGGTTTTCATTCGGGAAAATCAGGCAGACTGGCAAAGGCGGTCTTCAGCGCGTTCGACCAGCTATCCGAGATCGTACGATAATATTGATCGTCCTGGGTTATTCGCTTTTTGAGGCCGACCTTGAAAGTGTCCTTTTCATAGAACAGCAGGTCGAGCGGCAGGCCGACCGACAGGTTCGACTTCAGCGTCGAGTCGAACGACACCAGCAGTAACTTCACCGTCTCGGCGAAACTCATCGTCCTTTCATAAGCGCGGATAATGATCGGCTTGCCGTATTTGGTCTCACCGATCTGGAAGAACGGCGTGTCCTCGGTGGATTCGATGAAATTGCCTTCCGGATAGATCATGAACAGGCGCGGCGCGCTGCCCTTGATCTGACCGCCGAGGATGAAGGAGGCGTTGAAGTAGGAATCCGCCTTTTCGCCCGCCGGCGACGAACTGGCGATGACCTCCTTGACGGTGTCTCCGACCAACCGGACTGTCTGGTACATGGAGGGCGTTTCGAGCAGTGTGGCACGGCGCTCCGCCACTGCCTTGGTGCGTTCGTCGAGCAGGCTGACCACGGCCTGCGTCGTCGCCAGATTGCCGGCCGACATCAAAACGATGACGCGCTCGCCCGGCTCTTCCCAGACATGCATCTTCCTGAAGGTCGAGATCGAATCCATGCCGGCGTTGGTGCGCGTGTCCGACATGAACACGAGCCCGCGATCGATCTTCAGGCCGACGCAATAGGTCATCGAATCTCTTTGGCAACAATCTTGCCGGGGATTACTGCTCCACGGTGACGGTGACCGCAAGCTGTTCTTCCGCCTGTCCCAGCCGAATTCCAGATACCGGCGTGGCGTCGCGATAATCGCGGCCGGTCGCCACCTTCACATAACGCTCGTCCGGAGAAATGCCGTTGGCGACATCGAAGGCGACCCAGCCGAGGCCCGAGACATGCGCCTCGGCCCAGGCGTGGCTTGCCGCCTGCTCGATGGCCGCATCCATCATCAGGTAGCCGCTGATATAGCGGGCCGGAAAATCCATGGCACGCGCCGCGGCAACGAAGATGTGGCTGTGGTCCTGGCAAACGCCGGTCTTGAGCGCCAGGGCCTCTTCGGCCGGCGTCGTCACGTTGGTGGTGTCCGGCGTATAAGCGACGCGCTCGCCGATCACCGCCATCAACCGGTGCAGCCTTTCGATGTCGGTACCCTTGCCGACCGAGGCAGCAAGCTCGCGAATGCCGCTGCCGATCGTCGTCAGCGGCGTTTCCTGGCCGAACAGCCAGAGCGGCGCGAAACCCTGGTGCGGTCCGCAGACGCCAGCGGTGTCGCGCGTCACCACTTCGCCGGCTGCTTCGACGGTGATGAAGTCGCGCTCGCCCTCGACGCTCAACAGCCGGGTATCATTGCCGAAATGGTCGGTGAAGCGCACTTCCTCGCGTGCGCCTTCGATCTTCAGCGCCCAGGACAGTACCGTCTGGGTGCGCCCGTTCACCGGGAGCAGCCGCAAACGCTGCAACAGATAGTGCACCGGCGCATCGTAGCGGTATTCGGTCCGGTGGGTGATCTTCAGCCGCATCGCACTCGTCCCTGGAGCATGAGCTTTTCCGAAAACCGGTCTCCGCTTTTTGGGATCATGCTCAATAGAACCTGTAATCCTGCGCGATCTCGTCGCCGAGCCTGGTGTTGTCGCGGATGAAATTGGCCAGGAATTCGTGCAGGCCGGCGTCGAAAATATCCTTGATCGACCCGGCCGTCAGCATGGCCTGGGTCTTGGCAGCCGTCGCATGACAGGCGTGGCGCTCCCCATAGTCGTCACCCAGGAATTTGAGATGCTCCGTCAGGAAGCGGTAGCAAAAGGTCAGCGAGCGCGGCATGCGGACGTTGAGGATCAGATAATCGGCGATGTTGCTCGGCTTGTAGTCGGCATCATAGACCCAGCGATAGGAACGGTGCGCCGACACCGAGCGCAGGATCGATTCCCACTGGTAGTTGTCGAGCGTCGAGCCGACCCAGGAGATCGACGGCAACAGCACGTAGTATTTCACATCCAGGATGCGCGCGGTGTTGTCGGCGCGTTCGACATACGTGCCGAGCTGCGAAAAATCGAAAATTTCGTTGCGCAGCATCGTGCCGTAGAACGAGCCGCGGATCAGCGCCGTCTCGCGTTTGATTGCGTCGAGCGCGTTGGGCAGGTCGCGCTCGTCGATCGGCTTGGCCAGTATCCGCTTCAGCGACATCCAGGCTTCGTTGATGCTTTCCCAGGTCTCACGCGTCAGTGCGGTACGCACCATGCGGGCATTGTTACGGGCCGTTTCGATAGACGACATCGTGCTCGACGGGTTCGATGTGTCGCGCAGCAGATAGTCGGCGACATTGGCGGCGGTGTAGTCGGAATATTTCTGCGTGAAGCTGGCGTCCGAACCGGCGCTGAGCAGCACCGAATTCCACTCCTCCGAAGCGTTCTGAGTACGAGTCAGCGCCATGCGCAAGCCGGCATCCACCAGCCGCGCCATGTTTTCCGCCCGCTCGATGTAGCGGTTCATCCAGTAGAGCCCGTTGGCGGTGCGGCCGAGAAGCATGTCAGGCGGTCCTGTGGTGAATAGTGAAAGGTGAATGGTGAATGGTGACTATCCGGATTCCAGGGCACGATTCCGCGCGCTTCACTTCAGGGCATTTCACCAACATCAACGACCCACATCCTTACCTATTCACTATTCACTATTCACTATTCACTATTCACTATTCACTACTTTCACTCTAATCATCCAACACCCACGTATCCTTCGTGCCCCCGCCTTGCGAGGAATTGACGACCAGCGAGCCTTCCTTGAGCGCTACTCGGGTCAGCCCGCCGGGCACGATCTGGATACGGTCGGAAACCAGCACATAGGGGCGCAGATCGACATGGCGCGGCGCCAGCCCCTTGTCCGTCAGGATCGGACAGGTCGACAGCGCAAGCGTCGGCTGGGCGATGTAGTTCGACGGTTTTGCCGCGACCTTTTTGGAAAACTCTTCGCATTCCTTCTTGGTCGCCGCCGGGCCGACCAGCATGCCGTAACCGCCGGAGCCGTGGACTTCCTTGATCACCAATTCATCGATATGCTCGAGCACGTATTTCAGGCTGTCCAGCTCCGAGCAGCGCCAGGTCGGGATGTTGCCGAGGATCGCCTTGCGGCCGGTGTAGAATTCGACGATCTCGGGCATGTAGGAATAGATCGCCTTGTCGTCGGCGATGCCGGTTCCCGGCGCATTGGCGATCGTGATGTTGCCGGCGCGGTAGACGTCCATAATGCCCGGCACGCCAAGTGCCGAGTCGGGGCGGAAGGTCAGCGGATCGAGGAACGAGTCGTCGACACGACGGTAAAGCACGTCGATCTGCTTGTAGCCCTCGGTGGTGCGCATCGCGACATGGCCATCGACGACGCGCAGATCCTGCCCCTCGACAAGCTGCACGCCCATCTGGTCGGCAAGGAAAGCATGTTCGAAATAGGCCGAGTTGAAGCTGCCCGGCGTCAGCACGGCAATGGTCGGCGCGCCCTTGGTGCTTTGCGGCCGCACTGCCGCCAGCGACTGGCGCAAGAGCTGCGGGTAATTCTCAACCGGCCGCACCTTGATCTGCTGGAACAGCTCGGGAAAGAGCTGCATCATCGTCTCGCGGTTCTCCAGCATGTAGGAGACGCCGGACGGCGTGCGCGCGTTGTCCTCCAGCACGTAGAACTCGTTCTCGCTGATGCGTACGATGTCGACGCCGATGATGTGGGTATAGACGCCGGCCGGCGGCCGCACCCCGATCATCTCGGGCAGGAACGCCTCGTTCTTGGCGATCAACTCCTTCGGCACCCGGCCGGCGCGTAAGATCTCCTGGCGATGGTAGATGTCGTCGAGAAAGGCGTTCAGCGCCTGGACGCGCTGCTCGATGCCTTGCGTCAGCCGTCGCCATTCGTTGCCCGAAATGATGCGCGGAACGATATCGAAGGGTATCAGCCGCTCCGATGCTTCCTGCTCACCGTAGACGGCGAAAGTGATGCCTGTCTTGCGAAAGACGCGTTCGGCGTCCTGCATCTTCTCGGTAAGTCTGGCGGGGTCCTGTTCCTTCAGCCAGCGATCGTAAGCCGAATACGGTTTTCTCAGCCCGGAAACTTCCGGAAGCATTTCATCGAACGCTGCCAATCGCATACTCCCCTGTGGCGCCATTTCACTGGCCTGGCTGGAGAAAATCAAGCGCAATCGGTGATTTGTTGGGCGCCGGCGATCAGTATATCGCACTTGCCTAAAATTAAGGCAGCACCAATAGGGCCTTGATCAGGCTTTGCCTGGTGTCCGGGCACATGCCGGATGCGGATCAAAACGCGCGAAAGGTGACGACCGTGAACGTGTCCTTGATGCCGGGAAGAATCTGCACTTTCTCGTTGACGAAGTGGCCGATGTCTTCCTCGTCGTCGACATAGAATTTGGCGAGCAGGTCGTAGTTTCCGGCTGTCGAGTAGATTTCCGAAGCGATCTCGGCATCGGCCAGGGCGCTGGCAACGTCGTAGGCCTTGCCCAGATCGCATTTTATCTGCACGAAAAATGCCTTCATTGCCTGGTCCTGCTCACATCGCACGCTCTAATCGAGCGGCCCTTGTGGCAGACTGCCGCCCGGCTTTCAAGCATCGGCAATCGCTCAGGCTGTTCTCGCCTCGACAATGCTTTCTCGGCTCGGACACGGACTGCCACGCCGAATGTTTGCGCTCGGCTGAAACCCTGAAGCACTGCAAAGCGTATGGTATCATGTACCTTCAGGCAGCGATTTGTCAGGGACAACGGAGAGACAGGCCATGCGCCGCGCGTTTTTCGCATTCGCAGTCATTCCATTCATTTTCGCATCCCAGGCCTTTGCTGGCGACGCCGAAGTCAAAGCGGCGCAGACAGTCATCGATGGGCAGTTGAGGGCGTTCATCGCCAATGACGGAATGACGGCCTACAGCTTTGCCGCACCGAATGTGAAACGCATCTTTCCGACCGTCGATACCTTCATGAACATGGTGACAAAAGGCTATCCGCCGGTGCGCCAACCGCAGACCTACTCCTTCGGCAAAGTTCGCGAGACGAGCCCGACCTCGATCATCCAGCAAGTGCTGATCGTCGGCCCGGATGGCAAGGACTACGAGGCGGTCTACACGCTCGAACTACAGCCTGACGGCAGCTTTCGGATCACCGGCTGCAGCCTGCGTGCGTCCACGTCGCTCAGCACCTAAAGGGGTGTTTCAATCCTGTCGCCGGTAGAGCGTCCAGCTCAGGCCTGAAAACCCCCAATGCCTCGACGCATCGGCCCGTTCATACGCCAGAGCGCATGCGGCCGTAGGTTGGACATGTTCGGCTTGTTTGTCCACGTCCCCTTCGAGGACCAGCCAGGCGGGCCGTTCGGTGCACATCCCGTCGTCTGTGACCAGCAATGCCCGACGATCCATTCGCGCCGCAAAATAGTTGACGACAATGGGGGTGCGGAAATTACCGTCGCTGGCATAGGTGGTTGCGCCGTTCCTGGTCATTTCATCAACGATAGCGGCGTAGGAGCCGCGTCCATATTGATAGAACTGAAGCAGCGACGAAATGCTTCCACTCACCACGATCGCCAGCGCTCCCATCGCAAGCAGCCTGGCAGTTCCGCGAGCATCCAGGCCGCGGCCAATCATCTCGCCGGCCCAGAGCAGCAGCAATGTTCCGCTGATGATGAAATAGCGCGGGAACTCAAGGTTGGGCAGATGCGCCGCCGCCATGAGCAAAGGCAGTCCGATAATCCCGATGGCATAAAGGCTGGCTCGACGACCGCGCCAGACACCGGCGGAGAGGCCGACAAGACCGCAGGCGGCAACGATATAGGGCCCGTCGCCAAACCAGGGTGGCAGGCCGAACAGAGAGCGGATCATCCCGCCATAGCCCTGCGCGAAGGCGGCAATCGAGAATGGCGAAACACCACCGACACTGAAGCCGAACAGCCTGCAGCCGACAAACACGCCGACAGCCAGCGGCAGCACGGCAAGCAAGCCCGGCAGGAAGATCGACGCCAGGTCCGCAACGACGCGGCCGACCTTCGCCGTACGCTGCCAGGCGAGCCAGGCGGTCCAGATTGCGAGGACCGCCACCATTCCGATCATTGTGAGATGGCACAGGAAGCCGAAAAGGATCGCCGCTGCCAAGGCCGCGCCAGACCACCGTCTATTGTCGAGCCGGCGCTCCAGAAAAACCACCGAGAGCAGCGTGAACAGCACAAGGCCGGCATAGCCGCGCGCCTCCGAGCCGTAATGGACCATTGGGTAGCTCACGGCAAACAACAGGCTTGTGGCAATCATCGCCTGTCGTCCGCGCGATGCGGCGCTCGCTGCCGCCGCACCGATCGTGGCAACACCTAATGCTATCGACAGACCTCGCTGGATCAGCGGCGAAGCATCGGGGCCAATGAGATAGAGATAGACCGAGTTGAGGAAATGATTGTTGTCGTGATTGACGTGCCAGAATATCTGGTCGATCGACGTCAGCGGCTTGATCAGCGCAAAGCTCCAGATCTCGTCCAGCCAAAGGTCGCCGCGCGCGCCAAGCAAGCGCAAGACCAGGCCGGTCACTGCGATCGCCAGAATCGCAAGCAACGACCCAGCCGTCCATCGCTGAACCGCGATGGGGGTCGAAGGCGAAGGCTCGGCGATGCCGTTCGTCCGCACCGTCGTGCCAGGAACTGAAACTTGCCGCGAAACGAACAGGTTCTTGATCCTCGCCCGATGTCGTCCGGCAATGCTTATTGGGCAGTCGTTTCAAAACAGTTCATGGCAGGGACAACTCCTCCCTGGAGCCGGATTCCTGGCGAGCATGCCTACCGGACGGCGAGGTCACCGTTTGCCCATTGCTGCGTCATGATCTCGGCTTCTTCGGCGAACCTGCCAGCCTCGATCGCTTCACGAATGTCGCGCATCAGCTGCTGGTAATAGGACAGATTGTTCCAGGTCAGGAGCATCGCCCCAAGCGCCTCTTGCGAGCGCACCAGATGATGCAAATAGGCCCGCGAATAGTCGCGTGCGGCCGGGCAGTCGCTTGCCTCATCGAGCGGACGCGGATCGTCGGCATGGCGGGCGTTGCGCAGATTGACCTTGCCGCGCCGTGTGTAGGCTAGGCCGTGGCGCCCTGCCCGCGTCGGCATCACGCAGTCGAACATGTCGATGCCGCGCGCCACCGACTTCAAAATGTCGTCCGGGGTGCCGACGCCCATCAGGTAGCGCGGCCGGTCAGCCGGCAGCTCCGGGCAAGTGATGTCGAGCATCTCCAGCATCACCGCTTGCGGCTCGCCGACAGCCAGCCCGCCGATCGCGTAGCCCTTCAGCTCCATTGCCTTCAGTGCCTGCGCCGAGCGCAGCCGCAGATCCGGCACGTCGCCGCCTTGCACAATGCCGAACATCGCCTTGCCGGGCTGCTCGCCGAATGCCGTCTTGCAACGCTCGGCCCAGCGCAACGACAACTCCATGGCACGCTCGATCTCGTTCTGCTTGGCCGGCAGAGCCGTGCATTCGTCGAGCTGCATCTGGATGTCGGAATCGAGCAGCCCCTGGATCTCTATCGAACGCTCCGGCGACATCTCGTAGGCGCCGCCGTCGATAGGCGAACGGAAGGTAACGCCGTTCTCGGTCAGTTTCCGCAGCTTCGACAGCGACATCACCTGGAAGCCGCCGCTGTCGGTCAGGATTGGATGCGGCCAGCGGGCGAATTCATGCAGGCCGCCGAGCCGCGCCACGCGCTCGGCGCCGGGTCTTAGCATCAGGTGGTAGGTGTTGCCGAGGATAATGTCCGAGCCGACGCCGCGCACCTGATCCATATACATGGCCTTCACCGTGCCGCCGGTACCGACCGGCATGAAGGCAGGCGTGCGGATTTCCCCGCGCGGCATGGTGATTGCACCACGCCGCGCCCTGCCGTCGGTCGCCAGCACCTTGAAGGTGAATGCGTCAGTCATTGAATTCCCTAGCCATCGAACTCCTTGTCGAATACCGGCGCGTCCGGGGCCTGCTTGTCGAGTGATTGCCGGTAGCGGATGCAGCCGCGCATGAATTTCGGCCACGGCGGCACGGCAATCGCCGGGTCGGTCTTTTTCGGGCAAAAGTGACCAGAGGTCGGGATGGTGCCAGCACAGATCATGGCCGGTGGCGTCGCGGTGTTGGCGGATGCCGGCGCGCAGTTTCCTGACCTCGGCGATCAAGGCTTCCCGGTCGAAGGTTTCCAGGTCATCGTCCATCGGTATCCTCCCTGAACAGAAGACTTGCGTCTCCATAGGAATAAAACCTGTAGCGATTCTCGATGGCATGCGCATAGGCCGCCCGCATCGTCTGCAAACCGCAGAAGGCCGAAACCAGCATGAACAGCGTCGAACGCGGCAGATGGAAATTGGTCATCAGCAAGTCAGCGGTCTTGAAACGATAGCCGGGCGTGATGAAGATGTCTGTCGGGCCTGACCATGCGGCCAGCCTGCCGTCCTCGCCAGCCGCGCTCTCCAATAAGCGCAGCGATGTCGTGCCGACGGCGATAATGCGCCCTCCTTTTGCTTTCGCCGCATTCAGCGCCTCGGCGGTTTCCGGGCTGACCGAACCGGTTTCGGCGTGCATCTTGTGGTCGGCGGTGTCGTCCGCCTTCACCGGCAGGAACGTGCCGGCGCCGACATGCAGCGTGACGAAACGGCGCTCTATGCCCTTGGCGTCGAGCGTCGCAAACAGCTCCGGCGTGAAATGCAGCCCTGCCGTCGGCGCGGCGACCGCGCCCTCCTCCCTCGCATAAATGGTCTGATAGTCGCTGCGGTCGCGTTCGTCGTCGTCACGCTTGGAGGCGATGTAGGGCGGCAGCGGGATGTGGCCGACTGCATGCAGCGCCTCGTCGAGGAACGGACCTGACAGGTCGAAGCCGAGCAGCACCTCGCCGCCTTCTCCCTTCTCGATCACGGTCGCGTCGAGCTGGCCGAGAAGGCAGGAATTGGCGTCATGACCGAAATGGATACGATCGCCGGCGGCGATGCGCTTGCCCGGACGCATGAAGGCCAGCCAGCGGTCGGGCGCCATCCGCATATGCAGCGTGGCTTCGACCTGCGCCGCCGCCTCGCCGCGCCGCCTGATGCCTTTCAGCTGTGCCGGAATGACCTTGGTGTCGTTGAAGACCAGCACATCACCGGCCTTGAGCAGGGCCGGCAGGTCGCGCACCGTCCGGTCTTCGAGCCCCTCACCCGGCCTGACCACCAGCATCCTGGCACTGTCGCGCGGCTCGGCTGGGCGAAGCGCGATGCGCTCCTCCGGCAGATCGAAGTCGAAAAGGTCGACGCGCAAGAGATCCCCGCCTCAAGGTTCCGGGCAGGTCACCGCCCAGGCGCCGACACCGTCTATGCTCAATGTGCCGCCCATCGCGAAGCTGGACTGCTCGCTGGCCTTGACCAGCCGCAATTTGGCGACGATCGAGCTGATGCCTTCGTCGGTGAGGTCGATCAGCATGCGCTCGTCGTCTTCGAATGCCTGTCCAACGATGACTTTCGTTGAGCCTGGCTGTCCATCCGTGGTCCATGTCTTGCCGCCGGCATCCAGCCACACACGCGCGACCGCAATGACGGCCGTGTGTCCCATCAAAACGTCGATCGATGCCGCGCCGCCGTCGGCGCTGCAGACGATCGATTCCGTTGCCAGCGCCGGAGTGGCCGCCGCGACGAGCACAAATGCGATTGCCGCGACAGCCCGGCCGGTCATTTCACGTCGGCCGCGACCTTGAGCGACACGATCTTGTCAGGATCCTGCACCGGTTCGCCGCGCTTGATCTTGTCGACGTTGTCCATGCCTTCGATGACCTGGCCCCATACCGTGTACTGGCGGTTGAGGAAGGCGGCATCGTCGAAGCAGATGAAGAACTGCGAATTGGCCGAGTTCGGGTTCTGCGAGCGCGCCATCGAGCAGGTGCCGCGGCCGTGGTTGGCGTTGGAGAACTCGGCCTTCAGATCGGGTTTGTCGGAACCGCCAGTGCCGGCGCGCGATGGCGCGAAAGACGGCTTGTTGGAATTGCCGAACTTCACGTCGCCGGTCTGCGCCATGAAGCCGTCGATGACGCGGTGGAAGACCACGCCGTCATAGGCGCCTTCGCGCGCCAGCTCCTTGATACGGTCGACATGGCCGGGCGCCAGATCTGGAAACAATTCGATGACGACCTTGCCCTTGGTCGTGTCCATGATAAGCGCGTTCTCGCGGTCCTTGATTTCGGCCATGTCAGAAATATCCTTTTGAACAATTGAGGTTACTTGCCGTCCGCGGCGATGCGCACCTTGATCATGCGATCGGGGTCGGTCACCGTGCCGTTCTGCGCCTCGTCGCCTTTCTTGATGTGGTCCACCAACTCCATGCCGCTGACGACATTGCCAACGATGGTGTACTGGCCATCGAGCGGCGGTGCCGGCGCGAACATGATGAAGAATTGCGAATTGGCGGAATTCGGATCGTCGGAGCGGGCCATGCCGACCACGCCGCGCTGGTAGTGCTCGGTGCTGGAGAATTCGGCCGGCAGGTCAGGAAGATCGGAGCCGCCGGTGCCGACAGCGTCGGCATTGAAGCCGCTCTTCATGTTGCCGAACTTGACGTCGCCGGTCTGCGCCATGAACCCGTCAATGACGCGGTGAAAGGCGACGTTGTCGTAGGCGCCCTGGCGCACCAGCTTTTTGATCTGCGCGACGTGCTTCGGCGCAAGGTCGGGCCTCAGCGCGATGGTCACGTCGCCGTCCTTCAGCGTTACGATCATGGTGTTTTCCGGATCGGCGGCAAAGGCCGACACGGATGCGGTCACAAGACCGGCAAGCACGGCAAGCAAGAAGGCAAGCTTTTTCAGCTGCATGGGATCTTTCTCCGAATATCTTCGTTCATGCATGTCGTTACCCAAAGCCGGGTTCCACTTTTGGGTGACATGCATTTATTTCGCGAATTTGGCGGTGAGCGCGCCGGCCACGGCCGCCGGCACGAAGGGACGGATGTCGCCTCCCATCGAAGCTATCTGGCGCACAAGTGTGGCGGTAATGGTGCGCACCGAAGGGCTGGCGGGCAGGAACACCGTCTGCAGCTCCGGCGCCATGGTCTCGTTCATGCCGGCCATCTGCATCTCATAGTCAAGGTCGGTGCCGTCGCGCAGGCCGCGGATCATGATCGAGGCGCCATGCTTCCTGGCCGCGTCGATTACCAACCCGTCGAAGGCGACTACTTTGATACGCGCACCGTCGCTGCCGAATTCCGCCTTCGCGGCCGTTTCGATCAGGCCAACCCGTTCCTCGAAGGAAAATAACGGCTTCTTGCCGGGATGGATGCCGATCGCCGCATAGATTGTATCCGCCACGGCCAGCGACGCCTTCAGCACGTCGAGATGGCCGTTGGTCAGCGGGTCGAAAGAGCCGGCATAAAGGGCGATGCGTTCGGTCATGGCAGGTGCTTCTAGCGAGCCTCTCTCCTAAAGGCAAATCCGATCGCCAGCCCGCGCCGTGAACCTTTTGGCCGACGTGAACGACAGATGAATGTGCCGCCCACAACAGCTTCACGCAGTGTTCACTAAGTTGCAGCTGCAGGAGATGAAACCAAACACCCATCTAATCGTTGTTAGGCGCAGGAGAACACGCACATGCTGATCTACATGCTCGCCACCGCAATGACCGTCGCCATGCTGATCGCCACCCTATTCGGGTTGCATCAGGAAGCACAGCGCGTCCGCGCCAAGGCCAATACCAAGCGGTTCGAGGGCTTCGGCAACCGCAGGCCTTATCGCCGCTTCTAGATTGCGGGTGTCTTCACACGCCGGCCCACAGGGCTGGCGTCGTCGTGCCAAACTCACTCGACGGAAGTATCGGGCTCCCTACCATCGGCATCGGCAACAGCGCCGCTTTCAGCATTCTCTTCGATCTCTTCATCCGCTTGCGGTTCTGAAATTCGCTCCACCGAAACGACCTTCTCGCCCTCTGCGGTATTGAAGATGGTAACGCCCTTGGTGGCGCGGCTGGCGAAACGAATGCCGTTCACTGGAACACGGATAACGGTGCCGCCATCCGAAACCAGCATGATCTGATCGTCATTGCCGACCGGGAAGGTCGCCACCAGGCGGCCGATTTCGGCCGTTTTCGAGACGTCGGTGGCGCGAATACCCTTGCCGCCACGGCCAGTCAGGCGGAAATCGTAGGACGATGAACGCTTGCCGTAGCCATATTCCGTCACCGTCAACACGAACTGCTCGTGCGCCTTGAGGAATTCATAGCGGTCGTCGGAAAGCTCTGCCTCTTCGCCGACCTCTTCATTGGTGAGCTGGATTTCTTCCTCCTCGCCGGCCGCGATGTCAGCAGCGAGCCGGCGTTCGGCCACCACCCGCTTGAGGTAGGCGGCACGCTCCGCCGGCGGCGCATCGACATGCTCGATCACCGCCATCGAGATCACCCGGTCGCCATCGGCCATCGCAATGCCGCGCACGCCGACCGAATTGCGGCTCTGGAAGACGCGTACGTCGCTGACCGGAAAGCGGATGCACTGGCCGGAACTTGCCGTCAAAAGCACGTCGTCATTGTCGGTGCAGGTCTCGACGCCGAGGATCTCGTCGCCTTCCTCGTCCAGCTTCATGGCGATCTTGCCGTTGCGGTTGACCTGGACGAAGTCCGACAGCTTGTTGCGACGCACGGTACCGCGCGTGGTGGCAAACATGACGTCGAGCTCGCCCCAACTCGTCTCATCCTCCGGCAGCGGCATGATCGTGGTGATGCGCTCGCCCTGTTCGAGCGGCAGCATATTGATCAGCGCCTTGCCGCGCGATTGTGGGTTGCCGATCGGCAGGCGCCAGACCTTTTCCTTGTAGACGATACCGCGCGAGGAGAAGAACAGCACCGGCGTGTGCGTGTTGGCGACGAACAGCCGGGTGACGAAATCCTCTTCCTTGGTCGACATGCCGGAGCGGCCCTTGCCGCCGCGGCGCTGCGCCCGGTAGAGCGACAGCGGCACGCGCTTGATGTAGCCGGAATGGCTGACCGTGACGACCATGTCCTCGCGCTGGATCAGGTCCTCGTCTTCCATGTCCGCCCCGCCCTCGGCGAGCTCGGTACGGCGCGGCGTGCCGAACTCGTCGCGAACGGCGATGAGCTCGTCCTTGACGATCTGCTGGACGCGGGCGCGGGACGAGAGGATGTCCAGGTAGTCCTTGATCTCGTCGCCGATCGTGTTCAGCTCGTCGGCGATCTCGTCGCGGCCGAGCGCGGTCAGGCGCTGCAGGCGCAGTTCGAGGATGGCGCGCGCCTGCTCCTCGGAGAGATTGTAGGTGCCATCCTCGTTGATGCGATGGCGCGGATCGTCGATCAGAAGAATCAGCGATTCCACGTCGCCCGAAGGCCAGCGCCGCTCCATCAACTGCTCGCGCGCCGTCTGCGGGTCCGGAGCGCTGCGGATCAGCTTGATGACTTCATCGATGTTGGCAACAGCGATGGCAAGGCCGACCAGCACATGGGCGCGGTCGCGCGCCTTGCGCAGCAGGAATTTCGTGCGCCGGCTGATCACCTCCTCACGGAAGGCGACGAACGCCTTCAGCATGTCGGTCAGAGTCAGCAATTCCGGCTTGCCGCCGTTCAGTGCCACCATGTTGGCGCCGAAGGACGTCTGCAGCGGGGTGAAGCGGTAAAGCTGGTTGAGAATGACATCGGCGACCGCGTCGCGCTTCAGTTCGATGACGACGCGGTAGCCCTGGCGGTCGCTCTCGTCGCGAATGTCGGAAATGCCTTCGATGCGCTTGTCGCGCACCAGCTCGGCCATCTTCTCGATCATCGACGCCTTATTTACCTGATAGGGAACCTCGGTGATGACTATCGATTCCCGATCGTTGCCGCGCGCCTCGACGTTGACGCGGCCGCGCATGACGATGGAGCCGCGGCCGGTCGAATAGGCGCTGTAGATGCCGGAACGGCCAAGCACGATGCCGCCGGTCGGGAAATCCGGTCCCGGAATGATCTCCATCAGCGCCGGAAGGTCGATCGCCGGATTATCGATGAGGGCAATGGCGCCGTTGCAGACCTCGCCCAGATTGTGCGGCGGGATGTTGGTGGCCATGCCGACGGCGATACCGCCGGAGCCGTTGACCAACAGGTTCGGGAAGCGCGCCGGCAGGACTTTCGGTTCGCTGCCCGACGCATCGTAAGTGTCCTGGAAATCGACGGTGTCCTTGTCGATGTCTTCCAGCAACTCATGCGCGACCTTGGTCAGCCGCGATTCCGTGTAGCGCATCGCCGCCGGCGGATCGCCGTCGATCGAGCCGAAATTGCCCTGCCCGTCGATCAGCGGCACGCGCAGCGACCAATCCTGCGCCATGCGCACCAAAGCGTCGTAGATAGAGGCGTCGCCATGCGGATGGTATTTACCCATCACGTCGGCGACCGGGCGTGCCGATTTCACATATTTGCGGTTCCAGTGATAGCCGCTCTCATAGGCGGCGTAGAGGATGCGGCGATGCACCGGCTTGAGGCCATCGCGCACGTCCGGCAATGCGCGGCTGACGATCACGCTCATGGCGTAGTCGAGATAGGAGCGCTGCATCTCCTCGATGATGGATATCGGCTCGATGCCGGTGGGGCCGCCGTCGGCGCCGCGCGGTGTCTTTTGGTCGGTCAAATCGGATCACAATCTAATCAGGAATCACTTGGTGCTTATATAGGAAGCCAGCCTGAAACTCCAACAATCGCGGCAGTTTTCCAGTGTGGTTTTTAGCGGCAAATTCAAAAGGATAAACCAATTGCGACGATATGGCCGTGTACCCTTTCACGGGCGTCGCCGGCGGGCGCGATAAGTACCCGGCGCCTCGCCCATCAGCCGCCGGAAACGGCGATTGAAGGTTGATAGATCGTTGAATCCCGCCGAAAAGGCAATCGCCGAAATCGTCTGATCCGACGTCCGCAGCCGCACGGCTGCCCTGTGCAGCCGCGCTCTCAGCAGGAATTGGTAGGGCGTCATACCGGCAACGTGCCGGAAGGTGCGCAGGAAATGGTAAGGGCTGGTGGCGGTCTCGTCGGCGAGTTCGGCAAGCGAGATCGGCCGGTCGGCATCGACTTCGATGCGCCGCACCGCTTCGGCGACACGCTTCTGGTCACGGCGGCTCGGCGTCCGTCCCCGATCCGTAGCGCTGCAAGCCGCAGTTACCGCGGCACCGGCAATGCGCAGGGCGAGTTCCTCGAACACGCCGGTGTCGGCCATCTCGCGCGCCGCCTCCGCTTCGGCAAGCAGCGGCACCAGCGCCGGCAAGGGCGGCAGGCGCGGCGTTCCGAAATCGAGCGTCTTGGCGCCCGGCACGTCGGCGACGATCCGCTCCATATAGGCCGGTCCGAAATGGAAGGAGAGGCAACGGTCGCCGGCGCCATGCTCGTGCCCGCATTCGTAGCATGTGCCGGGATTGCCGAGCAGGAGCGCGCCCGGCGCCAGCATCGCCGTGCCCTCGCGCGCACGATAGCGGAAGGTGCCGTTGGTTACGGCGGCAACGCAGAAATCCCGATGCTCCTCCTCGAATGGCCTGTCGGCGGCGCTGGCGGTGCAGATGACATCCGACACCTGCCAGCCTCGGCCCGACGCCAGCCTGTGCGCGCTCGTCGTCATCGCCGAAACATAGCAACTTTTCCCAAGCGCAGAACCCCTGTCGGCGTCTATGCTTGCCGGTCTCCTGACAAGATGAGAGCGAAGCCATGTCCAATTCCTTTGCCAAGGTCCTGCACAGCGATGGGCCCGTACCGGCCCTTGCCGAGAAACTGAATCTTTATGGCCGCTTCGTCGGCGCCTGGACGTTCGACGCCACGCGCCATCTCGAGGACGGTCAGGTGCTGACCGGGCGCGGCGAAGTGCATTTCGGCTGGGTGCTCGAAGGCCGCGCGATCCAGGACGTATGGATCCTGCCTGCCCGTGACGCCGGCCCCTCGCCCTCGCTCGGCAAATGGACCTTCTATGGCACGACGTTGCGCGTCTACGATCCCGGCGTTGACGCCTGGCACATCTTCTGGAGCGATCCGCGCAATCAGTACTACAGCCGCCAGCTCGGCCGTGCCGAGGGCGACACCATCATCCAGCAAGGCGCAGACGGCACCGGATCTGCTGTGCGCTGGAGCTTTTCGCGCATCACCGAAAATTCGTTCCGCTGGCTGGGCGAACGCTCACAGGACGACGGCGCTACCTGGCGTCTTGAAGTCGAGTTTCTGGCGCGCCGGGCCGTCAGCCCCTGATCCGCACGGTTTCCACTGGCTCCGCTTTGCTCTACCAATCCCGTTATCCGGCTTTGCCGGCGGGGAGGGTCAGCATGCCGAGCTTCGACAGCCTGTTCAACGCTTTCGTCACCATACTGGTGACGATCGATCCGCCCGGCCTGGCGCCGCTCTTCCTCGCCGTGACCCGCGGCATGAACCGCGAGGAGCGCAACCAGGTCTCCGTGCGCGCCTCGGTCATCGCCTTCCTGGTAATGGCGTTGTTCGCAATCGCCGGCGCGTCGATCCTGTCAGTCTTCGGCATCACTCTGCCGGCCTTCCGCGTCGCCGGCGGCTTTCTGCTGTTCTTCATCGCCTTCGAAATGGTGTTCGAGCGCCGGCAGGACCGCAAGGAGAAGATCGGCGACGTCGCCATCACCAGGGACATGATCCACAACATCGCCGCCTTTCCGCTGGCGATCCCGCTCATTGCCGGTCCCGGCGCGATTTCGGCGACCGTCCTGCTCTCAAGCTCGTTTCAGGGTTTGGGTGCGCAGACAGCCCTTGTCGGCATCATCGCCATCTGCCTCGTCATCACCTACCTGGTGTTCGTGCTGTCAGAGCGCATCGACCGTATCCTCGGCCAAACCGGCCGTTCGATCCTGACAAGGCTGCTCGGCGTCATCCTGGCGGCGCTCGCCGTACAGTTCGTCGCCGACGGCATCAAGGCGCTGATGGCGACGTAGGAACAGCCCTACTTCGCTGTCGTTTCAATGACTTCGAAGTCGTGGGTAATCTCGGCAGTCTTGGCCATCATTGCCGAGGCCGAGCAGTATTTCTCGATCGAAAGCCCGATCGCCCGCTTCACCTTGGCGTGTGATAGCGCCCGGCCCTTGACGACAAAATGCATGTGAATGCGGGTGAACACCCTGGGATCGGCTTCTGCACGGTCGGCATCGAGTTCGACCACGCAATCTTCGACCGCCTCGCGCCCCTTTTCGAGGATATGGACCACGTCATAGGCCGAGCAGCCGCCAGTGCCGATCAGCACCAGTTCCATTGGGCTCGGCCCCGGCGTCTTGCCCTCCGGCCCGAACGCAGTGCCTAGCACCAGCTTGTGCCCATTGGCGGACTCGCCAACGAAAGTGCGCTCCTCGACCCATTTGACCCTTGCCTTCACCTGATACGTCCTTTCACCGCTCAAACGCACAACGTCCCGAAAATCCAAGACAGATTTTCGGGACGCCATTTCGTGGCCAAGGTGCCGGCGCTTTTCGCCGCAAGGGCAGTCCGCCCGAGAAATCAGAACGGGATTTCGTCGTCCAGCTCGCGCGACGAACCACCGCCGCCGCCCTTGTTGGCGCCACCGCGATTGAAACTTTCGCCCGGGCCGGACTGGCCGAAATCGGAACCGCGGCTCGCACCACCACCGGCATAGTTGCCGACCTGGCCGCCGCCCTCGCCCCGCGCATCGAGCATCTGCAGCTCGCCGCGGAATTTCTGCAACACGATTTCGGTCGTATAGCGGTCATTGCCGGTCTGGTCCTGCCATTTGCGCGTCTGCAGCTGGCCCTCGACATAGACCTTCATGCCCTTCTTCAGATACTGCTCGGCCACCTTGGCGATCTGGTCGTTGAAGATCACGACATTGTGCCACTCGGTCTTTTCCTTGCGCTCTCCGGACGTCTTGTCGCGCCAGCTTTCCGACGTCGCGATGCGGATGTTGACGACCGGGTCACCCGAATTCAGGCGGCGGATTTCAGGGTCCGCCCCGAGGTTGCCCACCAGAATGACCTTGTTGACGCTACCCGCCATGATACTTCTCCGCGCTCATCCGAAACCGAATTTTTGTCGCCGCACCTTACAGGCTATGGACAATCCCTGCCTGCCGTCGCTGCCTTTTCCCACAAGGTTTTTGTTCTCTTTTCGTTCTATAGGAGAGGCCCTGCACTGTCAATAGTTGTCAGTAAGAAGTAGTGTCTTGGCGTCGAATTTCCACAGACCATGGGATCGAGGCGAACGCATGAAGATGGTTGCGCATAACGATCAGCCGCAAGAAGAGTGGCGGACGGGAGTAAAGACCCGCATGCATGTCTCTGCCCGCAACGGCGCAACTCAACTTTGCATGTTTGAACAATGGGTCGAACCCACCGTTGGCGCCCCGACACATTGGCACCCGGTCGAGGAAGTACTTACCGTCATCGCTGGCAGGGCCGAGATGTGGATCGACGAAGAGCATCTCGTCTTGACTGCCGGACAGTCGCTTGTTGTCGCCGCGTACAGGCAACATGGCTTCCGAAACGTCGGCTCCGAATTGCTTCATATTCATGCTGTGCTCGCGTCACCAGTTTTCGAGGCGACGTTCAACGGATCCCCCGACATGGTGAGACGCTGGCTTCCAGCGAGTTTGTAAAACCTCGCCTGTCTTAAAAAATACCGCCTGTCTTAAAAAACACGGCTTGCCAAACCGATAAGTATTGACTTATGCTTTCGGCATGATCGAAGCAGACATTTTTCGGGCACTAGCGGATCCAACGCGTCGCGCCGTCTATGAGCGGCTCGCCGACGGCGAGATGACGGTGTCGGAACTGCGCACTGGCATACCGGTATCGCAGCCGGCGGTATCGCAACATCTCGCAGTGCTGCGCGGCGCCGGCCTCGTGGTCGAGCGCCGGGCCGGTCGCAACGCCTATTACCGCGTCGATCCGAAGGGGCTTGCGCCACTGCTCGGCTGGATCGAACGCTACCGTGCGTTCTGGCCAGAGCGCATCGAAAGGCTCAAGACGGTTTTGAAGGACATGGACCAATGACCAACCGAGGCAAAGAACGCGCCGAAATGGCCGCAGACAAGATCGAGTTCGAGTGCGAGCTGCCCGAACCGCCGGAACAGGTGTGGCGGGCGCTGACGGTGCCGGACCTGCTCGCGGCCTGGATGATGCCGAACGACATCAAGCCCGAAATCGGCAACCGCTTTGCCTTTAAAGCGCCGAATGCGCCGATCGAGTGCGAAATCCTCGACGCGGATCCCGGACGGCTGCTGCGCTATTCCTGGCGGGAGCGGCCGGCGCCCGGCGATACGCAGGTGCCGCCCGGCGGTCCCCTGGACAGCGCAATGAACGACAGCCCAGTGGACAGCATCGTCACCTTTACGCTCGACCGCACCGTTTCCGGCGGCACGCATCTGCGCATCGTCCATGATGGTTTTGCTCGGGCAGCAGTGCCGGAGATCGCGATGGCAGGCGCCGGTTGCCGGCTTTCCTTTGACGCGCGCACTCCCAGGCACAAGCAGATCGCCGCAAACACCCCGCGCCTCTTCCTGCGCGCGGCCTGAACGACAACAGTCAACGGAGACAACCGATGAGCGGCCTTGCCAATCTGGTGCCGATGGTGATCGAGCAGTCGAGCCGCGGCGAACGTGCCTTCGACATATTTTCGCGGCTGCTGCGCGAGCGCATCGTCTTCATCAACGGCCCAATCGATGACGGCACCTCAGCGCTGGTCTGCGCCCAGCTTCTGTCGTTGGAATCCGACAATCCCGACAAGGAGGTCTCGCTCTACATCAACTCGCCGGGCGGCGTGGTGACCAGCGGTTTCGCGATCTACGATACGATGCAGTATATCAGTTGCCCGGTCTCCACGGTTTGTATGGGCTTCGCCGCCTCGATGGCCTCGTTCCTTTTGATGGCCGGCACACCGGGGCGGCGCATCGCGCTACCCAACACCAGCATCGTGCTGCATCAGCCTCTCGGCGGTTTCCAGGGCCAGGCCTCCGATATCCAGCGCCATGCCGAGGGCATCCTTCGCACCAAGCGGCGCATGACCGATCTTTACGCCCGCCATTGCGGCCGCACCTACGAAGAAGTGGAACGCACGCTCGACCGCGACTTTTTCATGACCGCGCAGGAGGCCAAGGATTGGGGCCTCGTCGACCATGTCTTCGACACTCGCAAGCAGGCCGCATGAACGTGCCGGGCCGGCGGACGGAACTGAGGCGATTGAGCGCCCGCAATTTCAGCGCCATCGGTCTGGTCTTGCCGCTATCGCGGCACTATAGTCCGGCGATGACCGCCAGCCGCTCATCCAGCCTGCTATGCCTTGCCATCGCTACCGTTGCCGGCACGAACATGCTGGTGGGTATGGCACTTGCCCAAGATAATTCGACGTCTTCGCAAAAGGGCGCTCTGCCCGGTGTGACCAGCGATTATCGCATCGCCGAGCCAGCGCCGCGGCCTGAGCCTGACGATATGGCTCTAGGCAGCGGCAACGGCACCTTCAAGATTGGCGATACCGACGTTCGGATTTCCGGTAGCATCACCATTGATGTCGCTACCGGCAGGATCAGGCCCTCCAGCCGCTAAGTTCGCCTGGTGTGAACCACAAATATTGCGCTTCAAACGAACAGCCCCGCCATTGCTTTGCAACTGACGGGGCCTTCTTGGATCTGAAATCCAAATTGCCGGGAGTGTACTGCCGGCTTTTTATTTCGGATGCTTCGCGGCGTTCAGCCGACGATCCGACTAGCAGTCTCTGATTGTTGTGGGGATCGGCAGGTCAACGTGGGCAGGTAGCGCTAAACGCCTGACCTGGCTACTTATACCTGCCGCGGCTCCAGCGACACGTGGAGCCTCAAGGAACAATCCGGTGGAGTCATGCCTCTGCTCTCCTTCTGTTCGTTGCGACTGTCGTCGAAGCGCTCATCGCATAACCCGCGGCGTCTCGCAGGCTAGCCCCAGGCCGCGAGGCCATCGAAAGACGGCCGGCTTCGTTGACAATTGGATTCTGCCCCCATGACGCGGGGACGTCAACCTTGAATAGCCGGGTTGCCGAAAAATGTGATCGCGAGACGCTTTGTGAAGCCGGCCTCACGGGCAGCTTTTGTCAGGAGCGTGTTCGGCCTTTGTTCTTTCCGCTTGCCCGTTCGCGCGAAAGGCGGTTAAACGCTTTGGTCGAGAGTTGTGGCGTCTCTCGAAAAGGCGGCGAAATTACCTACATAGGGGGTGGTCGGGAAAACCCGCCCATCCCACGAATTCCAGATTCTGAGGCGGCGACCGGCGATGGCCGACCATAAATATCTCTCCATTCGCGGGGCACGCGAACACAATCTGAAGAATGTCGATCTCGACCTGCCGCGTGACAGCCTGATCGTCATGACCGGCCTGTCGGGGTCGGGCAAGTCGTCGCTTGCCTTCGACACCATCTACGCCGAGGGCCAGCGCCGCTATGTCGAGAGCCTTTCGGCCTATGCACGGCAATTCCTCGAAATGATGCAGAAGCCGGACGTCGACCAGATCGACGGCCTGTCGCCGGCCATCTCCATCGAGCAGAAGACCACCTCGAAGAACCCTCGTTCGACGGTCGGCACCGTCACCGAGATCTACGATTATATGCGGCTTTTGTTCGCCCGCGTCGGTGTACCCTATTCGCCGGCCACCGGCCTGCCGATCGAGAGCCAGACGGTCTCGCAGATGGTCGACCGGGTGCTTGCGGTCGAGGAAGGCACCCGGCTGTTCATTCTGGCGCCGATGGTGCGCGGCCGCAAAGGCGAGTACCGCAAGGAACTGCTGGAGCTGCAGAAGAAGGGTTTTCAGCGCGTCAAGGTCGATGGCGTCTTCTATGAGATCGCAGACGTGCCGGCGCTGGACAAGAAGTACAAGCACGACATCGACGTCGTCGTCGACCGCATCGTCGTGCGCGGCGATCTGGCGACGCGGCTCGCCGATTCCATCGAGACCGCGCTGAAGCTGGCCGACGGGCTGGCGGTGGCGGAATTTGCCGACAAGCCGCTCGACGCCAGCCAGACCGGCGAGGATTCGGTCAACAAATCGAAGAACGAGACGCATGAACGCATGCTGTTCTCGGAAAAGTTCGCCTGCCCGGTGTCCGGCTTCACCATTCCCGAGATCGAGCCCAGGCTGTTCTCCTTCAACAATCCGTTCGGCGCCTGCCCGACCTGCGACGGGCTCGGCAGCCAACGCGCCATTGATGCCAGCCTGGTCGTGCCCGACGAGAATGTCTCGCTGCGCGCCGGCGCCGTCAGCCCTTGGGCGAAGTCGAGCTCGCCCTATTATGCGCAGACGCTGGAAGCGCTGGGCGTCGCCTATGGCTTCAAGCTCGGCGACAAGTTCAAGGATTTGAGCGAGGAGGCAAGGCAAGCCGTCCTGCACGGCACCGGCGAGCGCGAAATCACCTTCCATTACGATGACGGCCTGCGCTCCTACAAGACGACGAAAACCTTCGAGGGCGTCATCCCCAACCTCGAGCGCCGCTGGAAGGAAACGGAATCCGCCTGGATGCGCGAGGAGATCGAGCGCTTCATGTCGGCCACGCCCTGCCCGGCCTGCCGCGGCTATCGGCTGAAGCCCGAGGCGCTCGCGGTCAAGATCGCCGGCAAGCACATTGGCGAGGTCACCGAGCTGTCCATCCGCAAGGCCGACCAGTGGTTCACCGATCTGCCCGCTTCGCTCAACGACAAGCAGAACGAGATTGCGGTGCGCGTGCTCAAGGAAATCCGAGAGCGGCTGCGCTTCCTCAACGATGTCGGTCTCGACTATCTGACGCTGTCGCGCAACTCCGGCACGCTTTCAGGCGGTGAGAGCCAGCGCATCCGTCTTGCCTCGCAGATCGGCTCCGGCCTGACCGGCGTACTTTACGTGCTGGACGAGCCGTCGATCGGTCTGCACCAGCGCGACAACGCCCGCCTGCTCGACACGCTGAAGCATCTGCGCGACATCGGCAACACGGTCATCGTCGTCGAGCACGACGAGGACGCCATCCTGCATGCCGACTATGTCGTCGATATCGGCCCGGCTGCCGGCATTCATGGCGGCCACATCATCGCCCAGGGCACGCCGCAGCAGATCATGGCGACGCCCGCTTCGATCACCGGCAAATACCTGTCGGGCGAGCTCGAAGTGGCGACGCCGGCACGGCGCCGCGAGGCCAAGAAGAACCGCCGGCTGAAGGTCGTCGGCGCGCGCGGCAACAACCTGAAGAACGTCACCGCCGAAATCCCGCTCGGCACGTTTACCGCCGTCACCGGCGTATCCGGCGGCGGCAAGTCGACCTTCCTGATCGAGACCCTGTTCAAGGCGGCGTCGCGCCGCATCATGGGCTCGCGCGAGCATCCGGCCGAGCACGACCGCATCGAGGGGTTGGAATTCCTCGACAAGGTCATCGACATCGACCAGTCGCCGATCGGGCGCACCCCGCGTTCCAACCCTGCCACCTATACCGGCGCCTTCACGCCGATTCGCGACTGGTTCGCCGGCCTGCCGGAGGCCAAGGCGCGCGGCTACCAGCCGGGGCGCTTCTCGTTCAACGTCAAGGGCGGCCGCTGCGAGGCCTGCCAGGGCGACGGCGTCATCAAGATCGAGATGCACTTCCTGCCCGACGTCTACGTCACCTGCGACGTCTGCCACGGCAAGCGTTACAACCGCGAAACGCTGGACGTGCTGTTCAAGGGCAAGTCGATCGCCGACGTTCTCGACATGACGGTCGAGGAAGGCGTCGATTTCTTCGCCGCCGTGCCTGGCGTGCGCGACAAGCTGGAGACGCTGAAACGGGTCGGCCTCGGCTACATCCATGTTGGCCAGCAGGCAACGACTTTGTCGGGCGGCGAGGCGCAGCGCATCAAGCTCGCCAAGGAACTATCACGCAAGGCGACCGGCAAGACGCTCTACATCCTCGACGAGCCAACCACCGGCCTGCATTTCCACGACGTAGCCAAGCTGCTCGAAGTGCTGCACGAGCTGGTCGACCAGGGCAACACGGTCGTCGTCATCGAGCACAATCTCGAGGTGATCAAGACGGCTGACTGGGTACTCGATCTTGGCCCCGAAGGTGGTGACGGCGGCGGTGAGCTGGTGGCGTCCGGCACGCCGGAGGACATCGTCCGCGAAAAACGCAGCTATACCGGGCAGTTCCTGAGGGACTTGCTGGAGCGGCGCCCCGGAGGCAAGCGCGAAGCGGCGGAGTGATGGCAAAGAACGGTCTCATCACGGTCCAAAGCCGCTTCGGCGTGGCCGAAACGATCGATCGCCTGGTCGGGACTGTGGAACGTGCAGGATTGCTGGTCTTCGCCCGCATTGACCACGCCGCCGGTGCGCGCAGTGTCGAAGCTTCCCTGCGTCCGACCCAGCTTCTGATTTTTGGCAACCCGAAAGGCGGCACGCCGCTGATGCAGGACCGGCAGCTTGCCGGCATCGATCTGCCGGTCAAGGCACTGGCTTGGGAGGACGAGCAAGGCAAGGTCTGGCTCTCCTACAATGACGCGCACTGGCTCGCTGAGCGCCACGGCTTGGGCGACGCCAGTCGCAATGCCGTCGCCGCGATAGCGGCCGGTATGGACAAGGTGATTGCGGCCGCTGCCGGCGCGGGCCAGTTTTGATCATGAGAGCCGCTCGGGCCGATGATCTCCCCATGGTGATCTCGCTCACCACCGACGCCTACGCGCCCTACACTGCCCTGTTCGGAGCGCCGCCGATCCCCGTCACCGAGGACTATGCGCCGCGCATAGAACGCGGCGAGGTCTGGCTTTCGGAGCAGGACGGACAGCCGGCCGGCTTGATCGTTCTCGAACGACATGCGGACCATACAATGATCTTCAGCGTCGCCGTTGCGCCCGCCTTTCAGGGCAAGGGTTTCGGCATCGGGCTGCTCGACTGGGCCGAGCAGCAGACGCGCCTGTGGAGCTTGCCTGAAATCCGACTCTACACCAATGCCAGAATGGAACGGAACGTTTCGTTGTATAAGGCCTACGGCTTTCGCGAAACGGGTCGCCGGCCCAATCCATATCGGCCAGGATGGACGGTCGTCGACATGGCGAAAGCCGTCGAGACGACCGCCACCGCGTGATCCTTTTCTGCAAACCGGGAGGACGACCATGACTCAATCAGGAACAATCCGCGCCGGCATGGGCGGCTGGACCTTCGAGCCGTGGGACACGTCCTTCTACCCGGACAAATTGTCGAAGGCCAAGCAACTGCATTATGCCAGCCGGCAGGTGCCCACTATCGAGGTCAACGGCACCTATTATTCGAGCTTCAAGGAGCCGACCTTCGTCAAATGGGCCAACGAGGCGCCGGATGGTTTCGTCTATTCGCTGAAGGGCAACCGCTTCGTCACCAACCGCCGCGTGCTCGGCGAGGCCGGGGAATCGATCATGCGCTTCCTCGGGTCGGGCGTCGCGGCACTTGGCGACAAGCTCGGGCCGATCCTGTGGCAGTTCGCGCCGACCAAGAAATTCGACCCAGACGATTTCGAGGCCTTCCTCAAGCTGTTGCCGGAAAAGCAGGACGGCGTTGCGCTGCGCCACGCGGTCGAGGTGCGCAACGACAGCTTCGTCGTGCCGGAGTTCGCCGCCTTGGCGCGAAAGCATAAGGCCGCCATCGTCTATGCGGACCACGCCAAATATCCGGGGATTGCCGACGTTACCGGCGATTTCATCTATGCGCGGCTGCAGACCGGCAGCGACGACAATCCCGATTGCTACACGCCAAAGGCGCTCGACGAATGGGCGGCGCGCGCAAAAACCTGGGCGGAAGGCAAGGTGCCGGCCGACCTGTCGCGCGCCGATCCTTCAACCGACGCGCCAGTCAAGCCACGCGATGTGTTTGTCTACTTCATCACCGAGGGCAAGGTCCGCGCTCCATTCGGCGCCATCGCGCTGATGAAGCGGGTCGCAGGCTGACGCCCCGCTGTCGGTGGTCCGCCTGGCTTGGTCCTAAACTACCGGCTATGCGGCGCGTTCGTCCGGACGCCGATCAACCCTGACGATCTCGTTGAAAGCATCGAGATCGACATAGAAGACCTTGGTGATCTCCGCGATGAGTTCGTCATGGTCATACCCCTGCGATTTCAGAATGTTGATGGCTGTCAGGATATCGACGCGCTCCGTGAGCCGTCGTTTCTGGTAGTCCTCGACATAGCGCTCCATCGTCTGGCCCTGGCTCCCAAGCACCCGAAATGTTGGACGACAACAGATCGCTGGAAGGGCCTGCGCGCAAGCGTGCGGACGCAGCCGCGCCTTCCCCTGATCTGCCAAGTTGAAACTGCTACGGAAAGCGGCCGACTCACCAAGCCAAGCAAAATCTAGCACGCAATCTGCAGCGCGCCAGAGTTGCAAAGTAATGGAATCAATAAGAATTCAGACAGTCAGGAATTTGCGGACGTCCGCCCGGTCGAGATCCTCGGCGGGGCCGGTATGGACGATCTGACCGCGGTCCATGATGTTGACCTCGTCGGCCAATTCCCGGCAGAAGTCGAGATATTGTTCGACCAGAAGCACGGCGATACCGGCCTGGTCGCGCAGATAGCGGATGGCGCGGCCGATGTCCTTGATGATCGACGGCTGGATGCCTTCGGTCGGCTCGTCGAGCACCAGCAGCTTCGGCCGCATCACCAGCGCCCTGCCGATGGCAAGCTGCTGCTGCTGGCCGCCGGAAAGATCGCCGCCGCGGCGCGCGAGCATCTGCTTCAGCACCGGAAACAATTCGAAGACGTGACCGGGAATGTTGCGATCGGCGCGCTTCAACGGCGCAAAACCCGATTCGAGGTTTTCCCGCACCGTAAGCAGCGGAAATATCTCCCTGCCCTGCGGCACGAATGCGATGCCCGACCGGGCGCGATCATACGCCGCGCTCCGGTCGAGCGCCTTCCCCTCGAAGGCAACGCTTCCGCTCGTCAGCCGGTCATGGCCGACGATCGATCTCATCAAACTGGTCTTGCCGACGCCGTTGCGGCCGAGCACGCAGGTGATCTTGCCGGCGCCGGCCTTCAGCGAGACGCCGCGCAGCGCCTGGGCAGCGCCGTAGTGCAGCGTGGCATTGGAGACTTCGAGCATGGTCAGCGCTTTCTCCAACGCGTGAAGAACGAAAGGTCGAAATGATGGAACGGAACGCGCCAGACCATGTTCATCTCCCCAGATAGACTTCGACGACGCGCTCGTCGGCCGAAACGAAGTCGAGGCTGCCCTCGGAAAGCACCGAGCCTTCGTGCAGGCAGGTAACCTTGACGCCGAGCTCGCGCACGAAATGCATGTCGTGCTCGACGACGATGACCGAATGGTCGCGCGCGATATCCCTGAGCAGCCGCGCGGTTTCCTCGGTCTCGGCGTCGGTCATGCCGGCAACCGGTTCGTCGACCAGCAGCAGCTTCGGATCCTGCGCCAGAAGCATGCCGATCTCGAGCCATTGCTTTTGGCCGTGGCTCAGATTGGCGGCGAGTTCGTCACGCTTGTCGCCAAGCCGGATGATGCCGAGGATGTCGTCGATCTGCCGCACGTCCGCGGCCGAGCGACGATGGAACAGTGCCGGGAAGATCGAGCGCGGGCCTTTCAGCGCCAGCATCAGATTGTCCTCGATCGTGTGGCTTTCGAAGACGGTCGGCTTCTGGAATTTACGGCCGATGCCCATCATGGCGATTTCGGCCTCGTCGTGTTTGGTTAGGTCGACCTCACCGTTGAAGAAAACTTCACCCGCGTCGGGCCGCGTCTTGCCGGTGACGATGTCCATCATCGTCGTCTTTCCGGCGCCGTTGGGGCCGATGATCGCCCGCATCTCGCCCTTGTCGAGCACCAGCGAAAGGTTGTTGATGGCGCGAAACCCGTCGAAGGAAACCGACACGCCGTCGAGATAGAGGATGGTGTTGCTCTTCGACATCAGGCCATCACTCCGCCGGCTGCGGTTCGGCGCCGGAGGCCGACCAGTCGCCCGGCCTTCTCGCCGCCGAGCGGTCGGTTTTCGGCGGCACCGGCGCATCGGGATCGATGCCGGCTTCTTCGGCAACCGAGGCCGCCCGCAGCGCCTTGGCGTTGCCGCGCCAGGAATCCCACATGCCGATGATGCCCTTGGGCAGGAACAGCGTGACGGCGACAAACAGTCCGCCCAGCGCAAACAGCCAGAATTCAGGCAGCACGCCGGTGAACCAGGATTTACCGGCATTGACCAGAAGCGCGCCGATGATCGGCCCGACGATGGTGCCGCGCCCGCCGACGGCCGCCCACACCACCACCTCGATCGAATTGGACGGCTCGAATTCGCCAGGGTTGATGATGCCGACCTGTGGCACGTAAAGCGCACCGGCGATGCCGGCCATCACCGCCGACACGGTGAAGGCGAACAGTTTGACGTTCTCCGCCCGCCAGCCGAGGAAGCGTGTGCGGCTTTCGGCGTCGCGCACCGCCATCAAAAGCTTGCCGTACTTGGAACCGACGATTGCCCAGGTGACGAAGACGGCAAACGCCAGCATGACGGCGCTGGCCGCGAACAGCGCCGAGCGCGTCATGTCGGCCTGCACGTTGAAGCTCAAAATGTCCTTGAAATCAGTCAGGCCGTTATTGCCGCCGAAACCCATGTCGTTGCGGAAAAAGGCAAGCAGCAGCGCATAGGTCATCGCCTGGGTGATGATCGACAGGTAGACGCCGGTGACGCGGCTGCGGAAGGCAAACCAGCCGAAGACGAAGGCGAGCAGGCCGGGCACCGCAAGCACCATGACCGCGGCAAACCAGAAGTGGTCGAAGCCATACCAGAACCATGGCAATTCCTTGTAGTTAAGGAACACCATGAAATCCGGCAGCAGCGGATTGCCGTAGACGCCCCGCGACCCGATCTGGCGCATCAGATACATGCCCATCGCATAGCCGCCGAGTGCGAAGAAGGCGCCGTGGCCGAGCGAGAGGATGCCGCAATAGCCCCAGACGAGATCGAGCGCCAAGGCGAGCAGTGCATAGCAGAGGTATTTGCCGGTGAGCGCGACGATATAGGACGGCACGTAAAACGCACTTGTCGGCGAGACCGCAAGATTGAGCAGCGGCACGACGATTGCAACCGCCAGCAGGATGAAGATGGTGATGGCGACGCGGCGGTCGGCGCCGGCGGCAAAGAAGCGTCCCGTGATCATGCTTCCACCGACCGGCCCTTTAGCGCGAACAGACCGCGCGGGCGTTTCTGGATGAACAGGATGATCAGCACCAGGACGACGATCTTGCCGAGCACTGCTCCGGCATAAGGTTCGAGGAACTTGTTGACGATGCCGAGCGAGAAAGCGCCGACCAGCGTGCCCCAAAGATTGCCGACACCGCCGAAAACGACGACCATGAAGCTGTCGATGATGTAGCCGCGGCCGAGATTGGGCGAGACGTTGTCGATCTGGCTGAGCGCGACACCGGCGATGCCGGCAATGCCGGAGCCGAGTGCAAACGTTAGCGCATCGACCCAAGGCGTCCTGATGCCCATCGAGGCGGCCATGCGGCGATTGGCGGTGACGGCACGCATCTGCAGCCCCCAGGGCGTGCGTTTCATCACGTAGAGCAGCACCGCGAACACGCCGAGCGCGAATACCAGGATCCAGAGCCGGTTCCAGGTCACGGCAAGCTGGCCGATATTGAACGAGCCGGACATCCATGACGGGTTGCCTACCTCCTGGTTGGTCGGCCCGAAGATGGTGCGTACGGCCTGCTGCAGGATCAGCGACACACCCCATGTCGCCAGCAGGGTTTCCAGTGGCCGACCGTAGAGATAGCGGATCAGCCCGCGCTCGATGACAAGGCCGACGAGCGCCGCCACCAGGAAGGCCAGCGGCAGGGCGATGACCAGCGACCAGTCGAACAGGCCGGGAAAGGAATTGCGAATAACCTCCTGCACGACGAAGGTCGTGTAGGCGCCGAGCATGACCATCTCGCCATGCGCCATGTTGATGACGCCCATGACGCCGAAGGTGATGGCAAGGCCAATCGCCGCCAGCAGCAGCACCGATCCGAGCGATATGCCGTACCAGATGTTCTGGCCGGCATCCCACAGCGCCAGCGTCGAGTTGATGTCGGCGATCGCCGCGGTCGCCGCGTCCTTCACCGCACCTTCGGAACTGGCCTCTACCGACGTGAGCAGCGACACCGCATCGCGGTCGCCGCGCGCACTGATGAGCGCGATTGCCGCCAGTTTGTCGGCCTCCGGCCTGTCGGAAACGAGAATCGACGCGGCGCGGGCCTGTTCTAGCAGCGCCTTGACGCTTGCCACGCTCTCATTGGCGATCGCGGTGTCGACCGGCTCGATGTTTGCCGCGTCCGGCGTCTTGAACATTGTGTCGGCGGCGGCAATGCGCACGGCCGGGTCCTTGGAGCCGAGCGTCAGCGTGCCCAACGCATCGCGAATGACGCGGCGCAGCGTGTTGTTGACCTTGATCTTGGTGATGTCGGCCTTGGCAGCTTCGCCCGATCCTTCGCCGGTAAGCGCATCGAGCAGCTCGATACCGTCGCCGCTCTCCTTGCCGACAAAAACCAGTGAATCGGCCTTGCGCACGTAAAGGCTGCCCTCCGCAAGCGCGGCAAGCGGCCGTTCTACGGCCGGATCGCCGGAAGCCGCAAGCTCCCGCACAACGGCTTCTATCGCCGGAAAATTGGCGGCGGTGGCGAATTTGGCGATGACCACGCGCAGATCTGCTTCGCTGGCGTTCGACGGCAGCAGCGTCCCCAGGAGAAGGAGCAGCATCAGGCCAATCGCGCGGATCAGGATCATTGGTTTCTGGTGGCTCTTGAAGATTGAATGTCGCCTCCGGGCAGGCTGGAGGAGGAGCCTGCCCGGAGGCTTGCGGGTCTGGGAGGACAGACCGGGAGGATCAGTTGGTTCCCTTGCCGCCGCATTTGCCGGTGGCAACGTTGAAGTTGCCGCAGGACAGAGGCGCGCGCCAATCGGAGATCAGGTCCTTGGAGTCAGGCAGATAGTCGGACCACTCGTCGCCCATCACCAGGCCGGGCGTCTGCGAAACGGTTTCGAACTGGCCGTCGGCCTGGATTTCGCCGATCAGCACCGGCTTGGTAATGTGATGGTTCGGCATCATCGTCGAATAACCGCCGGTCAGGTTCGGCACCGAGACGCCGACCATGGCGTCGATTACCTTGTCCGGATCGGTGGTGCCGGCCTTCTCGACCGCCTTCACCCACATGTTGAAGCCGATATAATGGGCTTCCATCGGGTCGTTGGTGGTGCGCTTGTCGTTCTTGATGAATTTGTGCCAGTCGGCGATGAACTTCGCGTTCTCGGGCGTGTCGACGCTCTCGAAATAGTTCCAGGCGGCGAGATGGCCGACCAGCGGCGCAGTGTCCAGACCGGCAAGCTCTTCCTCGCCGACCGAGAAGGCCATGACCGGGATGTCCTCGGCCTTGATGCCCTGGTTGCCGAGCTCCTTGTAGAACGGCACGTTGGCGTCGCCATTGACGGTCGAGACCACGGCGGTCTTCTTGCCGGCCGAGCCGAACTTCTTGATCGCCGAAACTTCGGTCTGCCAGTCGGAGAAGCCGAACGGCGTGTAGTTGACCATGATGTCTTCCGCAGCGACGCCCTTGGCCTTCAGATAGGCCTCGAGGATTTTGTTGGTGGTGCGCGGGTAGACGTAGTCGGTGCCTTCGAGAACCCAGCGCTTCACCGAACCGCCGTCCTCGCTCATCAAATAGTCGACCGCGGGAATGGCCTGCTGGTTCGGCGCCGCACCGGTGTAGAACACGTTGCGCTCGCTTTCCTCGCCTTCGTACTGGACGGGGTAGAACAGGATGTTGTCGAGCTCGCTGAACACGGGCAGCACCGATTTGCGCGACACCGAGGTCCAGCAGCCGAACACCGCCGCGACCTTGTCCTTCGAGATCAGCTCGCGCGCCTTTTCGGCGAATAGCGGCCAGTTGGAAGCCGGATCGACGACCACCGCCTCGAGCTTCTTGCCGAGCAGGCCGCCCTTGGCATTCTGCTCTTCGATGAGCATCAGCATGGCGTCCTTCAGCGTTGTCTCCGAGATCGCCATGGTTCCCGACAGCGAATGGAGGATGCCGACCTTGATGGTGTCGTCGGCCGCCTTGGCGGGAACGCTCATCAGCAGGCCGGCGGTGATCACGCCGGCCGAAAACATTTTTGTTATTGTCGAGAAACTGCCCCTCATACTTTTAAACTCCCAAGCTGGTTAACTGCATCGGAACAGACCATGCAACGGCTGTGCCAATCACCGGCGAAAGATCGGAGGGTTTGAGATTTCCCAGCCCTGTCAGTCGGTTAATGTATTAGCCGCAGGAGATGAACCTCGCTTGCCAAGTTTGAAATGAGAAAAGATCACTCGTATCAGCCTAAGTTTTACTCATATACAGGCCAATGCCCGAATTTTGAGCAGCATCATATGAGCGCTGGCGAGGATTGCAGCGCCGCAGCGAAATGGGGCAAGTTCGAACCCTTAAACGAGCGACGCCATGGCCTTCCGAACGTCTTGCATTTTCATCACCATGCTTCTGCTGGCGACGACGACCGTAGCGCGCGCCGGCTTCAGCGACGGCAAGCTGCCGGACGGCTCCTATCATTGCGAAGTCTATCTGCTAGGCATGTTCCTCAGCCTCGGCGACATCGCCATCAAGGGAAACGTCTATAGCGGTCCGGTTAGCTTCGGCACCGCGCCGCAGAGTTATAACTACCAGATGGATGCAGACGGGGTGATTACCTGGCTGGGTCCGCTGGGCGGCTACACCAGCGGTGGCAACTCGATCTCGCTTACGCAGGCGACGCTGGAAAGCGGAACCACCCCGTCCTTCGACATCATCATGAAGCAGCCAGACGGCGCCTTTACCGCCTCGACCTGCACGAAGCGTTGAAAAGTACGGAACCTGGCGAGCTTCCGTACTCCGAAGTAGAAGCCGCCTAGCTCTCCGCCGCCATGTCGAGCGCCAGCCGGGTCATATCGGTGAAAAGGCCCTGGCGTTCGGAATAGTCGGTCTGCTCGCCGGTTGCCACATTGTCGACGACGGTCAGGATCGACAGCGCCCGGGCGCCGAAATCGGCCGCAATGCGGTAGAGTGCGCTGGTTTCCATATCCACGGCGAGCGCCCCCTGTGCCTGTGCTTCGGCAAAGCGTTCGCGCCCCAGCGGATGATAAAAAATATCGCTGCAGATGGTCAGCCCGGCCCGATGGTCGATGCCGAGTTCCGCAGCCCGGGCCAACGCCTGGGCCAACAATGCAGGATCGGGGCCGGCATCGGCACGATAGAGCCCAAAAACCTGGCCGCTCTCCGCATTTTCGCCGCGCACCGATTGCGCGATCACCAGGCTGCGCAGCACCACCTCAGCGGTCAGGCCGCCGCAGGTGCCGGTGCGGATCAACGTTTTCGCACCGTAGAAATCCAGCAGCTCGTGCACGTAGACCAGGAATGACGGGACGCCAATGCCGGTGGACTGGACGCTGACAGGCTTGCCGCGAAACAACCCGGTAAAGCCGAGCGCGCCGCGGCGGCGGTTGACGCAGCGCGGCGCTTCCAGAAAGGTCTCCGCCATCCATTCAGCGCGCTGCGGGTCGCCCGGCAGCAGCACCGTGCTTGCGTAGTCGCCTTTGCTAGCCTCGTTGTGTGGCGTCACGGCATGCTTTCCAAAACCCGTCGCCCGTTTCGCCTGCAATCATGGCAGTCTCACGACATTGCGCAAGCGGAGCGTTGGAAGGGTCAGGATTCCAGCATGTCCTTTACGATCGTGGCCAATTGCTTGAGCGAAAACGGCTTCGGCAAGAAGCCGAAATGCGCGTCGGCCGGCAAGTTCTTGGCGAACGCGTCTTCGGCATAGCCGGACACGAAGATAAACTTGATGTCGGGTTGCCGTTTGCGCAATTCGCCAAGCAGCGTCGGACCATCCATTTCCGGCATCACCACGTCCGACACCACGACGTCGACCTTGCCGCCGAGCGCTTCGTAGACTTCAAGCGCCTCGACGCCCGACGACGCCTCGTGGACGGTGTAGCCGCGCGATTTCAGCGCCCGCATGCCGCCCATGCGCACGGCGTCCTCGTCCTCGACCAGCAGCACCGTGGCCGAGCCCGACAGATCCTTGGCTGAGTCGGCGATCTTGGCAGGAGCGGCCGGCACTTCTCCAGCCTCGCCCGCCTTCCTTGCCTCCGCAATGTGCCGCGGCAGGAAGATGCGGAACACGGATCCCTTGCCGACTTCGGAATCGCAGAAGATGAAGCCGCCTGTCTGCTTGATGATGCCATAGACCATGGACAGGCCGAGTCCGGTTCCCTTGCCAACCTCCTTTGTCGTGAAGAAGGGCTCGAAGATCTTTTTCAGCACATCAGGCGCGATGCCGCTGCCGCTGTCCTCGACCTCGACCAGCACATAGTCGGCGGGAGTAAGTTCGCGGTAGGAAAAGGTCTTGCATTCCCCGGCGCTGACATTGCGGGTGCGCACCGTGAGGTCGCCGCCGGCCGGCATCGCATCGCGCGCATTGACCACAAGATTGACCACCACTTGCTCGAACTGCCCGATATCGACCCTGACCGGCCACAGGTCGCGGCCATGGTCGATCTTGAGCTTGATATCGTTGCCGACCAGCCGGGCAAGCAGCATTCTGAGATCGGCGAGCACGTCGGTCAGGTTGAGCACCTCCGGCCGCAGCGTCTGCTTGCGCGAGAAGGCCAGCAACTGCCGCACCAGCGAGGCCGCCCGGTTGGCATTCTGCTTGATGTTCATGATGTCCGGGAATGACGGATCGGACGGCCGGTGGTTGGTCAACAGCAGGTCCGAGGCCATGATGATGGCGGTCAGCACATTGTTGAAATCATGCGCGATGCCGCCGGCGAGTTGGCCGACCGCCTGCATCTTCTGGCTCTGCGCCATCTGGCCCTCGAGGGCCTTTTGCTCAGTAGTCTCCACGGCATAGACGATGGCCGATTCCTCGGCGCCCTCGCCACCGGTACCGTCTGCGACCGCGTTGACGTAGAAGCGTATGTGGCGCTCCTCATTGCCGGGCAGCACCGTATCGATCGGCTCGATGTCAGCCTGTTGCTGGCGTGCCTTTTCAAAGGCCGCGGCGAAAGCCGGCCGGTCGCGCTCGTGGATCACCGTATCCAGCCGCACACGCCGATCGACCGCGTCGCGGTCGACGACCGAGGAAAACAGCGACAGGAATGGCGCATTGGTGCGCAGGATGCGGCCGGCATGGTCGACGCCGGCTATCGCCATCGGCGTCGAGTTGAAGAACCGCGTGAAGCGTATTTCCGATGCGCGGAGGTCGGCCGAAGCGTCCTCGCCTTGCGTCCGGTTGAGCACGATGGTGCGAGTCGGGCCGTTGAGACCCTCTCGGCTGGCCGAGACACGATGCATGAAGCGCACCGGCAGCGCCTCGCCGGTCATCGTCGTCAGATCGAGGTCGATAACGGCATTGCGCGTGGTACCAGCGTCGGCCTTGACCGAACGGACCAGCGCCATGCCGTCCCCGGCGACGATCTCCGGCAGCGTGATGGCGCCGGGAGTGAAGCTGGCCAGGTCGATGCCCAGCCACTCCGCAAGAGTCGCGTTGATATAGGTCACGCGGCCTTCCTGGTCGGCCGAAAAGAAACCGGCCGGCGCATGGTCGAGGTGATCGATCGCCTTTTGGAGGTCGAGAAAGAACCGCTCCTGCTCGGCCCGTTCCCGCGAGATATCGGCAAGCTGCCAGGCAAGCATGGGCAGCCGCTGGCCGGGAACGCTGAAGGCGCGTGCCCGAACGCGGTACCAGCGCGCGCCCGGTTCGGCGCCTGGCCGAATGGACTGCGCGAGCCGAAACTCGCCGTCGCCCGGCTGGCCGTCCCGCAGGCCTGACGCCAGCCGGTATATGGTCACCGAGGCCTCGGGAGCGTCTGAAAGCAAACCTTCGACGGTCTTGAGGTCGGCGGCCGACTCGGCACCCGTCATATCGGCATAGGTCCGGTTGGCGTAGATGATACGGCCTTTGGTGTCGGTGACCAGGAGACCTTGCGACATCGAATCGACGAAAGCTTTCGACAGTTCGTCGCTTGTCGAGCGCGGCGTGATGTGCACGAAGCCGATCGCAGTGGCGAATAGAAAGCCGACGCCGATCATCGCCAGCACGCCAAGCATGCCAAGCAGGAATGGATCGCCAAGGCGCTCGCGGAAAAGGCCGAAGACGATCGCTGCCCCAGTCAGGACGACGATGAAGACGATGAGCCGGGTGACCGCTCCCGGTCGCGTGTTCTGGTCGACGATAGGTACCGGATAGAAATCGCCGCGCGCTTCCTTGGCCATGTGCCCCCTGCTCGTGAATTCCGGTGTCGGTTGAATCATATTCTCAGGGTTGGGAAAAGGCCCGGCTGCAGATGTCCGCTAAAAATGACGCCGTTCGGCTCCCGGCGTTTCAAGCTGTTCACGAAGCGTGAAAGGCAACTTGCGGTGGCCTGCCGCAACAGTCTAGTGTCGCTTCTCTTCGAAAGCTGATTTTGGGGGAACCAATGCTGCAATGGCTGGATGGCGTGGCGGGTCCTGGTTATGCCGCAGCAATCCTATGGACGTTTGCAGTACTTGTCCTTCTGCTCATCATTCTTCTTATCATCAGGCTGATCCGCAGCCTGACGTTCGGGACATTCGTCGCCGGCGGCAGGAACCGCAAGACGCGGCTGGCTGTCATGGATGCCACAGCGGTCGACAGTCACCGGCGGCTGGTGCTGGTGCGCCGTGACGATATCGAGCACCTGCTCTTGATCGGTGGTCCGACCGACGTCGTCGTCGAGCGCGACATCAGGCTCTCGGCGTTGCGGCGCCCGGCATTGACCGGAGACAACGGCCACCAGCCGGCAGCAAGGTCTGCTTCGACCACAGCCGCGCCGGTGAGGCAAGCGCCACCGCAGCCGGCAAGCGTAACCGCGACCCCTGTCCGAGCCCGCCAGACGGCGACGATGCCGGCAACAATGCCGGCGCCGGCGCCGAAACCGGCATCGAACGTCACGCCGTTGCCAAGTTATGGATCCGTCAACGCCAGTGCCTCGCGGCATGCGCAGCCGCCGGCAAGACAGGACTCCCCGGCAAGATACGAGCCGCCGGCACAGCACGAGTCGATTGACGATGCGCTGATGAAGGAGCTGGAGGTTTCCCTCGACGAGCCACGCTTCAGCCAAACGCCGAGCAAGCCGGTGGCGAAGGCATCACCCTCTCTCGACGACGAGATGACGAAGCTCCTCGGCGAGTTGTCCAATCAGAAAAGATAGGCCGATAGCGAACGGCCAATGAAAATGGCCGGAAAACCGGCCATTGTGAACGCTTTACCGATGCCGCTGTTTTTCCCGGCGATTCAGTCGTCGCGGTAGACCTTCTCGCGCCGCTCATGGCGCTCCTGTGCCTCGATCGACAAGGTGGCGATCGGGCGCGCGTCGAGCCGCTTCAGCGCGATCGGCTCGCCCGTCTCCTCGCAATAACCGTAAGTGCCTTCGTCAAGGCGCTGGAGGGCCGAATCGATCTTGGAGATGAGTTTTCGCTGGCGATCGCGGGCGCGAAGTTCGATGGCGCGGTCGGTTTCTGAGGAGGCGCGATCGGCGAGGTCGGGGTGGTTGGCGTTTTCCTGCTGCAGGATTTCGAGAGTTTCGCGCGCTTCGCGCAAGATGTCGTTCTTCCAGGTGACGAGCTTCATGCGAAAGTAGGATTTCTGCCGCTCGTTCATGAACGGCTCGTCTTCGGAGGGTACGTAATCGGCGGTAACGATGTCGTTCATTCGACTCACCCAACAAACCCCAAATTTGGCGCCTATATATTCGCGGACCGAAAGCTGCACAAGGTCAATCGACGACAGTTTCACGCAATTGTTAGTCTCGGACAAAACGGCATCGGCGATGCCCTTTTTGCGAAGAATACGACCGAATCCGTACATGATTCGCTATGCTTGAGGGGCGCTTGCCATTGCGCACGGAGCTCTTCTGATGGCAAATCCTGCGGCGTGCTGACGGGTTCGGTGCCCGGCACAACGGGGATCCGGTGACCAGACTGTACCTGCTGAGGCATGCGAAGGCCGGCTGGGCGCTGCCTGGCGTGGCTGACTTCGACCGCCCGCTCGATCCATCCGGCTTCGCCGATGCCGAAGCGATGGGCGTCCTGATGCGTTCCCGCAAATACGCACCGGCCCTCACCCTTTGCTCAAGCGCCAAGCGCGCCCGTCAGACGCTGGAAAGCCTGGCTGGCCACACGGACACGGGCCGGGTGCTGTTCTGTGACACCCTCTACAGCGACGATGCCGCCGCGTACCTCACTGCCATCCGGCAGAATGGCGGGCTGGATGCCTTGCTCGTCATCGGCCACAATCCGATGATTGAGGATCTCGCCATGGCGCTCTCGGGCGACGGCGACGAGACCGCGCGGGCCATGCTGAACCACGGCTTCCCGACCTCCGCACTTGCGGTGGTCCGGTTCAACGGCAGACTTGCCGAGGCTGCGCCAGGCACCGGCTATCTCGAAGCCTTCCTGACGCCTGCCGATATCTGAGGCCATTTCAAAGCCGCGCATCAAAGCCTATATCGGATCCTGACCGGCCCGCGAGAACAGATTTGCCATCAGCGCTGACGACTTTTACCGACGAGGCGAAGATTGCCTTGGATACGTTGTCAGGCCGCGCTGCCGGGCTTTTCGCTCCGTCACTGCGTCTTGGCGTGACCGGGCTGTCCCGCGCCGGCAAGACGGTGTTCATCTCGGCCCTTGTGCACAATCTCGTCCATGGCGGACGCTTGCCGCTGTTTGAGGCACAAAAATCGGGGCGCATCGCCCGGGCTTTTCTCGAAGAGCAGCCGGACGACGCGGTCCCACGCTTCCAGTACGAGGATCACATCGCAGCTCTTGTCGACGATCGCGTCTGGCCGGATTCGACGCGTGCGATTTCCGAACTGAGGCTCACCATCGAATACGAATCGGCCTCTGGCTGGAGCCGCATGTTTTCCGCCGGCAAATTGTCGGTCGACATCGTCGATTATCCCGGCGAATGGCTGCTCGACCTGCCGCTGCTCGGCAAGTCCTACGCCGATTTTTCGCGTGAGGCCTTCGAGATGGCCGTGTTGGCGGTGCGTGTCGACCTTTCGCGGGAATGGCGGGCGCTCTCCGATCCGGTCGACCCCAACGCCGAGGCCGACGAGATGACGGCGCGCCGTCTCGCTGAGAGCTTCGCGGCCTATCTCAAGGCCTGTAAACTCGACGAGCGGGCGCTTTCGACCTTGCCGCCCGGCCGCTTCCTGATGCCCGGCGATCTTGAAGGCTCGCCCGCTCTCACCTTCGCGCCGCTGCCGAATCTGGGCGGCCGGCGCGCCCGCTCGGGATCGCTGCAGGCTATGATGGAGCGGCGCTACGAGGCTTACAAGACGCATGTCGTCAAACCGTTTTTTCGCGAACACATCACGCGTCTCGACCGCCAGATCGTGCTGATCGACGCATTGCAGGCATTGAATGCCGGCCCCGGTGCGATGGCCGATCTAGAGCGCGCGGTCACCGAAATCCTGTCCTGTTTCCGGCCCGGCCGGGGCAATTTCCTGACCGACCTGTTTTCGAGGCGTATCGACCGTATATTGGTGGCCGCGACCAAGGCCGACCATCTGCACCACGAAAGCCACGACCGGCTGCAGGCGATCGTGCGGCGGCTAGCCGACCGAGCCGTGGCGCGGGCGAATTTCACCGGCGCCGACGTCAACGTCGTCGCTATGGCTGCCATGCGCGCGACCCGGGAAGGCACGGTCAAGCAGGGCCGCGAGACTTTGCCGGTCATTATCGGCATGCCATTGCGCGGCGAAAACATCGATGGCGAAACCTTTGACGGAAAGACCGAAACAGCCATATTTCCCGGTGATTTGCCGGAGAAAGTTGATGCGGTGTTCGATGTTTCCGAATCGACCCGCCGGCAGAACAATGACGACCCCGCGATCCGCTTCGTGCGCTTTCGCCCGCCGAAACTCGAGCGCACCGCCGAGGGCGTGACGCTGTCGCTGCCACATATCAGGCTCGACCGCGCGCTGCAGTTCCTGATCGGAGATCATCTCGCATGAGTGCGCCCCGCAGACCGGCGGCCTTTCGCATAGAGCCGGAGCCCCAGCAGAAGGAAGATTCGACGGCTCACCATGCTGCGTCCGGGGCCGCGCCGGCGCGAAAGCCGCGTACCGTGACGGCGGATCTTGCCGTGGTCACACCGGCGGAGATCGACGTCTTCGACGAGCCTGATATCGTCGCCGCCGAACCGCCGCCGGCGATTGCGCCGCGAAAACGTTCGCTGCTTGGCAGCCTGTTCTTCGGCGCGCTGGGCGTTCTGGTTTCGCTCGCCGTCGGCCTCTGGACCGACCAGCTGATTCGCGACCTGTTCGAGCGCGCCGAGTGGCTGGGCTGGCTGGCTGCCGCTATGGCCGCGATCGCCATCCTGGCGCTTCTGATCATCCTCGTGCGCGAATTCATGGCGATTGCCCGCCTTGCCGAGGTCGAAAAGTTGCAGAAGCGGGCGCTCGATGCGATTGCCCGCGACGATCCGAAGGCCGCCCGCGCCGTGGCCGACGAGTTGTCGGTCTTTGTCTCGGCCAAGCCTGAAACCGCGGCCGGCAGGCGCTCGCTGGCCGAATTGCGCGGCGAGATCATTGACGGCGGCAATCTGGTGCGGCTGGCCGAGACCGAGATACTCGGCCCGCTCGATGCCCGCGCCAGGGTGATGATCCTCGAAGCGGCGAAGCGCGTCTCCCTGGTGACCGCGGTCAGCCCCCGCGCGCTGGTCGACGTCGCTTATGTCGTGTTCGAAGCCGGCCGGTTGATTCGCCGGCTGTCGGAGCTTTATGGCGGCCGCCCCGGCACGCTTGGCTTTTTTCGCCTGGCGCGCAGCGTTCTGGCCCATCTCGCGGTCACCGGGTCGATCGCCGTCGGCGACAGTTTCGTCCAGCAGATCGTCGGCCACGGCCTTGCCGCCCGGCTCTCGGCCAAGCTCGGCGAAGGCGTCGTCAACGGCATGATGACTGCGCGCATCGGCATTGCAGCGATGGAAACCGCAAGGCCCCTGCCCTTTTACGCGGTCAGGCGGCCCGGATTGGGCGATTTCCTCTCCGCGCTGACCTCCTTTGCAGCAAAGAAAGAAAAAGAAACATCCGCTTCCGGAACGTGACTATTGCCTTGGGGTGACAAAGCATTAACCAATCTTGTCCATGGTCGGAAGCGTCCAAACCAGTCTCTTTGTTGCCGGGTGTCGTCGATGAAAAGCGTTATTCTGTCCAGCGGGCTGCCCGTGGCGCTCGCGCTTGTCGCAACCGTCGGCATTGCCGGAAAGACCTCGGCGGCGGAACCGGACAAGCAGTTCTTTCGGTCGGTCGAAGGCAAATGGGTCGGCCCCGGGGAAATCGTTGCCGGCAAATACAAGGGCACGAAATTCACCTGCAGCTTCATCGGCTCGACGCCTGACGGCAAGGTCGGCATGTCGCTCGACGGCGGCTGTCGGGTAGGCATGTTCACCCAGCAGATGTCGGCAACGATCGAACACAAGGGCCGGCAGGGCTACAAGGGCAGCTTTATGGGCGGGGCCGCCGGCTCCGGCCTCGACATTATCGGCGGCAATGTCGTCGATGCGCACAAGGTGGTTTTCACCATCAATCGCAATCAGTTGCGCGGCGTGATGCAGGCGCTTGTCCCCGACGACAATTCGATGACAGTGACCGTTGCCGTGCGCGTCGACCAGCAGCTGGTCCCGGTCATCGGCATGAAGCTGAAGCGGATCGATGCAGTCGAGGTCGGCTCCATAACTCCGAACTGACTTTCAGCGTGAGAAGGGCGGCGGCCAAACGGCGCCGCCCTCTTTTGATTTGCAAATAAATGCTCAGCCTTTGATCGCGGCAATCACCTCGTCATAGGCCTTGCAGGCCTGGGCTGCTGTCGTGCCGCCCTGATACTTGGTTGTCACCGCCTGAAAGGGCCGCGACTTGATCGTCGCTCGCCCTTCACTGGCCGAAGCCGGGTCCTTAGCGCCGGATTGCTGGAACAAGCAACGCGCGGGAGCCCATTATCCTGTTCAGTGCGCCTGCAATATCGCCTTCACAACGCGCCGGATTCGCACTGTTCGATCCGCCCCGAAGCCCCTATCTTGGCCGCTTGTTGCAAGAGAGCGGAACGGCAGGCATGGCGGCAGAGGCATCGAACGGCGATCTGATCCAGGTGGTGGCGCTGCTTGCCGCCGGCGTCGTTGCGGTGCCGATCTTCAGGCGTATCGGACTTGGCTCCATCCTCGGCTATTTGACGGCCGGCGTCGTGATCGGTCCGTTCGGGCTGCGCATTTTTTCCGAATCGGAAGCCATTCTTCATGTCGCCGAACTCGGCGTCGTCATGTTCCTGTTCATTATCGGGCTGGAGATGCAGCCGTCACGGCTATGGGGCATGCGCCGCGAGATTTTCGGGCTTGGCGCGCTGCAGGTCGGCGTCTGCGCGGTCCTGCTGACCGGCGTCGGCCTGGCGGGAGGTTTCCCGATCGCGCAATCCTTCGTCGCCGGCGCCGGTTTCGTACTCACCTCGACGGCAATCGTCATGCAATTGCTGGAAGAACGCGGCGACCTGGCCACGCCCAAGGGCCAGCGCATCGTCTCGGTCCTGCTTTTGGAAGACCTGGCCATCGTGCCGCTGCTGGCGCTGATCGCCTTCCTCGCGCCGGGCGGCGCCGACATGAGTCTGTCGGATCGGTTGACGGAGGTCGGCATCGGCCTTGCCGCGATCGTCGGGCTGGTGCTTGCAGGACGCTATCTGCTCAATCCGTTCTTCCGTATCCTGGCGGATGCGCGCGCCCGTGAGGTGATGACCGCAGCCGCCCTTCTGGTCGTGCTCGGGTCGGCGCTCGCCATGCAGCTTTCCGGCCTGTCCATGGCGATGGGCGCCTTCCTGGCCGGCGTGCTTTTGTCGGAATCGACCTTCCGCCATCAGCTGGAGGCGGACATCGAACCGTTCCGTGGCATTCTGCTCGGACTGTTCTTCCTCGCCGTCGGCATGTCGCTCGACCTGCATGTGGTCGTCGTCAACTGGCAGCTCATTGCCATCTATGTCGTCGCCTACATGATGATGAAGGCGATCGGCATCTATATCGTCGCCCGCATTCTCAAAACCGGCCACCGGGAAGCGCTCGAGCGCGCGGTCTTCATGGCGCAAGGCGGCGAATTCGCCTTCGTCCTCTATTCCGCAGCGGCGGCTGTCGGTATCATCGATAGCCAGGCCAATGCGATGCTGACCGCCATCGTCATCATTTCCATGGTGCTGACGCCCTTAGCGATCATAGCATTGCGGTATCTGACGCCACGCGACGAGCAGTCGCTTGAAGGCGTCGATGTCGCCGAAGGCCTGACCGGCAGCGTGCTGATCATCGGCTTTGGCCGGTTCGGCCAGATCGCCAGCCAGCCGCTTTTGTTGCGCGGGATTGATGTGTCGATCATCGACAATGAGGTCGAGATGATCCAGGCGGCGGCCGATTTCGGCTTCAAGGTCTATTACGGCGACGGCACGCGGCTGGACATCCTGCGTGCCGCGGGAGCCGGGCGCGCACGCGCCGTGCTGATCTGCGTTGACAAGCCCGATGCCGCCGTGCGCATCGCCGAGCTCATCAAGGCGGAGTTTCCGTTGCTGACGGTGCTGGCGCGGGCTTTCGACCGCGGCACGGCATTGCAGCTCATTCGTGCCGGCGTCGACTATCAGCTCCGCGAGACGTTCGAATCGGCGCTTGTCTTCGGCGGCTCGACACTGGAAGCTCTCGGCGTCGATCCGGAAGAGGTCGCCGAGGTAGTCGAGGACGTCCGCCGCCGCGATGCTGCCCGTTTCGAACTTCAACAGGCAGAAGGCATCCGCGCCGGGCGGCGCTTCCTCAAAGGCAATATCGGCACCCCCATCCCGACGCCGCTCAGCACGCCACGGCGCGTGGGCCAGGCGCTCAACGAGGAGACCGCCGGCGTGCTGCAGAAATCCGAACCGGCCGATTAAACGTTGGAAAGACGCGAATGATGAACGAACTGGACGACCGCGCTGTCTCCATCACCAGATTCTGGCGCGACGCCGGGGAGGACGCGTGGTTCGAGAAGAACGACGCCTTTGATGCCGACTTCCGCACCCGGTTTCTCGATCTGCACTTTGCCGCCGCCCGCCGCGAATGCGACGGCTGGTCCGAACACGCCGAAGGGTCGCTGGCACTGATGATCCTGCTCGACCAGTTTCCGCGAAACTGCTTTCGCGCCACCGGCCACATGTACGCCACGGACCCGCTGGCGCGGCATTTCGCCGGGAAAGCGATCGCTGCCGGCCATGACCTGGCACTCGACGAAGAGCTCCGCGTTTTTCTCTATCTGCCCTATGAGCATTCGGAGGACCTCGCCGATCAGCTCAAATCGGTAGAGCTTACCGCCGCCAAAGCCCCGATCTATCTGAAATATGCGATCGAGCATCGCGACATCATCCAGCGCTTCGGCCGCTTTCCGCATCGAAACAGGATGCTTGGCCGCGAGACGACACCGGACGAACAAATGTTCCTCGACGGAGGTGGGTTCTCCGGCTGATTTCAGGCACCGATGGCGACAGCATCAGGTTTTCCACCAATCCCGGCCTGACGCCAGCCGTTCAATGCCCGATGTGTCGACGGCGGCCAGCCGCTCCGATACGCTCTTGCCGTCGACCACAAGCTCCGGCGCAATTTCTGCCAGCGGCGCCAGCACGAAGGCGCGCTCCAGCATGCGCGGATGCGGCACCTCCAGTCCGGTCTCGTGGATGATGCGGTCGCCGAACACCAGAATGTCGATATCGATCAGGCGTGGACCCCAGCGCTCCTCGCGCACCCGCTTCAGTTTTCGCTCGGCGTCGAGGCAAAGGTCGAGCAAAGCCCGTGGCGCGAGCGCGGTCGAGATTTCGGCCGCCGCGTTGAGGAAATCCGGCTGATCGAGCTTGCCCCAGGGCGGCGTGCGGTAGAGCGACGAAACGGCAACGACGCGCGTTCTCTCGTTGGCATCCAGAATGCCCAGTGCCGCAGCCATTGACTTCGCCGGATCACCGAGATTGCCGCCAAGGCTGAGATAGACGGTGTTGTTGTTACTATTCTGGCCAGACAACGGTCACCTCGACATGATCGAGCACACCCGGCACCGGGGCGTTCGGCTTGCGCACGGTGATCTCGGCCTTTTTGATCTGCGGAAACCGCGCCGTCAGCGCCCTCGCCACTTCGAGCGCCAGCGCTTCGATCAGAAAGCGCCGTTCGCCGGTAATGATCTTCTCGATGACCGCAAAGGCGATGCCGTAATTGACGGTGTCCTCGATGGAATCCTCGACCAGCGCCCGCCCGGGATCCACCATGAGTGCCGCATCGACATAAAAGCGCTGGCCGAGCGTCTCTTCTTCGTCCAGCACACCGTGCCGGGCAAAGAAGGCGCAGTTCTTCATGCGGATGACATACATGGCTCAGCTTTCCCCGATCTCACGTGCCAGCATAGCATCGGCGATGGCCAGCGCATCCACGTTGATTGCGACATCGTGGACGCGAAAGAGATGCGCGCCTTTGAGCCTCAGGATGACGCTGGTGGCCGCGGTCCCGGCGCCTCTTGCGGCTGCGTCGCGGCCGGTGACGGTGCCGATAAAGCGCTTTCGCGATGTGCCGGCCATCAGTGGAAAACCCAGCGCATGAAGTTCGGAAAACCGTGCCATCAGGTCAAGATTTTCCGCTGCCGTCTCCTTGGCAAAGCCGAAGCCCGGATCGAGCACGATATGATCGTCGGCAACACCGCTCCGCCGCGCGATTTCCAGCGACTTCCTGAGGAAGAAGAGCTGATCGGCAATCACGTCGGGCAGTTTCTGCCGGTCCCGTCCCGTGTGCATGACGACAAGGCCAGCGCCGGTTTCGGCCGCGACGCGGGCAATGCCCGGTTCGCGCTGCAGGCCCCAGACGTCATTGACGATATGCGCGCCGGCTTGGACGGCAAGCCGGGCCGTATCCTCGCGATAGGTATCGACCGAGATCAGCGTTCCGCCGGCCTTCACCAGCGCCTCGATGACGGGCAGTATGCGGGTTTGTTCCTCCTTTGCGGAGACCGCAGACGCCCCGGGACGTGTCGATTCTCCGCCGATGTCGATGACAGAGGCCCCCTCCTCGACCATGCGGCGCGCCTGGGCCACTGCTTTTTCCGGCGCATCGAACAGGCCGCCGTCGGAAAAACTGTCCGGCGTGATGTTGAGGATGCCGACGACCACGGCCTTGCCGCCAAGGTCGAGATGGCGTCCGTGCGCCAACTGCCATCGCCCTGTCATCATTGCCCATCAACCATGTTCGATCCCGCGGCGTGGCGGGGGATCAATTCCGTTGCGCCGAGGACGGCGGTAAAGCAAGGTGGGCAAAGAGGCAACACGATGAAACGATCCCTCCTTTGCGCCCTGGTGCTCGCCCTGACCGCATTCCCGGCCGGCGCTGCAACGCTCGTCAAGACATATAGTTATTTCCCGATCGGCGGCAGGACGCTCGACGACATCGAGACCCAGCTGTCGAAACTCGGGCCTCAGGTGAAAAGCACCGGGTCGCGGCATCCGGGAGCTACCCAGATGGCGTTCACCACCCGCGTCAGCTATGCGCAAAAGCCGGGCTCGTGCTGGATTGCCGACGCTGTCGTCACCGTCAAGGTCAAGGTCATCCTTCCTGAGTGGCGCCGCCCGCGCAAAGCCGATGCCGGCGTCAGGCTGTTCTGGGATACGTTGTCCGCCGACATCAAGCGCCATGAGGAACGCCACGTCGAGATTGCGAAGAACCACGGCCGCGAACTAGAAGACGCCTTGAAGGCGAGCTACCCGGAAAAGACCTGCGAACTGGCAAAGACCAAGGCCGCAAAAATCACTGCGGCCATGCTTGCCAAACACGACCAGGACCAGATGCGCTTCGATCGTGTCGAAAGCGCCAATTTCCAAAGCCGCATCCTGCGGCTTTTGCACTATCGCATCGAGCGCATTGAGAACGGCCGGCTCTCTCCCGGCTGAACTCCGCGTCGTCGGGCAAAGCCAATTTTGCCGAAACATAGTGCCAGCTTCGGAAAACTTTCGAGCCGCTGTCGAAATCGGCCTATAGCGAACGACATATGCCAGGTTCGCAGGGATCAGCCTCCGGCAACGCCAATCGGCGTACTAGATGCTTCCCAGCCCGTCGCGGACGTGCACGCAGGCATAATGGATGAACGGATATGGACCAGGCTGTCGACAAGCAAACGATGGTGGAAACCAGCGCGCCGCTGACCGAAACCGAGAAAAACGCCATCATCGGCGGCGTGCTTTTGTCGATGTTGCTGGCGGCGCTCGACCAGACCATCGTCGCGCCGGCGATGCCGACGATGGCACGTCTGCTCGGGCATGCCGAATATCTGCCATGGATCGTGACCGGCTATCTTCTGACCGCGACCGCCGTGGCGCCGCTCTACGGCAAGATCTCCGATATTTATGGTCGCCGGCCGACCGTCTATGCTGCAATCCTGATCTTTCTCGCCGGCTCGCTGGTCAGCGCCACGGCCCCTAACATGCTGGTCCTGGTTGTCGGCCGGGCGATCCAGGGCGCCGGTGGCGGTGGCCTGTTCGCCCTGACGCAGACCGTGATCGGCGACCTCGTGCCGCCGCGCGAGCGGGCCCGATACGCCGCCTGGATCTCGGGCACATGGGCCGTCGCCAGCATCGCCGGGCCGCTGCTCGGCGGCACCTTCGCCGAACATCTGCATTGGTCGCTGATCTTCTGGATCAACATTCCGCTCGGCCTGCTGGCCATGGCGATCATCAACAACCCGCTCAAGAAGCTGCCGATCGCCGCAAAACATCACCGCATCGACGGCCTCGGCGCGCTGCTTCTGGTCGCGGCCACCTCGCTGCTGCTGCTTGCCTTGAACTGGGGCGGCAGCGAGTATCCGTGGCTGTCGCCTGAAATCCTTGGACTGCTCGCCTGCTCGGCGGTGTTCTGGAGCGCGTTCGCGCTGCGGCTCATGCGCGCGGCCGAACCGCTGATTTCGCTCGAAGTCCTCGGCAATCCGATCGTTCTCGCCGGCACATTGTCGATGTTCCTGCTGCAGGCCGCCAATGTCGGCTTGTCGGTCTATCTGCCGGTCTACCTGCAGTCGGTCGTCGCCCTGTCGGTCAGTCAATCGGGCACCGCATTGCTTGGGCTGATGCTCGGCACGGTGGCCGGTGCGACCTTCAGCGCGCGAATGATCCCGCGCTTTTTTCACTATAAACGCATTGCCATGATCGGAACTGTTTTCTCGATCCTGTGCCTCGGCGTGCTCAGCCTGGTCGCCGGGCATGCCTCACTGTTGCTCGTCGAGGTGTTGACGACCTGCGTAGGCCTGGGCACAGGCACGACCTTTCCGGTTGCCACCGTCTCGGTCCAGAACGCCGTCGATCGTATGCACCTTGGCGTGGCGACCGGCGTTCTCACCTTCCTGCGCTCGCTGGGCAGCGCGCTTGGCGTCGCTATGCTCGGTGCCGTCGCCCTTGGTTACGGGCTGCCGCTGGCCAGCGAAGGCACGCAGCCGGCCGGCCATATCGCCTCGGCCATGCCGTTCGTGATGATCTTTCTTGCCGCGGCCGCGATCTTGCTGTTGTCGCTCATCACGCTCTGGCTGATGCCGGAGAAAACGCTTCGCGGCCATGCCGAGGCTGTGGCCCCAACCCTGGCCGAATAGACCTGTCCGGCGAAATCCGGCGAGCTTCAGTCGACCACGCCGAGCTTCTTGTGCAGGCTGGTCGACGAGGTCGTATACTGAAAAACGATGCGCTCGCCGGGGCTGACGATGCGCTTGGCCGCTTGCGCCATCAAGGCGACCTCGTGGAAGCCCGACAGGATCAGCTTCAGCTTGCCGGGGTACCAGTTGATGTCGCCGACGGCGAAGATGCCGGGAACCGACGTCTGGAATTTTTCGGTGTCGACCGGGATCAGGTTCTCGTGGAGGTTGAGCCCCCATTCGGCGATTGGGCCGAGCTTCATCGTCAGGCCGAAGAACGGCAGCATCCGCGTGCACGGCACTTCGACATCGCCCTCCGGCCCCTTGATCGTGGCCGAGACTAGCTGGCCGTCGCTGCCGGTCAGGCCAGTCACCTGTCCAACCTGGAATTCCAGCTGCTTCATCTCCTGCATGGCATACATCTTGTTGACACTGTCGGGCGCTGCGCGGAATTCGGGCCGCCGGTGCACCAGCGTCACGCTCTTGGCGACCGGCTGCAGGTTCAGCGTCCAATCGAGCGCCGAATCGCCGCCGCCGACGATGACGAGGTCATGGCCGCGAAAGTCCTCCATCCGGCGCACCGAGTAGAACACGCTCTTGCCTTCATAGGGTTCGATGCCTGGAATCGGCGGCCGCTTCGGCTGGAACGAACCGCCGCCGGCGGCAATCACCACAATTTTGGCTTCGAACACCTCGTTTTCGTCGGTAATGACGCGGAAGCTGCCGTCGTCCAGCCTTTCCAGGCTCGAAACCATGCGGCTATAGGTGAATTCGGGCTTGAACGGCGCGATCTGCTCAAGCAGCTTGTCGACCAGGCCTTGCGCCGAGATCGAGGGCCAGCCCGGAATGTCGTAGATCGGCTTTTCCGGGTAGAGTTCGGCGCATTGCCCGCCGGGCCGGTCGAGTATGTCGATCAGATGGCACTTCATGTCGAAGAGGCCGAGCTCGAATACGGCAAACAGGCCGACAGGCCCTGCCCCGACAATGAGTACGTCCGTCTTGGTGATAGCGGTCATGAAGCATGCGCCTTTATGGGAAAACGGCGCGACACTGCATGACCATTGGTCCGCTGCCAAGCGGCAGCCGCAAAAATCGGCTTCAGCCCTGGCGGGCCGGCACGCGCACGACCAGCCCGTCGAGAGCGTCGCGCACCTTGATCTGGCATGACAGCCGCGAGTTCGGCTGGACCTCGTAGGCGAAATCCAGCATGTCCTCTTCCATGGCTTCCGGCTCGCCGACCTCCGCCGTCCAGGCTTCGTCGACATAAACATGGCAGGTCGCGCAGGCGCAGGCGCCGCCGCATTCCGCTTCTATTCCCGGCACCGCATTGCGGATCGCATTTTCCATGACGGTCGAGCCGTTTTCGGCATCCACGTCAAAATGCGTGCCGTCATGGGCGATGAAGGTCAGCTTGGTCATTTGTCACCTGAAGGGAGTCTGAGCCGACATAATCACTCTGCCGGACAAGTCAACTGCGGCGCCAAAGCGCCGCTGTGTGGCGTTTTGGGAATAAGCGCTATCGGCTGATGGCGGCGACGAAGTCGCGCACTTCTTCGATCAGCGAGCCAAGCCGCTTCAGCGTGCTGGCGTCTTCGGGCCGGCATTCGATCGCGCTGGCGCAATCGGCAATGGCGAAGGCGCCGACCCCGCGCGCCGAGCCTTTGAGCCCGTGTGCCAATAGCAGCCGCTGCCTGACATCCGCATCGACGATCTTGTCGCGCACCGACAGCGCCTGCTGCACGAACAGAGCCAGCACCTCCTGCTCGAGGCTCCGATCGCCCATCGTCTGGCGCGCAAGATGCGCCAGGTCGATCGGCCGCGCCCCGGCTGTCCCCGACACGTCGCCGCCGGGCATCGAGAAGGCAATGCCGTTTTCGCCACGTTTCACTTTGAGACTCCGTTCTTCGACCGCCGCAAAAACTAGGCGTATCCGGTGGACAACGGGTTAATGATTGGCCCGGAAAAATGTCGCGATAACGGCGCCGGAATCACGGCTGTGTTAACCTTATATTTAAAGTTTTACGTATCGGGCGGAATGCATGTTTTCTTTACCCGGCTGTGTCATTACGATACGACAGGTCCATTTTCAGCCTCCTGCGCGGGACACGTTAGGCAGAATCAATAAGCACAACCATAGGTCCCGCGGCAGCTTGTACAGGGTAGCGAAGGCATGGCGAAGAAACCAACGACGACAAGAACGCTCGACAGCGACGTAGCCAGGGAACTTGAAAAGGCACTTGATATCGATCTGAGCGGCGATGCCGGCGGCGACTTCGACATGGCTGCATCCATGGAAGATCTCGAAGCGCAAATATCGCAAGCCGCCGACGAGCTGGCGCGCGAAGGTCGCAGCCAGAACGAAGCGCCTGCCCCGGACCAGACCCAGAACGCGGCACCTGCCGCCAATCAAGGCCAGATCGCAAATCCCGCGCCAAAGACCAAGCCGGCTGAGTTGCGTCCTGTCGCAACGCGCAATGGCTCCCAGCCGGCAGCTTTCTCGCCGGCCAACGACGATCGTCAAAAAGACTATAAGACGCTCCTGCACACCCTCAATCGGCGCGCCTCGAACACGATCTACTGGGTCGTGGCTCTCGTTTCGCTGGCCTGGATCGCCGGCGCTGGCGGCCTTGCGAACCTGTTGTTCGGACCTGGCATCTGGAACATCCGCACCTTCGATCAGTTTTTCGCCCGTCCCGAGCTGATCGGCCTGGCGGTCGCGGCAATCGTGCCCGTCATCCTGTTCTGGGCATTCGCAGTGATGATTCGCCGCGCTCAGGAGATGCGCCTTGCCGCGCAGTCGATGACCGAGGTGGCCTTCCGTCTGGCCGAGCCGGAAAATCTTGCCCAGGATCGCGTCATGATGATCGGCCAAGCGGTTCGCCGCGAGGTGGCAGCCATGGGCGAAGGCATCGAACGCACGCTTGCGCGTGCCGTCGAGCTCGAAACGCTGGTCCACAGCGAGGTGAACCAGATCGAGCGCTCCTATTCAGAGAACGAGTCCCGCATCCGCTCGCTGGTCGACGGGCTGGGCAGCGAGCGCGAAGCGGTCGTCACCCATGCCGAGCGCGTGCGCGCCTCGATCACCGGCGCCCACGAGACACTGAAAGACGAGATCAACGCCGCCAGCGATATCATTCGCGACAGCATTCTCAACGCCTCGACCAAGCTGTCGATGACGATCAACGAATCCGGCGACACGCTGATCGACAGGATCAACGGAAGCTCGATGTCAATCTTCGATTCGGTGGAAGGCCGGCTCGAATCGATCACCGATCGGCTGTCGACGTCGGGCGAGGCCTTCGCCAGCCTGCTCGACACCCGGATCGCCAAGCTGACGGACACCACCGACGGCCTGACGCGGTCACTGACCGACCTGCTCGACGACCGCACGAGCGGCATGGTGTCGCTGCTCGGCGGTGCCGCTCGCACACTCAATTCGGAATTCGAAGCCAGTCTCAACGGCATCGAACGGACGCTTGCTGAACGTGGCCAGGCGCTGATCAGCGAGTTCCAGACCCGCGCCGAGGCGCTCGACACCGGCACGCAGAAGCTCAACGCCGCGCTGGAGGCTCGCGCACGCCAGATCAACGAGACGCTGGTCGAGCGCGCGCGCGAAATCGCCCACACCTTCCAGGATAGCAAGGAGACGCTGTCGGCGATGATCGATCAGGGCAAGACCCAGATCGGCGCCGACATGGCCGATATCATTTCATCGACCTCGACCATGCTTGAAGCCCGCGCCGGCGATTTCGCCGGGCGCATGGAAGCGGCGCGCCATGTCGTATCGCGTTCGTTCGATACGGACATCGAGCGGCTTGCCGATGCTCGCGCCGGCATCGAGGAAGCCGTCGAGAACCACAGCCGCAAGCTTTCCGAAAGCCGCGACCGGATGGCGGCGGCAATGCAGGCCGATCTGGCGAAGTTCGCCGAAGGTCGCGCCGAAATCGACGCAGCGGTGGCTAACCAGGTGCAGAAGCTAGCCGAAGGCCGCGGCCTGATCTCGCGCGCCCTTGAAGAGGATCTGCGCAAGGTCAATGAATCGCGCGCAGCGATCGACGCTTCGCTGGGCAGCCATCTCGAAAGCCTTGAAGAGGGTCGCAACAGGCTTGCCCAGGCCTTGAACGAAGACTCTGGAAAACTCGTGCAAGCCCGCACGATAATTGATGAAATGGTTGCCGGGCATGTCGGCAAGCTCGCCGAAGGCCGCAGCATCCTTTCGCGCGCGCTCGAGGCCGACCTCGGCAAACTGGCAGAGAGTCGCGCCAGCATCGACGGCCTCGTCGCCGGTCAGGTCGAAAAGATCGCCGAGGGCCGCGCCATACTCGCCAGTGCGCTGGAAGCCGACATTGCCGGCATCAATGGCCTCATCGAGGCCCATTCGGCGAAATTGGCGCAAGACCGCAGCGGGCTTTCCCAGTCACTCGATAACGACCTGTCCGACATCAGGAGCCTGATCGCCGATCATTCGGGCAGGCTCGCCGATGATCGCAGCCTGCTTTCGAAGACGCTTGAAGACGATCTTGCCAAGCTGGCCGAAAGTCGGTCGAGCATCGACGGGCTGGTTGCCGGCCAGGTCGAGAAGCTGGCCGAAGGCCGCGACATCCTCAAGCGCGCGCTGGAATCGGACCTGAACGCTATCAAGGGCGTCATCGCCGGCCAGTCCGAAAAGCTGGCGGAAGATCGTGGCCAGTTGTCGCGGGCACTGGAGAGCGACCTGCAGGCCGTGGGGGGCGTTGTCTCCGATCACATGAACAAGCTCGCCGAAGACCGTTCGACCCTTTCGAAGGCGCTCGAAGACGATCTCGCCAAGTTGGCAGAAAGCCGCTCGAGCATCGATGTGATGGTTGCCGGCCAGGTCGAAAAGCTGGCAGAGGGCCGCGACATCCTCAAGCGTGCGCTCGAAGCCGATCTGAGCACCGTCAAGGGCGTCATCGCCAGCCAGTCCGAAAAGCTGGCGGAAGACCGTGGTCAGCTGTCGCGGGCACTGGAGACCGATCTCGAGACCGTGCGGGGCGTCGTCTCCGAACATATGAACAAGCTTGCCGAAGACCGTTCGGCCCTGTCGAAAGCGCTCGAGGACGATCTTGCCAGGCTGGCAGAGAGCCGTTCGAGCATCGACGGGCTGGTCGCCGGCCAGGTCGAGAAGCTGGCTGAGGGTCGCGACATCCTCAAGCGCGCCTTGGAAGACGATCTTGCCAAGCTGGCCGAAAGCCGCTCGAGCATCGACGGACTGGTTTCCGGCCAGGTCGAGAAACTGGCCGAAGGCCGCGATATCCTCAAGCGCGCCTTGGAGGCCGATCTCAACACGATCAGGGGCGCCATCGCCGATCAGTCGCAGCTATTGACCGATAATCGCGCGCAGTTTTCGCGTGCGCTGGAAGCCGATCTCGGCAACGTCAACAGCCTTGTCGCAACCCACGCAGAGAAGCTCGTCCAGGACCGCTCGACCCTGTCGAAGGCGCTCGAGGACGATCTCGCCAAGCTGGCCGAAAGCCGCTCGAGCATCGATGGGCTGGTCGCCGGCCAGGTCGAGAAACTGGCGGAAGGCCGCGACATCCTCAGGCGCGCGTTGGAAGCCGACCTGGAGAGGCTTGCAATGAGCCGCAGCGAGGTCGACGAGATTGTCGCCGGTCATGTCGGCAAGCTGAGCGAGGGCCGCGACATGCTGACCCGCGCATTGCAGGACGATCTCTCCAGGCTCGCCGAGACGCGCAAGGATGTCGACCGTTCGCTGTCCGGCCATATCGATCAGATCGCCGCCAGGAGCACCGACATCTCTGATGCGATCGCTGCGGACGTAGAAAAGATCGAGCAGGCGTTCAGCCGGCAGACAGGCATCATTGAAGAGCGCGCCAGCACAATGGAGCGGGCGCTGTCGACGGGTGTCGACAATGTGCGCAGTGTGCTCGAAAGAAGCGCGGTCTTCGTCGCCGGCGCGCTGCGCGAGAAGGTCATGGAAGTTACCAGCGCGCTGCATGAGCAGGCGGGCGCGGCATTCAGCGATGCCGACCGCAAGATCGCCGAGCGCGCCGAGCAGACCTCGGCCGCCCTGCTCGCCAGGGCGGAGGACATCGCCCGCACCTTTGAAGAGGCGGATCGTCGCCTCGCCGCCCGCGCCGAGGATACGTCGAGCGCACTGATTGCCCGCGTCGACGACACGTCGAACAGCTTGCTCGCGCGTGCCCAGGAAACGGCCGATCAGCTGGCAGCCAGAGCAAGTGAGATTGCCGGCACCTTCGACGCGGCGGACCACAGGCTGGTCTCTCGCGCCATCGAAACGGCCCAGTCGCTGGCGGCACGTGCCGGCGACATCCTGCGCAATTTCGAAACAGCCGACGAGCGGCTGGGCGTGCGCATCGGCGAATCCGCCGAAGCGCTCGCGGCACGTGCGTCGGATCTCGGCCGCATTTTCGATGCCGCCGACCAGCAACTTATTTCGCGCATTGCCGAGGGCTCCGAAGCACTTTCGGCCCGTGCGTCCGAGATCGGCCGCATCTTCGAGGAGGCCGATCATCGCCTGGTGTCCCGTATCGCTGACAGCAGCACCGCAATCGGCGAACATGCCGACACCATTGTCGGTGCCTTCACCAGCACCGAGCAGCGGGTTGCCGAACGCGCCAGGCAGACTGGCCATGAACTCGCAGTCCATGCCCGTGAAATCGAGCAACTGCTTGCCGGTGCCGACGAACGCCTGGCATCGAGTGCTGCCGCCACTGCGGCCCGCGTCGAGGAGCAGGTCGCCAGCGTCGAGAACCGCCTCGCTTACTCCGCCGAGACAATGGGCCAAAAGCTCAACGAACAAGTCTCGGGTGCCGAAGCGCAACTGGTCTCGCGTGCCAACACCATCGCCGAAACCTTCACCGCGGTCGGCCAGCATATCGGTCAGAGCACCAATGACGCTGCAAAGACCATCGGTGCCAATACTCGCGAGCTCAGTACGATGCTTGCGGCCCGTTCGGCAGAAATATCGAAAATCCTGGACGAGACGGCGCGGCCTCTGGTCGAGCGCTTCGCCCAGGGCGGCTCCGAGCTGCAAAAGAGCATGGAAGAGGTCACCGAACGTGCGACCGAGAAGCTGCGCAATCAAAACGCCGCCCTCGTCGACGCCATCGCCAGCCGCACGGCCGAAACCCTGTCGGCCGTCGAAGGCGCGCGCTCGACGCTTGCCGACAGCGTTGCCGACCTCATCGGCCGCATGACCACCTCCAGCTCGCAGCTCGGTCAATTGATCGAGCAGGCGGCGACCAATCTCGGCCAGGTCGACGAACGCCTGACCGGGAGCACGCAAAGCTTCGCGGCGACCACGGAAAAGACCGCGCAGACCTTCGCCAGTTCGGCGCGTCTGGTCGATTCGAACACGACGCGGCTCACCGAGCTGTCGTCGTCGACCTTACGCGAGGTTGCTTCAATCGCCACCAAGTTCGACGAGCACAGCCGGTTGCTTTCCAGTGCCTCGGACCTGTTGAGCTCGGCCCAGAGCAATCTTGAGCACACGCTCGAAAGGCAATCGTCGCTGGAGGACCTCGCCGTCGGCCTTGTCAAGAAGTCGGAAGATCTCGAAAGGGTCATGCGCTCGTTCGAGAATTTGGTCGGCCAGACGCTGCAGAACGCCGAGGGCAAGACGCTGGAATCCGCCGACAAGATCCGTACCGCGATTTCCGAAGTGGTCGATTCGGCAACCAAGCGCTTTGCCGATGCGACCGAGGAGATGCGGCGTACCGCCGGCTCGATCAAGAGCGAGCTCGACCTCACCCGGGCCGAGCTTAAGAAAGGCGTCATCGAGATGCCGGAAGAGGCAAAGGAATCAACCACGGCTATCCGCCGTGCAGTTTCAGAGCAGATCAACGCGCTGAAGGAACTTTCTGAAATCGTTGCGAAATCTGGCCGCAGCGCCGACAGTTCGGAACAGCGCAACCTGCGTCCGGCGCCGCAAGCGCCTGCCGCACGCCCCGCCGAACCGCCACGTCGCCCGGCTCCGGCTCCCGAACAGCGCCGTGCACCGCAGGCGCCTTCGGGCGAGACGGCGCTGCGCGGCACGCTCGACCTCGAACGTCCGGCAGACCAAGCGCCGCGCCAGCGCGACCCCAACGGCCGCACGCCGCAGGGCGGTTGGGTGCGCGACCTCCTGACCGGTGCATCGCGCGAAGACGACGCCAAGCCGGCAGCGCCTGCCGAAGCGCCGCGCCCGGCTCCCGCTGCGCGTTCGCCGCTTCATGTCGTGGAATCGCTGAACTCGCTCTCGGTCGATATCGCACGCGCCATCGATCACGACGCCTCGATCGAGTTGTGGAACCGCTACCGGCGCGGCGAGCGCGACGTCTTCACGCGCCGACTTTACACGCTGAAGGGCCAGCAGACGTTCGACGAGATCCGCCGCAAATATCAGTCAGAGGCGGAGTTCCGCGCTGCTGTCGATCGTTACTGCGACGATTTCGAAAAGCTGCTCAAGGACGTGTCGCGCAACGACCGCGACAACATCATGGCGCAGACCTACCTGACGTCGGACACCGGCAAGGTCTACACCATGCTTGCCCATGCCAGCGGCCGTCTGCACTAAGCGGCGGGACAGGAAAACAGAAAGTGCACTCTGCCCTTTCTGCTTAGACCCGATACTGAAAAAGATAGTCCGCAAATCTCCTGATTTGGTCGGATGTTTGCGCCCAGAGCAGAGGCCGGTATCTCGTGGCAATGCAGACAATTCGCGGTGATCTGCTTCAGCTTGCGCTCGACGGAACGTTCGATGTCATTGTGCATGGATGCAACTGCCAGTGCCAGATGGGCAAAGGAATTGCTCTTTCCATAAAGCAGCGTTTTCCCGAAGCATATGCTGCGGATTGCGCGACATTGAAGGGTGACCCAGCCAAGCTGGGAAGCATATCCGTTGCCGAAATCAAGCGAGGCAGCCGCATTTTCCATGTTGTCAATGGCTACACTCAGTTCCATTGGCAGGGCAAAGGCGTGAAAGCCGACTACCAGGCAATTCGAAAAGTCATGCAGGCCGTCAAAGGTAAATTCGCGGGCAAAAGAATCGGCTACCCGAAAATTGGCGCAGGGCTGGCTGGAGGTGATTGGGAAACCATAGCCTCAATCATCAACGATGAACTCGCGGGCGAAGATCATACGCTTGTCGAATACGCTCCGTGAGCTGCTTCGGTCTCCAGCCGCCTCACAGCAGCTAGCCCGGTTCAGATCACGGTGTCCGTCCAGCGGACGATTTGCCCGGCCGCATCGCCGAACGCGGCATCGAGCGCGCCGACATAGGCCTGGTTGCCATTGCCCGAAACGGGCGCGATGGCGCTAAACGTCTTCGAAGCGCGCACTTCACCGTTGCGGTCATTCAATAGGCGCACGAACAGCTCGACCTCGGCATGTTCGCCGCCATCGACACGCACCTCAAACGAGCGGATCTCAACGATCACCTGATAGTCGATCGCCAGCCCCTCGCCTGGCTTGCCGACGCCGGTGAAGCTGCCCGAGCGCTGGAACGTCTCTGCCAGCCGCGCCTGTACGATCATCGGCAGCCGGTCGGCCCATTGCGCGCCCTTGAGATACTGGATCGATCGCGGCGATGGCTTGATGACGATGTTCTGGCTGTCCAGCGCCTTGAGCGCCGATGGCTGGGCGATGAGGATCTGGCGGCGGCTGTGGGCACGCGCTTCCAGCGACGGCGCCGAAAGCTCGAACGTATCCAGCGGCGCCGGTCGGCCGCCTGGCAAAGCCGCGCAGCTTGCTAGCGAAAGCGCCAGCAACACCGCCCCAACCTTAGACCCACCCGATGTGATGCTGCCTGAACTGATCGACTTCAAACGCGATCCCCCCCGGATCGTGGAAACAACGCGCATCTGCAAGCTTTGTTCTTGCGGTGGGCGCAGGCCGAAGTCAACGGCGCACCCTGCCGTCGAACTGCCGGACCTCGCCCTCGCCGCCGGACAAAATCCGTTGTGGGTTGCGGCTGAGATCGGTTACCGCCTCTTCGATGCGGTTGATCGAACGGCGGCTGTCCTGGACCAGCGCTTCGACGTTTTGCAGCCCCTGTCCCGAGAACCGCGCCAGATTGTCGGTAATGGTGCCGAGGCGGGCGTTCAGCGTGTCGGCGACCTGCTTGAACGATTTGAGCGTCGCCCTCGCATCGGCCATGACGCCGTCGGCCTGACCGGAGCCGAGCAGTTTGTCGACCTTGGCAAGGATACCGTCGACTCGCACCGAGGCATCGTTGAGGCGTCCTGCGAGCTGGTGCGCGTCTTTGATGGTTTCATCGATGTCGTCGGCTCGGTTTGCGAACTTGTTGGTCACCTTGGCGATGTCGGCGGCAGCCTCGTTGGCGTTTTCGCTGGCCTTCTGGATATTGGCCAGCGCGGTGCGAACCTCAGCCGGATCGATGCCGTCGAGAACGCCGTCGACCTTGGCCAGCGTGCCCTGCGTCTTCTGGGCGAAGTCGTTGATCGAGCCGACCGCGGTGTCCACGTTCTTGATGACCGTGTCGAACTGCTTGCTGGTTTCCTTCAGGTTGGAAGTGACTGTGTCGACATTGGCGACGATGCTCTTGATCTGGTCCTTGTCGACGGCGTTGAGTAGCCCTTCCGCCGCCTTCAGGGTGCCGTCGAGCTTGCCCGAAACACCCTTCAGTTCGTCCGCCAGCGAGCTGACGCTAGCCAGGAACTTGTCGACGCCGTCCGCGTTCCTGGCCAGTGCATCGGAGAAGGTCTGGACATTGTTGACGGTCTGCGTCAGCGGCCCGCGAACATCCTTGGTGAAGCCTTCGAGCTCCGAAAGAACCTTGTCGGCGCGGGTGAAGATGTTCTGCGCCGTCTGCAGCAGGTTGGTGACCGCCGACGGATTGGCGACGATCTCGGCGACACGGCCTTCCTTTTCCGCCTCGTCGAGAAGTTTTGGCTCCTTGGGGTCGGCGCCCTTGAGCTCGATGTTGGCCTGGCCGGTGAGGCCGGCAAGCCCGATATCGGCCTGCGTCGACTTGGTGATAGGTGTATTCCGGTCTATTTCGGTGTCGGCGATAGCAGCGGTCGGATTGTCGACGTCGATATAGACACGGCGCACGTCGCCGACTTTGACGCCATTGAACAGCACGAAACTGCCACGGCCGAGCCCCGAAGCGGAGCCTGGAATGCGCACGCGCAGCACCGTCGTCTCACCCTTTTCGCCGATTGCCGCCGTCCAATAGACGAAAGCGAAAGCCGCGAGGATCGCGGCCAGCGTGAAAATGCCGACAATGACGTAGTTGGCCCTGGTTTCCATTGCTCACTTATGGCTATGCGCGCGCCGCAAGATCAAGTTGCCGGGCGCGTTTTCCGCGGAAATAGGATTTTACCCAGGGTTCCTCGCTCCTGAGCATGTCGTCGATCGTGCCCTCGACCAGCACTTTCTTTTTGCCAAGCACCGCCACGCGGTCGCACGCCGTAAACAGCGTGTCGAGATCGTGCGTGACCATATACACGGTCAAATCCATGGTATCGCGCAGCTTGACGACCAATTCGTCGAACTCAGCCGCGCTGATCGGATCGAGCCCGGACGTCGGTTCGTCGAGAAAAACGATGTCCGGGTCGAGTGCCAGGGCGCGCGCCAGCGCAGCACGCTTGATCATGCCGCCCGAGAGCTCGGAGGGGAATTTCTGCGCCGCATCCGGCGGCAGTCCGACCAGCTCGACCTTGAGCATGGCAAGTTCGTCCATCAGCTTCTTCGGCAAATCGAGATATTCGCGCATCGGCACCTGAACGTTTTCGAGGACCGTCAGCGCCGAAAAAAGGGCGCCATGCTGGAACAGCACGCCAAGCCGCATGTCGATGCGAAGGCGCTCCCTTTCGGTTGCCTTCTCGACGTCGACGCCGAACAGTTTGATTGTTCCCGATTGCTTGCGCGTCAAGCCAAGGATGGTGCGCAAGAGAACAGATTTGCCGGCACCGGAGGCACCGACGAAGCCGAGAATCTCCCCGCGCCAGATATCGAGCGACAGTTTGTCGAGAACGACCTGATCGGCGAACGACACCGTGACGTCGTGCGCCGACAGCACGATCTCGTCTTCTTTGGCTTTCGCCGCCACCTTGGTCGTGTTTGTGCCCGGCAGCGCCATCTCAGAACTCGATCGCTGCATAGAACATGGCGAAAAGCCCGTCGAGGATAATGACCACGAAGATCGACTTCACCACGGAGGCGGTCACATGCTGGCCAAGCGATTCGGCGCTGCCGCCAACCTTCATGCCCTCGACCGAGGCAATTATGCCGATGATCATGGCCATGAACGGCGCCTTGATCAGGCCGGCAAAGATGGTGCTGAGATCGATTGCGACACGCAGCCGGTCGATGAACGCTGCCGGTGCAATATCGGAGTAGAGCCATGCAGCCAAAATGCCGCCGCCCAGTGCGGCAAAGTTGGCGATGATCGTCAGGCAAGGCAACGCGACGACCAGCGCGACCAGCCGCGGAAACACCAGCACGCCGATTGGATTAAGGCCGATCACCTTCAGCGCATCGACCTCCTCGCGCATCTTCATCGAGCCGATCTCGGCGGTGATCGCGCTACCGGAGCGGCCGGCGATCATGATCGCCGTCATCAAAACGCCGAGCTCGCGCAGGATCAGCACGCCGACCAGGTCGACGACGAAGATGTCGGCGCCGAAATAACTGAGCTGATAGGCGCCTTGCTGGGCGACGATCGCACCGACGATGGCCGACATCAGCACGACTACCGGTATAGCGCCGACACCCATGCGATCGATCTGGTTGAAGATCGCCGCCATGTTGACGGCATGGCCGCGGCCAAGCTTCATCTGAGAGCCGCGTATCGTGGCGCCGAGGATATTCATTGCGGCCAGGAAATCGTCGCGCATCTCATAAACGCGCCGACCTACCGCCTCGAGCCCGCGAATGATGAAGTTGGGCGGCTTTGCCGGACCTGATTCGGGCTCGCGACGAACGGCGTCCCCGACGGCGCCAAGCAGGATCGAGGCTATCTCGCTCTGCCCCTGCATCGTGATCTCGACGCCCTTCTTTTCGAAGCTGCTGACCAGGCGGTCGATCAGCCACGCCCCGGCTGTGTCCATCTTCTCGATTTGTGAAAGGTCGAGCGCCAGCGTCTTGAAGCCGCTGCGCTTCTCGATCTTGCGCATCTCGGCATCGACCAGCGCCACGGTGCGCGTCGTCCAGGTTCCCGAGAAAGCGCAGCCGAGAACGCCGCCCTCCTCGCCGATCGCGATGCGCGGCTGGTGATCGGGCTCCTTGGCAGGGCCGCTTGCGTCGCGTTTGCGGATGGTCAACATGGCGTCCTGTTTAGCCTGACGGGGCCGACCTGTCGATTTGCCGATATCCTCCTTGTTGCACAGCCGGAGCAGAAAAATATGGCGCGTGTCATTTCGGTCGAGGCCGAGCGCTTTCCGATAGCCGGGACCTTTACCATTTCGCGCGGCTCGAAGACCGAAGCGGAGGTGATTTCCTGCGCCATCACCGAAAACGGCCGTACAGGACGCGGCGAATGCGTCCCTTACAAGCGCTATGGCGAGACCATGGAGTGTGTGCGCGACGCGATCGAGGCGATGCGCAGCGAGATCGCGCGCGGCATCAGCCGCATCGCCCTGCTCGATGCCATGCCTGCCGGCGCGGCACGCAGTGCCATCGACTGCGCGCTCTGGGACCTGGAAGCGAAGATCAGCGGAACACCGGTGGCGCATACGATACGAACCGTTCCGTTACGATCGCTTGAGACGGCGTATACATTGTCGCTCGCCGAGCCGGAGGCGATGGCGGCGCAGGCCCGCGCCAACGCCCAGCGCCCGCTACTCAAGGTCAAGATCGGCGGCGACAACGACATCGCGCGCATCCGTGCAGTGACGGCGGCAGCACCCGACAGCCGAATCATTCTCGACGCCAACGAGGGCTGGAATGTCGACAATATCGTCGCAAACCTCGCCTTTGCCGCCGAGCACGGTATCGCCTTGATCGAACAGCCGCTGCCGGCGGGACATGACGGTATTCTTCGCCACATCGCACATCCGGTACCGATCTGTGCCGACGAAAGCGTGCACGAGGCGAAGGACCTTGAAGCGCTTGTCGGCCTTTACGACGCCGTCAACATCAAGCTCGACAAATCGGGTGGCCTGACCGCTGCACTCGTGCTTCGCGACCGCGCCCGGGAACTGGGTCTTGGTGTCATGGTCGGCTGTATGGTCGGCACATCGCTTGCGATTGCGCCGGCCGTGCTGTTGGCGCAGGATGCCGATTTCGTCGATCTCGACGGTCCGCTGCTGCTGGCCAGCGACCGCGTTCCCGGTCTCGTCTACCAAGGTTCGCTGGTGTCACCGCCCGAGCGGGCGCTGTGGGGCTGAACGCGCGGCAAGCCCGATCAGAGCCAGGCCCGTCAGGGCGATCGGGATCATCGCAAAGAAGCCATTCGCGCCGAAGCGGTCGTAAAGAGGACCGGAAATCAGCGTCGCCGCCGCCATGAAGAAGCCATTGGAGAAGTAGGCGATGCCTTGCGCCGCCCCGGTGCGTTCTTCCGCGACCGTCTCACCGATCATCTTTTGCAGGCCGATCAGCACCAGCGCCACCGAAACCGCGTGCAGCGTCTGGATCGCGAAAAACCCGCCAACGCCAAGCCCAAGCGGCCAGATCAGCGGAAAGGCGAACCAGCGCACGATCGCGCCAATCCCGGCAATCAGCATGATCGAGACGACCGAGAAGGAGGCGAAAGCGCGGGTGAAAACGACGAACATGCATATCTCGGCGATGACGCCCCACCCCCACAGAAGCCCGACAACCGAATCGCTGATGCCGATCGATTTCCAGTAGATCGACACGAAACCGTAGAGAAATGCGTGGCTGGCGGTGATGACGCCGACGCCCGTCGAAAAATAGAGGAAGTACCGGTTGAGGAGTTTCGGTGCCGATTGCTGGATATCGGCGGCCGAAAGCGGCGAGGCGCGGCGTGGACGGCCGAGGCGCGGCGCAATCAGTCCGGCGGCTAGCGCGGCACACAGCGCCGCGAAGATGATCGCCGGGACAGCCTGGGCACCGCTCGCCGACAGGATGAAACCGCCGGCGAGATTGGCGCAGAGATAGGAGATCGAGCCCCATTTGCGCATGCTTGCGTAATTCGAGCCGAAGCGGCGAACACCTGAAAGGGCGAGCGAATCGGCAATCGGCGAATGCGGCGTCCAGACGACCGTCAGGGCCAGCGACACGGCAAGTACCGTTGCGTAGGTCGGCGGCAGGAGGTAGCCGGCGGACAGGATCAGCGATGCGGCGACCAGCGCAACATAGACATTGGCGCGGTCGCTCGCTTTGTCTGCCAGCGCAGTAAGAAAAGGCGTCGTCGCCACGCGCAGGAACATCGGCGCGGCGAGGATCACGGCTATCTGTTCGGCATGGAACCCCTTCGCCTGCAGCCACAGCGGGAAATACGGCACATGCGTCCCGAGCGGAACAAAGAGCGTAAAGAAGATCAAGCTCATGCGCAGTTCGAAATGGCGTGGCTTGACGAGCTGTTCGGGCGAAAGCGGCGGCAGCGAGGACATTGACAGGCGATCCGACGGCACGGCATTCAGCCGGGTCGGCCCGCCACACCTGCCGCTGCTTAACACGGCGAAAAAGTCGATGAAACCGCTGGACTAACCGATTGAAGCGAGATGCGGCCGGATTTGGTCAAGCCGCCTGGACTGCCCTGCCCTTGATGTCGATCGGCACGAGCACCTCGCTGCCGACCGGAGTCTCCGGCAGGACATGCGCCCAGTGCAGGATCTCCATCCTGCCGTCAAAATGCTCGACCACCGCCGTGCAGCTCTCCACCCAGTCGCCCGTGTTGATGTATTGCACGTCCTCATAGCTTTCGATCGCGGCATGGTGGATGTGCCCGCAGATCACGCCGTCGACATGCGAGCGGCGCGCCTCCTCGGTCAGCACGGTCTGGAACGAGCCGATGAAATTCACCGCCTTCTTGACCTTGACCTTGGCCCAGGACGAGAACGACCAATAAGGCAAGCCGAGCACCTGGCGCAGACGTGTGATGACGCGGTTGAGCAGCATCGCCGCGTCGTAGGCATAGTCGCCGAGATAGGCCAGCCAGCGCGCATTATGGACGACGGTGTCGAACTGGTCGCCATGGATGACAAGAAGGCGTTTGCCATCGGCGGTGTCGTGGATGGCGCGGTCGGCGACGACAATGCCGCCGAAATGAACGCCCTGGAACTGTCGCGCGAACTCGTCATGGTTGCCGGCGATGTAGGTGATGCTGGCGCCCTTGCGCGCCTTGCGCAGCAATTTCTGGATCACGTCGTTATGGCTTTGCGGCCAATGCCAGCTTCGTCTCAGGCGCCAGCCGTCGACGATGTCGCCGACGAGATAGATGATATCGGCATCGTGATGGCGCAGGAAATCGATCAGGAATTCGGCCTTCGCCGCCTTCGATCCGAGATGGACGTCGGAGATGAACATGCTGCGGAAAGTGCGAGGCTCTGCGCCGTACATCATTTGTCACCGTTGCTTTCGCCTGAGCCTATGCCCCGATTCATGCAACAACCGTATGACGGTTGCGATTGGTCCAGCCATCCGGATAGGTTGCCGCGGCAATCAGAGGAGAAAATCACCATGGATCTCGGCATTCGCGGCAAGAAGGCCATCGTCTGCGCTTCGAGCAAAGGCTTGGGACGCGGCTGCGCCATGGCACTGGCAGAGGCAGGTTGCGATCTGGTGATCAATGGCCGCAACGCCGACGTGCTGGCCAAAACCGCCGCTGAACTGCGCGAGAAATTCGGCGTCAAGGTGACCGAAATCGTCGGCGACGTATCCAAGCCCGATGTCCAGAAGGCGCTGCTTGCCGCCTGCCCCGATCCCGACATCCTCGTCAACAACAATGGCGGTCCGCCGTTTCGCGATTTCCGCGCGCTCGACCGCGAAAAGATCCTCGAGGGCGTCACCCAGAACATGGTGACCCCTGTCGAACTGGTTCAGGCCGTGATCGACGGCATGGCGGTGCGCGGCTTCGGCCGCATCGTCAACATCACCTCGCTGTCGGTCTATGTGCCTATCCCCGGCCTCGACCTGTCGTCCGGCGCCCGCGCCGGCCTCACTTCGTTGCTTGCCGGCGTCGCGCGGACGGTGATCGACCGCAATGTGACGATCAACAACATGCTGCCGGGAAAACTCGACACCGACCGGCTGCGCGGCCCGCACGAGGCCGGCACGCCCGAAGATCCAGCCGCCGCCGCCGCGCGCAAAGCGCAAGCAGCAGCCAACGTTCCGGCCAAACGGCTCGGTACACCGGAGGAATTCGGCCAGATCTGCGCCTTCCTGTGCTCGGTCCATGCCGGTTACCTGACCGGTCAGAACATACCGGTCGACGGCGGCCTCTATGTCAGTGCGTTCTAGCGAGAATCCAATGCTTAATGCCCACTGAATAGTGGGAGACGACCTCAAAAAGGGCGCCCAGTTCACAAGAACTAGGGTTAGTCCGCATGCTATGTCCTGCCTCGCAAATGAAAATGAGACCGGCGAATGGCGTCTATTTATCGCTTTGTTGCGCAAAAACTGCTGTCGCACGGGGTTCGAGACACGGCCGACGGCAACCTTGCAATTACCGACCGGAGATTGTTCCTTGACTTCGTTCGTCTAGAACGAGCGGTTAGGCTAGAGGATTTCGCCACAGTCCAGTCTGCGGTGGTGGCGATTGAAAATCGTTGCTTATCAATGGGTAAACGTCATATCGCGGTGTTTGCATACATGTATCTCAGGTTTTCGGATGCGGCCCCAAAGTTTACTCACCTGGACATCGAGCTTGAGGAAGAAGGAGGTATCCGCCGAACAGTCGACTACCGGCGTAGGGTGTCGTCGACAGAGCGACTTGTCGGCGAGTGGGCTGCCGCTTGGTACGATCGCTATTCCAAGAGTTTCTTTCGTGCACTTTATAGGAGCAACAGCCCCACAGCGAACTAGCGAAAGAATACCTAATCGTCCGCAAACCACCGATAGTGTTGAAAAAGTCCGGGTTGCAGCAGTCCTGAAGCACTTCTCTATTCGGCATGTTGAGGTCAAGCGCTTTCGAGCT
>NZ_JAMYMD010000019.1:0-109896 GCF_040318335.1 Mesorhizobium sp. M1182
GATCATCGTCGGTGAGGTCACCCCACTGCTCTTTCGCCTTGCCTTTGAACTGCGTCCATTTTCCCTTGATTTGATCCCAGTTCATGTGTTCCTCCTTGCTTGCGCGCCAGCTCGCGTTGTTGAAAGCCACCTTTCAGGAGAAACCGCTCAGGCGATAGGCTCGGTTGATGCCAACAAAAACTGGGTTGCCAATGCCCTTGCTACAAGCCCGGAAGCCTACGCAACGCATCGAGGAGATCGGGAGGACAGCCCGGGGGCTTTGGAACTCGCCTTAATCCGGCAACAGAATCTGAAGCTTTACGTCCGCCGGCCGGGCTTCGACTGCGCGGTCGAAGGCGTTGATGGAATCTTCGAAGGGGAAGGTCGCCGAAATGAGTGGCTTTAGGTCGACCCGGCCCGACCCCATCAGCGCGATTGCCCGCTCATATTGGTGGGCATATCGGAACACAGTCTCGATGCGGACTTCCTTGGTCGAGGCGGTGGCGACATCGAATGCGATCGGCGCCACCGGCAGGCCGACCACCACTACCGCGCCACCGGGCCGCGGCAGATCGAGCAGGGTCTCCCATGCCTTGGACGAGCCCGAGCATTCAAACACCACGTCGGCGCCCCAGCCATCGGTCAGGCGCTTTACCTCCGCCGCCAGGTTCTTGTCGCGGACGTTGACCGGGATAACGCCTTGATAGCCGCCGGCGATGTCGAGCTTGGGTTGGGCGAGATCTGCAACAAGGGCGCGGGCGCAGCCGCCGGCGAGCGCCGCGATCGCCACCATCGTGCCGATCGGCCCTGCGCCAATCACCACCGCCGTGTCGCCCGGCGCGATCTTTGCTTTGGCAGCCGCCTGCATGCCGACGGCGAAGGGCTCCACCATGGCGCCTTCGGCGAAGCTGACATTGTCGGGCAGTTTGAAAGTGTAGTTGGCGGGGTGGACGACATAGGGCGTCAGCACGCCGTGGATCGGCGGCGTTGCCCAGAACCTGACCGCTGGATCGATGTTGTAGAGGCCGAGCCGGCTCGCCCGCGAATTGGGATCGGGGATACCCGGCTCCATGCAGACGCGGTCGCCGACCTTCAGATGCTCGACGCGTTCCCCCGTTTCGACGACGGTGCCGGCGGCTTCATGGCCCAAGACCATCGGCGCTTCGACCACGAATGGGCCGATGCGGCCATGCGTATAGTAGTGCACGTCGGAGCCGCAGATGCCCACCGTATGGATCTTGATGCGAACTTCGCCCGGGCCGACGGTCTGTGGCAGATCGATGTCACGCAGCTTGAGTTCGTGCTGGCGTTCAAGGACAAGGGCGCGCACGTTCGTCATCGACGTAGTCTCCTCTAAAGCTTATTGTAGGGGCCTTCGTGACCTTACTTGCACTCGGCGCGTTCATCATAGCCGCTCATTCACAGCTTCAAAATCCAGCTCGGAAAACAGGGGGGTTGCCTGATTCCGACTATTCGTACGAACTTCCCGGCCAAAGGACTTTGAAGGCCGGCCATGCCGCTGCCGAATGCCCTCGGCGGAATGAAATAGTCGTTCGCCCCGAGACTCCCCACTCCCCAGCCTCCAAGCCAGAAGACCGGCATCGGCCAGTCATCAACAGGGGTCCAGCAGGTGCGCGACACCCGACGCTACATGCCATGGAACGCTTGCCCAATCCGCTTCTGGTCGATGCGGCCCACCAGGTGAACGCAAGAAGTTCCCGGTTCGCTTCCCGCCCATAATGCTGCCGGCGGCTATGCGCTTCATTAACGTCATTCTTCATTCGAAGCGCTCAGGCCGGAAGCTGCCGTGCGTAAGACGCCAGGTCATTGCCCGCCGGGGATAAGTTTGCAGCTGGACAATATTGGCCAGCCGGGCGATCCCGGCATTTGGCGTTGCTTCGGCGAGTCAATACTGAGCCTGCGCTTACGCGCCATCCTTCTCGACAAGACCAACGGCTGGACCCGATCGAGTGCAAACGGGTTCAGTTGGTGCTGGTTGTGGCGGTGAACCCGCACTGCTTCTGTTCCATATCGATCTGCTTCGTGATGCGGACGGCGTTCTGTGCGTAGGCCTCCGTCACGGAGCCACTATTCACAGTCTTGTCCTTCAGCGGGCTCACGCCTGCGCAGAGGTGGAAAACATGCGGCTCGGTGGACTTCGCGGCTCCGTTCTCGGGCGCGATCCAGTAGACGACATCCTGACCGGCGGGGTGGCTCGCGTCCCGCGTCGCCGCCGCCACGGCGGCGGTGTCCGTCGCGATCGCCTGCGCCTGAGCGGCGACATCGGGCGAACAGGCGGTGGTGGGCTGCCCCGACTTGATCTGGGCTGCGCATGCGTTCATATCCTGGGTGTACTGTTCGACCGACGGGGGTTTGAAACTGATCCCCATGACTGTCGCGAGCACGGCCAGCGCGGCGCCGACGCCGCCGGCAACCTTCTTGGTCCGCGGATCCATGTTTTTGTCGGTGAGGATCAGGAAAACCAGCGGGAGGAAGGCAATCAGTGTGATGATTGCGCCGAGCTGGTTTTGGAAGAAGAACCTGGCTGCGTCGGATGCACGAGCCGGATCGTGCCTGTTGGCCGCCTTCCATAGCAAGTTGCCGGCGATTGCGAAAATCGCGATGCCGACCAGAAGGCCGATGACCAGCGGCAGGTGTCCCTGGTCGAACTTGTTCTGGCGAAGCAGCATAATTCCGTAGATCTCGCCGCCAATGGCGACGATCCACGAGAGTGCGGCGAAAAGGCGAAGACGCGTGGCAGAGGACTTCTGGCCCTGCGTCGCTTGCCAATCCTTGGTAACCTCTGGCTTGTTGTCGGTCATTGACCAGATCCCCTGATATCGACACTTCTGCGGGCGGCGTTAGACCAGAAGGCCAATCCGCCCTGCGCAGCGTCATTGAACGAGCGTCACCTGCCTTAGCGACACGGCGAAAATGTGAGCGCCAGGGCAGGCCTCATCTCCATTCATGATTCATATTGCGCATGAGTGAATCCGTCCATACCCACGCAGGCAGACGCCTATGCGGCGATGGCTTGTTCTTGTTGATCTCTGGTTAATCGAACTTGACGCTGTCTTCCCTCGCTTCCCGGCGGCGGTCGCGCCATTCCCGGCACCAGCCGAAGCGAATTGACGAGCCATTTTGAACGAGACAGCTCTAACGAGACAAACATTGAGGCAAGATCGACGCGGATAGCGGCCGCGGTGTTGGCTTGCATGCTGACCTCCAGGTGATGTTTGCCGACTTCACTCTGGCAGAGCGCTGGTCGCGATTCAGTCGCCGCATGGACGCCAAGCTTGGCCCCGACCATCTGCATTGATAATAATGCAGATTTGCATTGTCTTATCGCGATGAACAGGAATGTTTAACATGACAACGTTGACAGTGACGACAAGGGGACAGGTGACGTTCCGCAAGGACGTGCTGCAACATCTGGGCATCAAACTGGGCGAGAAAATCGAGCTTGATCTGCTGCCCGACGGTCGGGCGGAATTGAGGGCTGCACGGGCGAAGGGGTCGTTCCGGGACCTCCACGGCTTCCTCAGAGGCAAGACGAACGGCCGGGTGCTCAGCATCGAGGAGATCAACGAGGCGATGGCGGAAGCGGGCGCTGTGGCCGGGTCCGGCGAGGAATGAGGGTTGCGGCCGACACGAATGTGCTGCTGCGCGCCTATGTCGCCGATGATGAGGGGCAGGCGGCCATTGCTGTCGACCTGCTGGCCAAAGCGGACATCGTGGCCGTGAGCGTGAAGGCCTTGTGCGAGTTCCCAGGGTTCTGGCCCGGCAGTACCAGACAGAGCGCGAAAATTTGCCGCGGCGATCCGGGCGTTGCTGAACACCGCGAATGGTTGTCGTCAACCGGCCGGCAGTTTCCGCGGGGCAAAAGTCGATCGGTGGGTTGCGAAACCGCCGCTGACCAGGTTTGGCAAGTACTGGACGTCAAGCCGCATTTGCGCAGGGCTCGGCTTCCCGGAAGCATCGCCGATGCCTGCGCAGTGACTGCGTCGTTGTTATAGCCGGCATCGCCAACAATCGCCCAGCCTGGCCCATATGGCTTGCTGGCAACGCTGCGCCAGCGAGTGGCCTCTCGCGCCTTGCTGCGCCAAGACGGTCGGCGAAGGCAGGCCATCCCGGCTCCGATCAAGAGCCCCGCGCGCCAGCCGGCCCACCAAGGTTGCCGCGATCACCCTTGATGTCGTAGAGCCTACGGTCGGCGGTTAAAATTGGTGGAGAAGAATATATGCCAGAGCACCTGAAACTCGTCTCGACTGCCAAGTCGCATGGCGGCGCCCAGCATGTTTACTCTCATCTTTCGACGAGCTGCTCGTGCGAAATGACGTTTGCCATTTTCGTGCCTCCGCAGGCACGGGAAAGCCGTTGCCCCGTGGTCTGGTACCTCTCCGGACTCACCTGCACCCATGCAAATGTGATGGAAAAAGGTGAATACAGACGTATTGCCGCCGAACTTGGCCTGATCGTCGTCTGCCCCGACACCAGCCCGCGTGGTGTCGACATTCCGGATGAAAAGGACAATTGGCAGTTCGGCAGCGGCGCCGGTTTCTACCTCGACGCGACGCAAGAGCCGTATGCCAAGAACTATCGCATGTATTCCTATATCGTCGAGGAGCTGCCAGCCTTGATCGGGCGCGAATTTCCCGCCGATATGGCGCGCCAGTCGATCTTAGGTCATTCAATGGGCGGGCATGGCGCGCTGACGATCGCACTGAACAATCCCGCGCGTTTCAGAAGTTGCTCGGCCTTTGCGCCGATCGTGCAGCCAAGCACAGCCGGCTGGTCGAAGCCGGCTTTCGAAAAATATCTCGGCCTGGATGAGGCCTCGTGGCGGCGCTACGACGCCACTTCGCTCATCGAGGATGGACACCGTTTCCCGGAATTCCTGGTCGATCAGGGAACGTCAGACGGTTTCCTCCAGGAGGGCCTCAGGCCTTGGCTGCTCGAAGACGCCTGCTCCAAGGCAGGCATTCCGTTGAAATTGCGGATGCAGGACGAATACGATCACTCCTATTTTTTCATTTCGACATTCATGCATGACCATATGACGTGGCATGCCGAACGGCTTTCACGAGGCTAGGCCGTAGGAATAGGTCGGCAGTCAGGCGGGCTCGGTGACGACGCCGATGCGCCGGTAGACGAATGGTTCGTCCTTCGAAGGAATCGTCGCAGCGCGCTGGGCCTCGTCGATCAGCATTGCCATGCGCGCATGGATCGGCGATTTCGCGCAAGCCGGGTCCGTCGCGGCGGCATCGCCGGCGATTGCCATCGCCTGGCAGCGACAGCCGCCCCAGTCGATCTCGCGCCGCTCACAGTTGCGGCAGGGCTCCTGCATCCAGTCCGTGCCTCGAAAGGCATTAAATGCCGGGGAATCGGTCCAGATCGCGGCCAGGCTGCGTGTTCCAAAACGCTCGAAACTGAGCGACGGGATGGTCTGGGCGGCATGGCATGGCAGTACGGTGCCGTCCGGCGTCACCATGAAGGCGTCGCGCGCCCAGCCGCCCATGCACGGTTTGGGATAGATGGCGAAATAATCCGGCGTGACGAAATCTATGTTCATGATGCCGGTGAGCCGTTCGCGCGCCGCCGCGACGATCTCAGCCTGGCGGTCGACGGCAGCACGCTCGGGCATGAGTTGATCGCGATTGGTCAGCGCCCAGCCGGCGTACTGCACGTTGGCGATCTCGAGACGCTCCGCACCCAGCGAAAGGGCCAGATCGATGAATTCCGATACCTCCTCGATATTGTGGCGATGGATCGGCGCGTTGATGGTAAGCGGCAAGCCGGCCGCGCGAGCGCGGCGTGCCGTTTCCAGCTTCTTTTCGTGGCTGCCCCTGTGATTGCCGATGCGCTCGGTGGTCGCCGGCCGTGCGCCTTGAAAGCTCAGTTGCAGATGGTCGAGCCCGGCTTCGGCAAATGCCTCGATGCGGCCATCCGCAATGCCGACGCCGGCGGTGATCAGGTTGGTGTAGACGCCCCGCGCCGAAAGCCCGGCGATCAATTGCTCGAGATCGCGACGCAGCGTCGGTTCACCGCCGGACAGATGCACCTGGAGAACGCCAAGGTCGGCCGCCTGCGAGAACAAGTCGAGCCAGCTCTGCGTGTCGAGTTCGCGATTGGCCTTCAGCAACTCGAGCGGATTGGAGCAATAGGGGCATTGCAGCGGGCAGCGATGCGTCAGTTCCGCCAGCATGCCGATCGGAGGGAGAGGGGGCTCGCTCATAGCTTCACCAGCAGCTTGTCCGACCATTCCTGCAGGAAGGCGACGACATCGGCCGCCACAGCCTCCCGTTCGGCATCATAATCTGCGGCAAGGCCGGCAATGATGTCGCCGACCGTGGACCGCCCATCGCAGCGGCGCAATATGTCGAGGCTTATGTCGTTTGGCCAGAACACCTTTTCGGGCGACAGCACGGCGAACGCCTGGCGCACGGGGTCATGCTGTATGCGCACGTGCTTCGGCAGCGATGGAACCGACTGCAGCGACACCATGGCTCTTTCGCGCAGTGCCATCATTGGGCTGCCTCCGGACGGAAGGCGCCGGGCGGGATATTGCCCGGCTCGCCATAGGCGTGTTGAAGCGCGTCGAGCATGGCCCAGAGTATATCGCATTTGAACACCAGTGCATCGATCGCGTGCTGCTGGCGTTCCGCCGCGTCGGCATGTTCGAGCACATAGGCGAGGGCGAAGTCAGCGTCGCGCGAGGCCTGTTCGGGCCGTCGGGTGAAATAGGCCAGCGTGTCCTCGGTGATATAATCGTATTTGGCCAGCATCGCGGGTACCCGCTCGCCGATGATGAGCGGCGAGAACATCTCGGTCAGCGACGACGCGACCGCCTCCAGCAGGGTCCGGTTCGTGCAAAAGGAGAGGTAAGCGCCAACCGCAAAACGTGTGGCCGGCAGGGCCAGCCTCTCGCTCTTCACCGCGTCGGCATCGAGACCGAGCGAGGTCGCCAGGTGCAACCAGCGCGCAATACCGCCGCTCCAGCCGTCCTCGCCGTCATGATCCTCGATGCGTTTGCGCCAGGCGGCGCGAAACGCCGGATCCTCGGCATGCGCGAGGATCATGGCGTCCTTGCGCGGAATGACCGCCTGATAGCAATAGCGGTTCAGCGCCCAGGCCTGCATCTCGGTCCTCGACAGCGCACCGCTGGTCATCCTGTGATGGAAAGGATGGCGGTTGTGATAGCGCTCGGCACCGACCTGCCGCAGCACGGCTTCGAGCTCTCTGGAGGACAGGCCGTTGCTGGCCGCGTCGTGGAAATCACTCAAAGTTCCATCTCCATCCCGTCGCAGGCCACTTCCCAGCCAGCCGCTTCGACGGCTGCATGCTCGGCAGAATTCTCGTCCAGAACAGGATTGGTGTTGTTGATGTGGACGAAGACACGGCGGCCGATCCTCACATCGGCCAAGCCGGCGATCGACCCCGCGTCTCCCGACATTGCCAGATGCCCCATGCGTGCACCGGTCTTTTGGCCGACGCCGGCAGCAATCATCTCGTCGTCGGTGAAGACCGTGCCGTCGAACAGAAGGCATGCGGCATCGGCCAGGCGCGTGCGCAGGGTCGCATCGATGCGCGCGCAGCCGGGGATGTAGAAGACGGAGCCGCGACTGCCGGCTCCGGCGATACGGACGCCGATCGTGTCGCCGGCATCGGAGCTGAAATTGGCATCCGGCTGGCCTCTTTCTTCGAGATAGAGGGCTATCTTCCCGGGCACGGGAAAGCTCTCGACAGCCACCCCGGTGTCGTGGCCGTCTGCGTCGCAGATCGACAGCTCTTGCGCCGGCGGCAAGATGCGTCGCGGCACGAGCGCCGGATCGAGGACATTGAAAATCGAATTCTCCTTCAGCGTAACCAGAACCTGTGTCGTTGCATAGATAGCGAAAGGCTGCCGCTCACGCAGGCTGAGCAGGCCGGCGACATGATCGACATCGGCATTGGTCAGCACCACCGCGCGAATAGGTGTCGAGCGCAGCGGCGCATCGTGCCCGGGCTGCAATTCAGGCGTTGCCGCGATCTGCTGGCGAATGTCGGGCGAAGCGTTGAACAGAACCCAGCCGAGTCCATCCGCCGACGCGGCGACACTCGATTGGCTTCGTGAATGCACGCCAGCTACCCCGGTGCGAGCCGCACGGCTCAGACGATAATTGCAGTTCCATTGCGGAAAGCCGCCGCCGGCCGCCGATCCGATGATTCTCAAGCGCATGAAAACGCCCGCCCCGCGGCTTCTCTGACCAGCAGCCAATTTGCAGCCGCAAAAAACGGCCCGCCCGCTTTGCGCGCCTCAAACTCTTTCACGAAAATCCCATACGGCAAGGGGATGCGTGCCCCTGTTGCCAGGGACACGCACCTCTGCGGCCTACTTCTTGGGAGTAATTTCAGCAGGCAGATAGCGCGAAATTTCAAAGCCCGCAGCAACCTGGCACATGGTCGGTTTTGTCCAGCTCTTCTTCATAACATTTCTCCTCTTCTACCAGCCCGAAGGGGCCGATCTGGTGGTTAGCCAACCATTGCAGGGCACCGAAGCAATGGCTCGTCCATCACGTTCTCAAAATGGACAAATGAACGCAAGGTTTTGAAAGACCGAAAAACAAAAAAGTATCGAAAGTAGCTGTAGTCTTCTCTTCAATTGTTCATCGCATAGGTTTTTCCTCCTCCTGACCCATCCCAACTATTGCGTAATCGGATTGTCGTGCTCGTCGATCAGCGGCACATTGTAACCCAGCAGGAGCTTGGTGATCTCCGCCTGGTTTTCCCTGATCACCCGGTTTAGCGTCCGTTTCCATTCCTGGTCGGACGGACGTACACCCATGGTAATGCGGTAGGACATGCGCGAGCCGGTTTTTTCCTTCAACAGCGGAACAATGGTGACATCGGCTCCGAGTTCCCTGGCATAGTAGCCCGCCATCGGCCCCCACAGGACCGCCGCGTCGATCTTGCCGGCGAGCATGTCCTTGATCATGACCTCCCCCATGGAAGGGGTGACGCGCGTATCCACCGCCAGCGGGTAGATCTTGGCGGTCCGCAGAAGCTTGTTGGCGGCCATGTTGGCGGTTGGCGGCGTGCTTTCGACGACGCCGATTCTCTTGCCGGAAAGTTTCGGGTCTTCGATCGTCTCGATGCCTTCCATGCCGTTGCCTTTGGGGTATACGAGCACATAGGCGGAGCGGTAGTAGGCGTTGGTGTTCTGCACCAGTTCATCGCCTTGGGCGTAGCCCATGATGATGTCGCATCGATTGGCCCCCAGCGTATTGCGCACAAAGCCGGTGACAGTGGGAAACCACGTGTAAGCGACTGATTTCCGCCCCGTCTTCTTGGCAACCAGTTCAGCCAGCTTGTTTTCGAAGCCTTGGCCGTTCTTGTCGGTAAAGGGCATGTTCGAGGGATCTGCGCAGACGCGCAGAATGTCGGGATCGACCAGTTCGCCCGCAGCGCCAAGCCCGGCATTTTGCGCCAGAACATTCGACGGCAGCAAGGCGAGCGCGCCGAGGATCGGCAGAACGACACGCAGCTTCGATGCAGTGCAGCCGGTCATATCATCCACCCATGCAGGATGCTTCGGCATCCTTGGCTGCCTGAGCCTTGTTTTCGTGCTTGGGCGGCCTGCCGCGGGGTGCCGCGCCATCGGCGCGCGCGCGCAGATAGACGTAGAGATCGTCCAGGTAACAATAGACGTTCTTGTTGTCGCCAAAGGCGGGCATGACGTTTTCCTTGCCGCCGCCGACATTCTTGCGGCCCTCGGCGACGATCGACAGGAACGTGGCGTAATCCATGGTCTTCAGGCTATTAGCCAGGGCAGGCGCATAGCTCGAACCTGTGGCGTCCTGTCCGTGACAGACATGGCAATCTGAGTGATACCGGCGGTACCCGCTAAAGGTGTACCAATCGACGGTTCCGTTTTCGATCTTGTAGGTCGGATTTCCGTCCGCATCTAAATATTTGCCTCCTTCTTGCTTCACCGCCTTGGCTTTCTCCATGCTGTCTTCGGCCCGTACCAGACTTGAGCTGGCCAGAGGCAGCAGGACCAGGGCGAGAGCGGAAACTGCAATGCGAACGATCATTCAGGCTCTTCCTTCGTTTGCCAGAAACCCTGGCTGCCGTCGTGCAGCGGCATTGATCGGAGTTGGGTGCGCGGCGCAATCGAGAGCCCGGTTCCCGGCTTCGGGGTGACCCGGGCTCTCGTTTTCGAACCTAGCCGTGAGGCTCTTGCCGGTTATCAGTCCGGGAGGCCGAAGACGGTGAGCTGGCCGCCCAGCGTCGTATAGTCGGCAAGTGCCGCATAACCGCCGACGGCACCCAGACCGGCGGTTCCAACGACCGCGGCCTGATCGCCCTGCGCACGGCCCTGATCAACGGCGCCATGCCAGGCGGCGGCGTTGTCGGGCGAAAGCAGCCCACCTGCCAGACCGATACCGGCCCATCCACCGACGCCGGACAGAACGGCGACGTACTGCTTGCCGTCATGCTCGTAGGTCGTGATGTTGCCGATGATGCCGGACGGGGTCTTGAACTTGTAGAGTTCCTTGCCGTCCTTATCGACCGCCTTGATGTAGCCTTCGAGGGTACCGTAGAAGACGACGTCGCCATCTGTCGCCAATGCGCCCGACCACACCGAGAACTGCTCGGGCTTCGACCAGACGATCTCACCCTTGGCTGCATCCCAGGCAATGAAGTTGCCCATGTTACCGTCACCGCCGGGCGCCGCATACATCGACACGGTGGCGCCCACATAGGGCTGACCGGCGGTGTAGCTCACTTTGTAAGGCTCATAGTCCATGCAGACATGGTTGGTCGGCACGTAGAACAACCCGGTCTTCGGCGAGTAGGCGGCCGGCTGCTGGTCCTTGGTTCCAAGCGCGGCCGGGCAGATACCGGTCGAGTTGTTGTCTTCGCCGTTCTGCTGGGTCGAATACTTGGCCACGACCTGCGGGCGGCCATACTGGTCGCTCTTGGGATCCATGTTGACTTCCGTCGCCCAGTTCACTGCCGGATCGTATTTCTTGGCGACGAGAAGTTCGCCGGTGGCGCGATCCATTGTGTAGGCAAAGCCGTTGCGGTCGAAATGCACCAGCACGTCGTGCTTGGCGCCGTTGACCTCCATGCCATCGACGAGAATCATCTCGTTGATGCCGTCATAGTCCCACTCATCATGCGGGGTCATTTGGTAGAGCCATTTGGCAACACCGGTATCCGCATCGCGAGCCATGATTGTCATGGACCAGCGATTGTCGCCTGGGCGCTGGACCGGGTTCCAGGTCGAGGGATTACCGGTGCCGTAATAGACCAGGTTCAGCTTGGGATCATAGGAATACCATCCCCATGTCGTGCCGCCGCCCGTCTTCCACTGTTCGCCTTCCCAGGTGTTCGTGCCGGAATCCTTTCCGACAGGCTTGCCGAGATGGGTCGTCTTCTCGGGATCGAGAAGGGTGTCTGCGTCAGGACCTTCCGAATAGGCTTTCCAGGCGAGCTTGCCGTCTTTCAGATTGTAGGCGGCCAGCCAGCCGCGAACACCGAATTCAGCACCGGAGACGCCCACGAGCACCTTGTCCTTGATGACTACGGGTGCCGACGTGCCGGATTCGCCCTTTCCGCCGTCGGTCTGGTCTCCGTTCTTGACAGACCAGACGACCTTACCGGTCTTGGCATCGAGCGCGACGACGGTGGTGTCGGCCTGGTTGAGAATGATCTTGCCGTCGCCATAGGCAACACCGCGATTGACTGTGTCGCAGCACATGATCGGAATGACGTTCGTGTCCTGCTTGGGCTCGTATTTCCACAGGATCTTGCCGTCATTCTTGAGGTCCAGAGCATAGACGTTGTTTGGGAAAGGCGTGTGGACATACATCACGTCGCCGATGACCAGCGGCCCGCCTTCGTGACCGCGCAGCACGCCGGTGGAAAAGCTCCATTTGACCTGCAGGTTCTTCACATTGTCGGCAGTGATCTGGTTGAGTTTGGAATAGCGGGTGTTGGCGTAGTCACCCGTCTGCATCGCCCAGTTCTTCGCATCCGATGCGAGCTTTGCAAGGTCTTCATTGGCCGAAGCCGTATAGGCAGCGCCGAGCGATAAAAACGCCGCGGTCGTCAGAATGTAAGTAGTTTTCGCAAGTACACGCATCCAAAATCCTCCCGGGTTCGCAGTGAAGAATCGACCGTCAAGCCCCACAAGGGCTTGCCCAAGCAATTCATGTTGGGAAGTTATTTTCCGGCAGCTGTCACGACCTACCCCGAAGCAGAGGGCACCGTTACCGCCCGCCCCCCTTGGTCTTCGAAAGACTGCCGCCGCTCCCTGATGACGGTGGCGCTCTTGAAGCCGGAAACAGGAAAAAGCTATGTCATCGTAAAAGGCCAGGCAAGCAAAAACCTACAATGGGTCGCTGCGCTGCAATATCTATATGGTGCGATGCAATATCTAGAAACAATTAAAATAAGCGCCGCGTGAAGAACTAATAAGAGGATGACCGCCAGCCGCGATATATATAGCAAACATATTGTTCGCGTATTCTCGAGGTGATACACATTTGACTTTATTTCGATATATTCTGCAGGGCACTTACGAGTAAGTATGCGGGCGTCTCGCTCGTTGCCGATAGTGAGCGAAGCATGAAATGAACGTATGAAGGAGGGTGCGCAGCGGGTCATGAAGCGGGCTCTTGTCGGTCGATAGGGCATTCCTCCTTTGGTCCTATACGCAGGCCATGGGAGCTTGACTGGCTTTGCGGCACGTCGCCAATTGGAGCGATGACCCCGTCTGGATGCATGGTGTCCAGGCCAACTGGAGGTTCCTCATGATAAGGTCTGTTGGATCTCTCACCTTGCCGGTGGCCTTTGCGGCGACGCTGGCTTTTGCCAACTTGGCCAACGCCGCGGGAGACTACCCGACGGCAACGATTGCCGACTACGTGCTCGGCTGCATGCAAACAAATGGCCAGACACGTCAGGCGCTTGAAAGCTGTTCCTGCTCGATCGATGTTATCGCCTCGATCCTTCCTTACGATCACTATGAGAGGGCGGAGACCTTCAAAAGCATGTCGCTGACGACAGGGGAGGCGGCAGGGTTGTTTCGCGAAAGCGCGCCAGCGAAGGCGGCGCGCACGGAACTGAAACGCGCGCAGGCCGAAGCCGACGTACGTTGCTTTTAGTCAGGCGGAACAGGCACGCGTGGCCGTGCGCCTCACAGTCCCGCCGTTTCTATGGCCATTGGCTGCGAAATACCTTGCAATCCGCGTTCGAGCCGTAAGGCGATCAGGCCACACCCGGAAATTTTTGCTGGAATGACCGCAAAAGGTCGCTCATCACCTGTGGATTGCGATGTTGTCGCGGCACTCTTACGTCGAACATGCCGAGCACGTGGGCTGGGCGCTGCGCAAGCACGATGATGCGGTCCGACAGCATCAGTGCCTCGCGCAGATTGTGCGTGACCATCAAGGCGGTCGTAGGTCGCGCTGACCAGACGGTCAAAAGCAATTGCCGAAGCCGCTCGGCGGTCTGTTCGTCGAGGGAGGCAAAGGGTTCGTCCAGGAAAAGCACCGCCGGTTCGGTGGCGAAAGCCCTGGCCAGCGCTGCCCTGCGCGCAAGGCCGAGCGAAAGCTCCGCCGGATAGAGCGAGCGCATGCCGGCGAGACCGAGAGTGTCAAACAGCTCGTCGAGACTCTTCGCTCTTAGGCTTTTCGGCAGCGCCAGCCTGACATTCTGCTCCACCGTCCGCCATGGCAGCAAAGTAGGCTCCTGGAACACGGCGGCGATGCGGTTCGAGCCGCCTTGCGGCAGTTGGAAAGAGCCGGAAAAGTCTTTGTCCAGTCCAAGCAGGATGCGCAACGTCGTGGTCTTGCCGCAGCCCGACGGCCCAAGCAGGCAAGCGAATTCGCCCTGCCGGACCTCGAAGGACAGACCCTGGAGCGCCGTGATCGAGACGCCTTGCGCGGACCTGAAGGTCTTTTCGGCGATATCGACCCTAAGCGGGACGGCGGCGCCAACGGGTTGCATGTCGTTCAATGGGCTGCACCAGGAGAAGTTCGATGACAAGCATCACCGCCACGAAAGCCAGCGTGTAGGCGAGAATGGCGGCGACGTCGAAGAGCTGGAAATAGAGATAGATCTGGAAACCGACGCCATTGGAGCGGCCGAGCAGTTCGACCGCCAGGACGATCTTCCAGATGAGGGCGATGCCGGACCGCGAGGCCGCGGCAAAATAGGGCTGCAGTTGCGGCAGCAGGACATGGCGGATGCGCTCGAGTGGGCCGAAGCGGTAGACGGCGGCCATTTCGGCATAACGCGGATCAAACGCCCTGGCGCCTTCGCGCATCGTCACCACGACATTCGGGATCTTGTTCACGGCAACTGCGCCAATCGCCGCCGCCTCGTTGAGGCCGAACCAGATATAGGCGAGCACGATGACCACCAGCGCGGGAATGTTGAGAAACAGGACCACCCATGGACTGAAGAACCGGTCCACACCGCGGTGGCTCCCGAGGATGACGCCGATGACCGAGCCGATAATCATTGCGACGACGTACGCCGCAGCAACCCGTCCGAGTGTCGCGCCAAGGTGATAAAAAAGGTCGCCGCTCGCCGCTTCCCTGAGCAGCACCTGCCAGACCTGCCCTGGTGAGGGCAAAGCTCGGCTTTGCCACAGATTGGCCGCGAGGCTCCACAGCAGGCAAAGTCCCAGCAGGGAAACCGTTACCGTCAGCGCTGGCGTCAGCGCCGTCGCAAAGCCGGATCGACGCGACTTGTCTTCCGTTGCGGTCATTTCGCGAGTTCCGGCCAGAACGTGCCGGGCGCCATCTCGGGCGCCCTGCCAACCAGCTTCTCGCCGCCTATCGCGGCCAGCACGTGATAGAGTTTGCCCGCATCGACCGCTTCTTCGGCGACCGGCCGTCTGGGGATGCCCTGGCGATAGCGGTCGCGCAGTTTTTCCAGCTCCTTGCCTTCTGCGCGAATGAGCGGCGCCAGGCGCAGCCATTCATCATCGGATTTGGCCAGCAAGTCCTTGGCCTGCTTGGATGCCTTGACGAAGCCCCGGGCGGCATCCGGATTGTCGCTCGCCCATTGGTCGTGGAAGACGTAGCCGAGCGCCGACACGGGGCCCGAGGCACCAAGCGCTTTCGTCGCGTCATCCGCACCGATCAACCGGCGAAAGCCATTGGCCTCGAGCCGGGCGCAGAAATGCCAGAAATTGAGCACGGCATCGAGTTCGCCTTGCATCGCCTTTTCAGAAATCAGCGGCGGCGCGCCAAAGACGACGTCACAGGCTGTCGGCAGGTCGAGGCCGTGCTCGCGTCTGGCCAGCGCCTGGACCAGTAGCCAGCTCTTGTCGAGCGGGCCGCCGGCGACACCGATTTTCTTTCCTTTGAGGTCGGCGAGCGTCCCGATCGGCGATTCCTGCTTCACCATGATTGCCCCCACGGCGGTCGAATAAGGGGCCAATGTAAGGTCGCCGCCCTCGGAGCGCTGGCGCGAGACCCACAGCCAGTCGGTCACGATCATGTCGATCGCGCCGGCCAGCAGCGCGACGTTGGTCGCATCCTCCCCGGCGAAGTAGACAATCTCCAGATCGATCCTGTTGGCCTCGTCGAGCTTGTGGCGTTTCAGCGTATCGAGTTCCCAGCTCACGGTGCCGAACTTCAGGACACCAATTCGGACCTTAGCGGCCGCAAAGACAGCAACCGGCCTTGAGGCGAGGATGGCCGCCAGAGCCGCCAAGCGCAGCGTCGTACGCCGCGAAATCATCATGGCGTCTCCTCTTTCAGGGCCGTCGACGAACCAGGAATGTCGATCAAATCGCTCGTTCCTTGCTCGGAACGGCACATTTCCAGCGCACGACCTTGAGACTCGGATGTTCCTGAGACCATTTTGCGATCTCGGCGGGCGCCAGGAACATGCATTGGAACAGAGAGCCGCGGCTCTCGAAATAGAGATGTTCATCTCGGCAATTGCCCGGATTGGCGCTAAGGCACACCGTTAATACGAGATCGACCATGTCCATTTGGCACTTATCATCGCCTGCGCGGCGAACTCTCCAGAGTTCGTGCTTTGGAGTTGCGCGGATTCCTGAAGGTGCCCAAACAGCAAACCGGTTGGAGTGAGGCTACGCGTTCGGCCAACATGCGTCAATGATGTGGACCGCGTGTCGCTACACTTCCCGTCGCGCAGTCGGGAAACGAAACAGGACCTTTGTACGATTGACTTCCCTCATCGGCAGTCTAGCTTTTCGAGGTGTGCAGGTCCTGCCAGTCCGGGGAGGAAGGACGAATGGTTCGCTCTCCAGCTTTAAAACGAATGCCGGCGATCAAGGCATCGGCGTAAAGTGTCCCGGGCACTCACACGATCAATGAGGAAATGCCATGCGCGCAGTCGCATTTTTCGCCGCCGTGTCCGTCGCCACCTTTGTCACTACCCAGTCTCAGGCACAGGATGCCGCGGCGGGTGAGAAGGTCTTCGCCAAATGCAAGGTCTGCCACGTCGCAGACAAGGACCAGAACAAGGTCGGCCCGTCCTTGAACGGCGTCATCGGCCGAACGGCCGGGACGCATCCGGGGTTCAGCTATTCCAAGGCCATGACCGAGGCCGGCAAGTCCGGCGTCAAATGGGATGAGGCCACGCTGACGACCTACCTTCGCGATCCCAGGGCGATGGTCAAAGGAACCAAGATGGCGTTTGTCGGTCTCAAGAAAGACGAGGACATCGCCAACGTCATTGCTTATCTGAAACAATTCTCAAAATAACGCGGTACTGCCGGCGGTTGGACTGCGCTCGGCCGGCGTTGGCTAGGCTTTGCGCATGGGGTCACGCCGCGTCTTGCAGCCTCTGCATCGCGGACGGCAGATCGAACAGGCTGTCGCAAACGAGGTCGGCGCCAAGCTCTTCAACGGGAATTTGGCTGTATCCGCCACGCAGCAGAATGACTGCCATGCCGGCGGCGCGGGCGGCGGCCACGTCGGCGCTGCTGTCTCCGACCATCAGCGTGTCACGAGGTTCGACCTGAAGCAGGTCGAGCGCCAGCAACAGCGCGTCTGGCGCCGGTTTCAAGTATGTCACCGCGTCTCCGCCGACGATCGCGCCGAGATATTCCGTCAGCCGAAAATGCAGCAGGATTTCGCGCGCCGCCAGCTGCGGCTTGTTGGTCACCACGGCCATGGCTATTCCGCTCAAATGCAAGTGCGTGAGAACCTCCCTGACGCCAGGCATCAGCCCCGTGCGGCCGGTCAGATGCCTGCGATAGATCGGCGCCATGACGCGGTTGGCCTCATCGAGCGCGCTGCCGAGGAGCGGCGTGCCGGAAGCCGCGAAGGCTCGTTCGACCAGTTTCCTGATGCCGCCGCCGATCATGGCCTTGACCTGATCCAGCCGCAGCGGCGGCAGATCGTGGCCGGCCAGCAATTCGTTGACGGCGGCCGCTATATCAGGCGCCGAATCGACCAGTGTGCCGTCGAGGTCGAACAGGATCGCCTTGGGCGAGCGAAACGGCCTGACTGCGCCGACGTTCATGCAGCATCCTTCCACTTGATCGAACAGCCGATCGAAGCGATCTGGTCAAGCGGTCCGTCGCCGGTTCGGGCAACCTGCTTCATCGCCTCGAACAGGTCGCGCCTCAGCCTGGGCGATTCGGCGTCGCGTCGCGACGCGTCCAGCCGGCCGCGGTATTGCAGCGTCAACTCGCTGTTGAGCCCGAAGAAATCCGGGGTGCAAACGGCTCCGTAGGCGCGCGCCACCGTCTGGTGCTCGTCATGGAGATAGGGGAAAGTGAGGCCGTTCGTCCTGGCAAAGAGCTTCATGTTGTCGAAGGAATCATCTGGATAGGCGTCGCTATCATTGGAGTTGATCGCGACAAAGCCGATGCCTTCGGCCTTGAGGTCATTGGCGTCGCGCACCATGCGTGAAATCACCGCCTTCACATAGGGGCAGTGGTTGCAGATGAAGGCCACCACCAGCCCGTTCGGGCCGGCGTGGCTTAAGATCGAATGCGATGTGCCGTCGACGTCTGGCAAAACGGCGTCGATGGCTCGCCAGCCGAAATCGCAGACAGGTGGGATTGCCGCCAAGTTTTCCTCCGATGAAATGTTTGCCCTCCGATGAAAGGGTTTACGCCGCTTTCCGGATCGCCCCGTCGGCCGCCTGCCTGATGGCGCCGATATTGGCGCGATAGGCCGCCTCGGTGCCGCCCTTAAAGATGGCCGAGCCGGCGACCAGCACATTGGCGCCGGCCGCGGTGACCAGCGGAGCGGTTTCGGGCGTGACGCCGCCGTCGATCTCTATGTCGATCGGACGATGGCCGACCAGCGCCTTGACCCGCCTGACCTTGTCGACGACCGCCGCAATGAAGGCCTGGCCGCCGAAGCCCGGATTGACCGTCATCAGAAGCACCAGATCGAGCCGGTCAAGTACATATTCGATGACGCTTTCCGGCGTTGACGGGTTCAGCGACACGCCGGCCTTCTTGCCGAGATTTCTGATTGCCTGCAGCGAACGGTCGAGATGCGGTCCGGCCTCGGCATGCACCGTAATGATGTCGCAGCCGGCATCGGCGAAGGCGCCGAGATAGGCGTCGGCCGGCGCGATCATCAGGTGGCAGTCGAAGACCTTGTCCGTTCGATTACGGATCGCCTTGACCACCGGCGGACCGAAGGTGATGTTGGGCACGAAATGGCCATCCATCACGTCGAGATGGATCCAGTCGGCACCCGCCCGGACGACCGCTTCGACCTCGTCGCCGAGCCGCGAGAAGTCCGCGGAAAGCACCGAGGGCGCGATGATTGTCTTGCTATCCATGGCCGTCGGCTCCCATTCTGTCGTCCGTTTCCGGTCGCTGCACACCAACCGCCGTCATCTTGTCAGCGCGCCTTCGTCTCCGGTTCGCCTTCGAGCTTACCTTCCGCGAACACGCGGCTGCCGCGAATATCGGATTCCTCGATGGTGATAAGATCGATTTTCGTCAACGCCCGGTCGCGCGATGCGAAAAGCCGGCCGGCCTGGCGAAGCCGCGCCCGGTCGAGGCTATTGCGAACGGAGCGGGCGTTGGAGAAATGCGGCAGCCGCATGCGGATCGGGAGATACTCTTCGAGCGCCTTGGCCGCCGCTTCGCTGAGGCGGTAATTCTGTTCCGCCAGCATGATCTCGGCGATTGATTTGAGTTCGCTGACGCCGTAGTCCGGAAAATCGAGGTGATGGGCGATGCGCGAGCGCATGCCGGGATTGCTGTCGAAGAAGCGGTCCATCTTGTCCTTGTAGCCGGCAAGAATCACAACCAGATCGTCACGGTTGTTTTCCATGCATTGCAGCAGGATTTCGATCGATTCCTGGCCGTAGTCGCGTTCGTTCTCGGGCTTGTAGAGATAGTAGGCCTCGTCGATGAAAAGCACCCCGCCCATGGCGCGCTTGATCACTTCGCGGGTTTTGGGCGCGGTGTGGCCCACATACTGGCCGACGAGATCGTCGCGCGTCACCGCGACCATGTGGCCTTCGCGGACATAGCCGAGACGATGCAGGATTTCGGCCATTCTGAGCGCCACGGTGGTCTTTCCGGTACCGGGATTTCCCGTAAAGTTCATGTGCAGCGTCGGCGCGCCAGAGATCAGCCCGAACTTGCGGCGAAGCCGGTCGACTAGGAGCAGCGCCGCGATCTCGCGGATGCGGGTCTTGATGGGCTTCAGGCCGACGAGTTCGCGGTCGAGCTTGTCCATCACCTCGTCGATGTTGGAGGCCTCGAACTCGGCCTGTAGATCAACCGATTCGCCCTGCGCGGCAGCGCTCTTAGCTATCGCGTCCAGCATGGTTCGCCTAGCTCCGTTCGCCTTCGGGCCTGTCGGTCGCATAAGGCACGATCGAATAGCCCTGACTGCGGCCGTCACGCTCTTGGCGCAGCAGCCGGAACCCGGGTTCATTGGGTGGCCGGTTGACGATGAATGACATGCGCGGTGCTTCCCAGCCCTTGGTCGAATCGAAGGCGGTGACCCGGACATACATGTTGGGCATAGCTTTCCGGCAATTGTCGACTTCAAGCAGGATGCCCGCCGGGTCCCTCAGGTCGAACATCGGGTTGCCGTACATTTCCCAATAGGTGTTTCGCGGATGTGGATCGTCCGTGTACTCGACGCTGACCGCCCAGTGGTTTTTCAGTGCGTATTTGATCTGCGCCGAAATCTGCTCATCGGTTAGCTCGGGCAGGAACGAAAACTGTCCCTGCGTGACCTTGTTTCCGGGATTGGTCATCATGGCGACGGTTCCTTTCGTCTAGAAGCTCGGCGTTGCGGTTGGCACGAAGTCGGCCGTGTCGGTCGATTCGTAGTTGAAGGTGACGTCCTTCCACGTCTCCAGGGCCGCCTTGAGCGGCGTGCACCATCTGGCCGCCTGTTCGAGGATTTTGGTTCCTTCGCGCAGATAGTCGCGGCCCTCGTTGCGGGCGAGGATCATCGCCTCCAACGCGACGCGATTGGCCGTCGCGCCGGCCTGGATGCCGTCCGGATGGCCGATCGTGCCGCCGCCGAACTGCAGGATGACGTCCTCGCCGAGATAATGGATCAACTGGTGCATCTGGCCGGCATGGATGCCGCCGGAGGCGACGGGCATCACCTTGTTGAGCGAGGCCCAGTCCTGATCGAAGAACAGCCCGGTTTCGAGGTTCTGCGGCGTGCGCTCCTCGCGCAGCGTGTCATAAAACCCCTTGATCATAAGCGGGTCGCCTTCCAGCTTGCCGACCACCGTGCCGGCATGGATGTGATCGACGCCGGCCATCCGCATCCATTTGCAGATGACGCGAAAATTCATGCCGTGGTTCTTCTGGCGCGAATAGGTCGAGTTGCCGGCCCGGTGGAGGTGCAGGATCATGTCGTTGCGGCGTGCCCACTTGGCCATCGACTGGATCGCCGTGTAGCCAATGACGAGGTCGATCATGACGATGCAGGAGCCAAGCTGTTTTGCAAATTCGGCGCGCTCGTACATGTCCTCCATCGTGCCGGCGGTGACGTTGAGATAATGGCCCTTGACTTCGCCGGTGGCGGCCGACGCCTTGTTCACAGCCTCCATGCAGTAGAGAAAGCGGTCGCGCCAATGCATGAAGGGCTGTGAGTTGATGTTCTCGTCATCCTTGACGAAGTCGAGGCCACCCTTCAGCGCCTCGTAGACGACGCGGCCGTAGTTGCGGCCGGACAGGCCAAGCTTCGGCTTCGTCGTCGCGCCGAGCAGCGGCCGGCCGAACTTGTCGAGCCGCTCGCGTTCCACCACGATGCCGGTCGCCGGGCCCTGGAAGGTCTTGAGGTAAGCCACCGGGATGCGCATGTCCTCGAGCCGCAAGGCCTTGACGGCCTTGAAGCCGAACACGTTGCCGATGATCGATGCAGTCAGGTTGGCGATGGAGCCGGGCTCGAACAGGTCGAGGTCGTAGGCGATATAGGCGAAGTACTGTTGCTCGATCCTGGTGCCTGGACCTGTGTTCGGCACCGGCTCGGATTTGAATGCCTTGGCGCGGTAGAGCTCGCAGGCGGTCAGCCTGTCGGTCCACACCACGGTCCATGTCGCGGTAGAGGATTCGCCGGCGATGGCGGCGGCCGCCTCCTCGTGGTCGACGCCGGGCTGCGGCGTGATCCGAAACATGGCGATCAGGTCGGTCTCCTTGGGCCGGTAGTCCGGCTCCCAGTAGCCCATCTTCTTGTAGGGGATGACGCCCGACCTGTAGCGTTCCTTGCCTTCCTTGAGCGTGCCTGCTGAGGGCATGTCGATCTTGTTCATGGCAGGTCTCCTGTTTGCCGCTCAGGCGGCTTTCGCGGTTGCGATATGGGGGTCGAGCTTTCCTGCGGCGTAACGTTTCGCCATCTCATCCATGGCGATCACCCTGATCTTCGACGCGTGGCCTGCGGTGCCGAAGCGTTCGAAGCGATCGCGGCAAAGGTCGCGCAGGGCGTCCATGGCGGGTTTCAGGAATTTACGCGGATCGAATTCGCGCGGATCCTCCGTCGCAACGCGGCGGAACTGCCCGGCCATGGCCATTCGGCAATCGGTGTCGATGTTGACCTTGCGCACGCCGTAGCGGATGCCGCGCTCGATTTCCTCGACCGGGACGCCAAAGGTCTGGGGCATCTCGCCGCCATAGTTGTTGATGATATCCTGCAGTTCCTGCGGCACGGAGGAAGACCCGTGCATGACCAGATGCGTGTTGGGCAGCTTTTCGTGAATCGCCTCGATCACCTGCATGGCCAGGATGCCGCCGTCAGGCTTGCGGCTGAATTTATAGGCGCCGTGGGAGGTACCGCAGGCGATCGCCAGCGCGTCGACCCGGGTGGCGGTCACGAAGTCGACCGCCTGATCGGGATCGGTCAAAAGCTGGTCATGGGAAAGCGCACCTTCGGCGCCGTGCCCGTCCTCGGCCTCCCCCTGGCCGGTTTCCAGCGAGCCGAGCACGCCGAGCTCGCCTTCGACCGAAGCGCCGACCCAATGCGCCATGCGTGCGACACGTTCGGTGATGGCGACGTTGTAATCGTAGCTCGCCGGTGTCTTGGCATCCGCCATCAGCGATCCGTCCATCATCACCGAGGTGAAGCCGTGGCGGATCGCCGACAGGCAGGTGGCTTCGTTGTTGCCGTGATCCTGATGGATGCAGAGCGGAATGGCCGGATGGATTTCGGTCAACGCCTCCATCATTTTGGCCAGCATGATGTCATTGGCATAGGAACGGGCGCCGCGTGAGGCCTGGATGATAACCGGCGCATCGCAGGCCCTGGCGGCCTCCATGATGGCGAGGCCCTGTTCCATGTTGTTGATGTTGAAAGCCGGCACCCCGTAGCCGTGCTCGGCGGCATGGTCGAGAAGCTGGCGAAGGGTGATGCGGGCCATTGTCGGTTTCTCCTAGATGATGAGCTTCAGCGCCGCTGCCGCGACGGCTTCGGGCGTGATGTCGAAATGCCGGTAGAGATCCGGGGCAGGGGCGCTGGCGCCGAAACCGGCCATGCCGACGAAAGTGCCGGTGTCGCCGATCCAGCGGTCCCAGCCGAGCCGTGCTGCGGCTTCGATGGCAATGCGGGGCGCCGAGCCGAGGACGGCCTTGCGGGTGCCGGCGTCCTGCTCCTCGAAAAGCTCCCAGCACGGCATCGAGACAACCGCGGCGGCGACGCCGTGCTCGGTCTCCAGCCGTTCGGCGGCGGCAACCGCGATCTCGACCTCCGAGCCGGTGGCGATCAGCGTCAACGCGCGCTGCCCGACTGGCTCGCGCAGGATGTAGGCGCCCCGGCTCGACCGGTTCTCGTCGCTGTGTGGCTCGTCGCAAGGTGCTTGGCGCAGCATCGGCAGGTTCTGGCGCGAGAGCACCAGCACGCTCGGCCGCTTCTCGCTTCTCAGCGCCAGTTCCCAGCACTCCGCCGTTTCGATGATGTCGGCCGGGCGGAAGACGTTGAGGTTTGGCGTCGCCCGCAGCATCGCCAGGTGCTCGACCGGCTGGTGGGTCGGGCCGTCCTCGCCGAGACCAATGGAATCATGCGTCATCACATAGACGACGCGCTGGCCCATGAGCGCCGAGAGCCGCATCGCGCCGCGCGCGTAGTCGGCGAAGCACAGGAACGTGCCGCCATAAGGCACGAAGCCGCCATGCAGTGCGATGCCGTTCATGGCTGCGGCCATGCCGTGCTCGCGGATTCCATAGTGGATGTAGCGGCCGGCGTAGTCGCCCGGCGCGATGCGGTTCATACCCTTGGTGATCGTCAGGTTCGAATGCGTCAGATCGGCGGAGCCGCCGACGGTCAGTTCGGTTGCGCCATTGATCGCAGCGAGTGCCATTTCCGAGGCTTTTCGCGTTGCAACGTTGGTCGCCTTCCCGACATGCTCCTTGCGGAAAGCGTCGAGTGCTTCGAAGACCGCGTCGGGCAGGGCGCCGGCGACCGCGCTCTCGAAGGCTTGCCGCCGTGGGGAGGCGGCAACCCGATTCTCCCAGGCGCGGCGTGCCGCTTGACCGCGGCCGGCAATCTCGCGCCAGGCGAAAAGGATATGGTCCGGCACCTCGAACGGCGCGAAGGCCCAGCCGATGTTTTCGCGCGTCGCGGCGATCTCCGCATCGCCCAGCGGCGCGCCATGCGTCTTTTCCGAACCACCCAGATTTGGGGCGCCCTTGCCGATCACCGTGCGGCAGGCGATCAGAGACGGCTGGTCCGATTGCTGCGCCGCTTCGATTGCCGCCGCAACGGCTTCCGTGTCGTGGCCGTTCACCGACTGGACATGCCATCCAGCGGCTTTGAACCGCGCCGGCTGGTCCATCGATGTCGACAGGGAAGTGGGCCCGTCGATCGAGATCGCATTGTCGTCCCAAAAGACGATCAGCCGGGAGAGCTTCAGGTGACCGGCAAGATCGATCGCCTCGTGGCTGATGCCTTCCTGCAGGCAGCCGTCGCCGGCGATTGCATAGGTGAAATGGTCGACGAGATCGGCGCCGTGGCGGGCCGCCAGCATGCGCTCCGCCAGCGCCATGCCGACAGCAGTTGAAATGCCTTGTCCAAGCGGGCCGGTCGTCGTCTCGATGCCAAGCGCATGGCCATATTCCGGATGTCCGGCGGTGCGGCTGCCCAGCTGGCGAAACCGCTGCAATTCTTCGATAGGCATGTCTTCAAAGCCTAGCAGGTAATGCAGCGCATACTGCAGCATCGAGCCGTGCCCGGCTGAGAGCACGAAGCGGTCACGATCGGGCCAGTTGGAGGCCGACGGATCGATGTTGATGAAGCGGCTGAACAGCACCGTCGCGACATCGGCCATGCCCATCGGCATACCCGGATGACCGGAATTGGCCTTTTGGACGCTGTCCATCGCCAGTGCGCGAATGGCGTTGGCCATGTCGCGCTCCGAGACGGCGGCGACGGGCTTCAATGCTGCTGCCTGGCTGTTCATGGCGTCCTCCTCACGACACACGGTTCTTGCGTTCGATCAATTGCAGGATGAGCGGCGTCAGGATCAGCTGCATGGCAAGGTCGAGCTTGTTGCCGGGCACCACTATGGAATTCGGCCGCGACATGAACGAGTCGTGGATCATCGAAAGCAGGTAGGGGAAATCGATGCCGCGGGGATTGGCGAAGCGGATAACCAGCATCGATTCGTCGGGCGTCGGAATCCAGCGCGCAATGAATGGATTGGATGTGTCGACGATCGGCACGCGCTGGAAGTTGATGGCGGTCTGCGAAAACTGCGGGACGATGTAGCGGACGTAGTCCGGCATGCGGCGCAGGATGACGTCCATCACCGCCTCGGTGGAATAGCCGCGCGTTGCGCGGTCGCGATGGATCTTCTGGATCCATTCGAGATTTATGACCGGCACCACGCCGATCTTGAGATCCGCGTGCCTGGCCAGGTTGATCTTGTCGGTGACGACGCAGCCATGCAGGCCCTCGTAGAAGAGCAGGTCGCTCGGCGGAAATTCGCGCCATTCGGTGAAATGTCCCGGCGGCGTGCCGTACTGCTTCTCCTCATCCTCATCATGGATGTATGTGCGGGTCTTTCCGGTTCCCCGGCGGCCATATTGCTCGAATACCTCTTCGAGGATTGCCAGTTCATTGGCCTCGGCGTGGAAGTGGGTGAAGTTCGGATTGCCCGCCTTTTCCTCCTCGGCCACCTTCGCCTTCATCGTGGCCCGGTCATAGCGATGGAAAGCATCGCCTTCGATGAAGGCGGCCCCGATGTTCTCGCGCCGGAAGATCAGTTCGAAGATGCGCTTGACAGAGGTGGTGCCTGCGCCCGACGACCCGGTGATGGTAATGATGGGGTGCTTTGCCGACATGGTCTTCAGGCCCTGAAAAGGCCGCGGCGGCTGAACAGCGGCGCGCGCTCGCCGATGGCGCTCGGCTCGGTGTGGTAGCGGGTGATACGCGCGACTTCCCGCGCCGATCCGAAAACCATGGGCACGCGCTGGTGCAGGCTCTCGGATTCGATTTCGAGGATGCGGGTCATCGTATCGGTGGCCGCACCGCCCGCCTGTTCGACGAGATAGGCGATCGGGTTTGCCTCATAGACGAGGCGAAGTCGCCCCTGCCTGTAGCCCTTGCGCTTGTCGCCTGGATACAGGAATACGCCGCCTCGCATCAATATGCGGTAGCAGTCCGCAACCAGAGAGGCGATCCAGCGCATGTTGAAGTCCTTCTCGCGTGGGCCTTCGGTGCCTTCAAGGCAGTCGTCGATGTAGAGCCGCACCGCCTCGTCCCAATGCCGGTAGTTGGCGGCGTTGATGGCGAACTCCTGGGTTCGCTGCGGGATGATCCGGCTCTCGTAGGCCTGGACGAAGGTGCCGAGCCTGGTCGAGAGAACGAAGACATGGGTGCCGCTGCCGAGCGACAGAACCAGCGCCAGCTGCGGGCCGTAGATGAAGAAACCGGCGCCCAGCTGGTTCACGCCTGCCTGCAAAAACGAGGCGGCCGGATTCCTATCCGGCGCGCCAGTTGCAGGGAGAAGCGAGAAGACCGTTCCGATCGACACGTTGGTGTCGATGTTGGAAGAGCCGTCGAGCGGGTCGATGGCGATGGCAAGAGGCGCTTGCCTGTCGAGCAGCACCGGCTGCTCCAGTTCCTCGGAAGCGTAGAGCGCGACCGGAGCGTGGCGCATGGCGTCGAGGAAGATATCATCGGCGAAGACATCGAGATCCTTCTGGATGTCGCCGTCAGCATTGGCGCCGCGGGTTCCCGCAAAGGCGGTGCCGAGCACCCCTTGATTGATGGTGTTGCGGATCGTGGTGGCCGCCTGCGTCAGCTGACGGATGGTCGCCACGACGGCGGAGCGCAGTTCGTCCGGCTCGCCAAGATAGGAGTTCAGAAAAGCGTCGAGCGTTGCCGCTGGCATCGTAACCTCCCGATCCAGCCGCCTCTCCTCGGGTCGGCCGGATTGGGAAAGGAGAACAAACGACGCTGGATAAGTAAAATTCAATAACTTTACTCAGGCAGTAAAAAAATTTTAGTATGCCGTATGAGAAACCTCACGCTCAAGCAGTTCAAGACCGTTCAGGCAATCATCAGCCACGGAAAAATCGTCAGCGCGGCCAAGGTGTTAGGCCTGTCTCCTCCAGCGGTGACGATCCAGTTGCGGCAAGTGGAGGAGGAGTTCCAACTGGCCCTGTTCGACCGGACGTCGGACGGCATGCGTCCCACTGCCGCAGGTCTGGCCTTCGTCGAGACGGCACAGGCCATCGAGGAGCGGCTTCGTCTGCTCGAAGACAAGATGGATGCAATCAAGGGCGTGCGCGCCGGCAGCTTGCGGCTCGGCGTCGTTTCCACGGCCAAATATTTCGCGCCGCGGCTGATGGCCGCCTTCATGAAGGAACATCCAGATATCGACATGCGCCTTGCCATCGGCAACCGCGCCGAGACGATCGACAATCTGAAGAACCACGATATCGATATCGCGCTGATGGGACGCCCGGCCAAGGAAGTCCCGGTGCGTGCTTCGGTCTTCGGTGATCATCCGCTGGTCATCATCGCACCGCCCGACCACCCGCTGGCGTCGGCACGCGACATTTCCAAGGAGCGGATCGCCGAGGAGCATTTCCTCATTCGCGAGCCCGGCTCCGGAACGCGCATCTCACTGGAAATATTCCTGAGCGACGTGCCCGGCCGCATCGACGATCTCGGCGTCGAGATGGACTCGAACGAGACCATCAAGCAGGCGGTGATGGCCGGGCTCGGCATCGCCTTCATCTCTGCCCACACCATCGCTGCCGAAACCGAAGCCGGCCGGCTGGTTATCCTCGACGTTGTCGGCATGCCGATCCGCCGGCAATGGTTTTCGGTGATGCGCACCGATCACGCGATCTCGCCGGCGATGGCGACCTTCCACGATTTTCTGATGCGCAAGGGCGCGATGTACCTGCCCCTGTTCGGCAAGCTCTATCCGCACGAGGAACCGAAAAGTAGAGGTCGCGCGAGTTAGCCTAGTTCAACAAGTTTCGGTCGTAGTAGGGACGTGGCGTGCAAATACAGGAGAACGGCGGTGGCGCTGAGCGGCAGCTTCGACTCGACTAACCCCTAAGGCTCGAGTCATTTAGGATGGAAGTCCAAATGGGGCGACGCAACCGCTTGTCCGTATGGCTTAGCTGCGCGTGAGCGGTCGCTAAAGCGATCAAGGCCGAGCGGCCGGAGTCAATCCGACTTGCCGAGAGCTTTCAGGATGAATCGGATCTGCTCGCGCAGGCCCGCTTCGGTGTCTTCGCCGTATTGGACGCAGTGCTCGATCAGGATCGGATGGAGGAACGGCGTGAACGCGGTGTGGACGGCACGCGCCGCCGTAGCGGAATCGTCGACATTGAATTCGCCCGATTCGATGCCCTCGCGGATAATGACCCCTAAGGTAATTACCACGTGCTCGATATGCGCCTTGATGGTCGCCCAGTTCTCCTGCATGGCGGCGACAATCAGGTCGTGCATGCGCCTTTCCTTGACCAGCGTCATCTTCTTGTGATGGTGAACGGCGGTCAGTAGCTGACCCAATTTCTCCCCGGCCGACGCGTTCGTGCGCGCGATTGCGAGGGCGATGTCAGCTACCTCGTTCAAAGCTTTCCCGCAGATGGATTCTTTGATTGCGTCCCTTGAGGGGAAGAAGCGGTAGATGTTTGCCGTGCTCATGCTGAGTTCGGAGGCGATGTCGGCCACCGACGTTTTGTTGTAGCCGATGCGGCGAAAGTGCCCCTCCGCCACCTCCAGGATGCGCGCGCGCACCTCGTCGGGATCAGTTCGCATTCGGAGCGGACGATTCATGGATGTCTCCAGGACTGATGAAACGGATCTGCCGGGCTCGCCCTGGGCGATCATTCGTAAGCGGCAAGATCGTCCGGCTGGCCCTGCATATGTTCAGGCAAAACCGGCGGGCGAGAACTTGAACCGTCTTTTCCGACAACAGTGCCCTATTCGGCAGCCATCGCTGTTTGCAATTCCGGTTCCTCGGTCGAAACCTCATGGGCCACATCTGCGGTCGGCTTGATCCGGAACCACGCGGCATAGAGAGCGGGAAGGAAGAGCAGGATCAGCACCGTGCCGGCCGCCGTGCCGCCGATCAGCGTATAGGCCATCGATCCCCAGAACACGGAGTGCGTAAGGGGGATGAAAGCCAGCACGGCGGCAAGCGCCGTCAGGATCACCGGCCTCGTGCGTTGCACGGTGGCCTCAATGACGGCGTGATAGTCGTCAAGGCCGGCAGCACGGTTCTCCTTGATTTGTTCGGTCAGGATCAGGGTGTTGCGCATCAGGATGCCGGCCAGCCCTATCAGGCCCAGAATAGCGTTGAACCCGAAGGGCTGGTTGAAGGTGAGCAACATCGGCACGACGCCGACGAGCCCAAGCGGTGCGGTCAGCACGACCATGGCCATCGTCGAGAAGGATCGTACCTGCAGCATGATGACGATCAGCATGGCGGCGATCATGGCCGGGAAGATCTTGCCCAAAGCAGTGTTGGCCTTCTCAGCCTCCTCGATCGATCCCCCCATTTCAATGTTATAGCCGGCCGGAAGGGACGCGATCAGCGGCTGAAGGGCTTTCATGATCTGCTTTGAGACCTCCGGAGGCTGAGTCGCTTCGTTGATATCCGACCGGATCGTGACGACGGGCGTCCGGTCGCGGCGCTTCAGGATCGGCTCTTCAAGACGGATCTCCGAATGACCGATCTGGTCGAGCGGAATCTGGCGGCCGTCCCGGCTCATCAGCGAGAAATCCGCCAGACGCGCCGGATCCAGCCGCTCAGCCCCAGCGCTGCGCGCCACGATGGGGACATTGCGAATGTCCTCTCGGACCTGCGTGACAGGGATGCCGGTGAGGAGGAACTGGAGCTGCTGGCCTACTTCCGCCGGCGAGAGGCCGATGAGGTTCAGTCGATCCTGGTCAGGGATGAAGCGAAGTACGGGCGTGCGGTTGCCCCAGTCGCGGTTGGCCTGCCGCACGTCCGGGACGCCCCGCATGATATCGAGGGCCTTCTCGGAAATGCTATAGAGTTGCGCGGGATCAGGCCCCGTGACCCGGAACTCGACAGGGAACGGCGTATAGGGTCCGAACACAAGCTGCGTGACGCGGACATCGGCTTCCGGCGCGAGCCCCTGCGATACCGCCTCCCGGAGCCGGTGCTTCAGCGCCTCGCGCGCCTCCGCGTCCGGTGTCAGCACGACGATCTTGGCAAAGGCAGGATCAGGCAGTTCCGGTGCCATCGCGAAGAAGAAGCGCGGAGCGCCCTGACCGACGTAGCTCGTCACGATCTTGGCTTCGGGCTGGCCGTCCAGCCAGTGCTCCAGCTTCTCCACTGTGGCGGTCGTCGTCTCGATGCTGGTGCCTTCCGGCAGACGAACCTCGACCAGCACTTCGGGGCGATCGGATGTCGGGAAGAACTGCTGTTTCAGGCTGCCCATGCCGACAACCGAAAGTGCGAAGACGATGCCGACGACACCGCAGGTTACGAACTTGTGGCGCACGGCAAAGATGATGAGCCGGCGAAGGCGCCGATAGTTCGGTGTGTCGTATATGGCGTGAACGCCGCCTTCGACCGGTTTGATCGCGGGCAGCATCTTGACGCCAAGGTAGGGCGTGAAAACCACGGCGACGATCCAGGAGACGATGAGAGCGAACCCTACGACCCAGAAGATATTGCCGGCGTACTCGCCGGCCGTCGAGCGTGCGAAGCCCACGGGCAGGAACCCAGCGATCGTCACGAGCGTTCCCGACAGCATCGGCGCCGCGGTATGGCTCCAGGCATAGGCCGCCGCCTTGATGCGATCCATGCCCTCTTCCATCTTCACCACCATCACCTCGATGGCGATGATGGCGTCGTCCACGAGAAGACCGAGCGCCAGGATGAGGGCGCCGAGCGTGATGCGATCGAAGAACCGGCCGGTCTCCAGCATGATGAGGAACACGGCGGCAAGCGTCAGCGGGACGGCGGCCGCCACGACGATGCCGACGCGCCAGCCCATGCTGAGCAGGCTGATCAGCAGCACGACACCGAGCGCCATCGCGAACTTCAACATGAACTCGTCGACCGCCGAGGTGATGTTGACGGCCTGGTCGGACACCTTGTCGAGCGTTATCCCAAGCGGCAATGTTCGTACGATGGCCGCCGTCCGGTCCTCCAGCGCCTTGCCGAGCGCGCGACCGTCCCAACCCTCCTGCATAACGGCCGCGAGCATGATGGTGGGCTCGCCCTGGCGTCGGATGAGATAGGTGGGAGGGTCCTCGTAGCCGCGGCGGACCTCGGCAACGTCGGAAAGCTTCAGCGTCCGCCCTCCGGCAACGATCGGCGTGTCGGCGATAGCCTGGACACTGTCATAAGCGCCGTTGAGCCTGATGAAGACCTGCGGCCCCTGAGTATCGATCGAGCCCGCCGGTGTGACGGTGTTCTGCCGCTGCAATGCGACGATGATATCCTGTGCCGACACGCCCAGCGTTGCCAGCTTGGCATAGGAGAACTCGACGAATATCTGTTCGGGGCGCTCACCGAGGATGTTGATCTTCTTGACGCCGGGCACGTGCAGGAGGTCCTGTCGAATTGCCTCGGCCTGCCTGGCCAGCTCACGCATCGGCATGCCTCTGGCCTTCAGCGCATAAAGGGCGAAGCTCACATCCGAATATTCGTCGTTGACGAAGGGGCCGTAGACGCCAGGCGGCAGGTTGCGGGCTTCATCCCCCAGCTTCTTGCGGGCCTGGTAAAACTCTTCCTGCACGACGGATGGCGGCGTGCTGTCCTTCAGCGTGACCGTCATATAGGCGTAGCCCGGCCGCGTGGTGGTCTCGACCCGATCGTACCAGGTGAGCTCCTGAAGCCGCTTCTCCAACGGCTCGGCGACAAGGTCCTGCATCTCGCGGGCCGTCGCGCCCGGCCATGCCGTCGTGACCGTCAGGGTCTTAATGGTGAAGTTGGGATCCTCCGCCCGCCCGAGCATAAGGAACGCGTAGGCGCCAGCCGCCACGAGCAGGAGGATGAAGAACAGGGTGACGGCCCGTTCGCGAACGGCGATCGCTGAAAAATTGAGGTTCATCGTCAGTTGCTCCCGCTTTCGGAAGCAGACCTGACGCGAGCGCCCTCCTGCAGAAGATGAGCGCCGAGCGAAACGACCGGATCTCCCATGTTCAGCCCGGAGACCACGGCGCTTTCGCTTGTCACACGAACAAGGCCGACAGGTCGGAAGTGTACGGTCGAGGTGGCGCGATCCAGGGCCCAAACGCCTGTCTTGCCGCCATCATCGAGCACGGCTCCGAGCGGCACCTGGACCTCCGGCTGGCTCGCCTGGCTTGTGATCCGGATAGTCACGGTCGCGCCAAGCGGTGCTGCCGCGGCCTCCCCGTCGAGCACATAGCGGGCCTCATAGGTACGGGTCTGGGGATCGGCGGCATCCGACAACTGCCGCAGATGCGCCGTATGGCGCCCATCGGCTGCATAAACGGCGGCCTCGGCCACAGAGCCGATCGCCGGCCGGATCGTTTCGGGAAGCGCGACCACCGCTTCACGAGGGCCGGCCTGGGCGATCCGAACCACTGTCTGACCGGCGGAGACGACCTGTCCCGGCTCGCCGATGGTTTCGACCACAGTTCCATCCGCGTCCGCCACCAGGACGGAATAGGCCGCTTCGTTTTCCGCGACTTTCGCTTCCGCTTCGGCGGCGGCGAGTTGTGCGGTCGCGGTGTCCAACGCGGCCTTCGCCTGCTCGTAGCGCTGCGGAGTTGCTGCCAATTCCTTCTTGACCAGAACGGCATAGCGCTTTTCGTCCGCGCTCGCCTGAACCAGCACAGCGCGTGCCGCGGCGACCGCATTGCGCTTGGCGGTGAGCGCGAGAGCCAGATCGGTGTCGTCGATCCGCAGAAGCGGTTGGCCCGCCTTGACCCGTTCACCGACGTTCACCAGGCGCTCGATGATCTTGCCGGGTACGCGAAAACCAAGATTGCTCTGCACCCGCGCGGCAATCGTGCCCGTGAAACCGCGTTCGGATCCAGCCACTGGCGCCGCCGTCACCAATCTGACGATCGGCGCTTCCTGCCTCGGATCCGCCACTGCGGTTGCCTGCGTGCGAATGGGCAGCGTGACGAATGCGGCCACCCCTAACCCCGCGGCCAGGACGCTGCCCAGCCCAATGACAAGTCGCTTTTTCATGCCCATCGCCTCATGCCGAAATAGATTGCGCTCATTCTCTATGCTGTGTCCTGCGTCGACCGGCAGCGGCCGGCTGCGACCTGCGCGGCGAGTCAGTCCGGTAGCGCGTCGGCGCGCGGATGCTTGTCGGTCCCAGTCGCGACTGTCACCTCCTCGCCGGACCTCGAGAACGCGTAGAGAGAGCCCCGGTAGCCCGGCATGGAGAAGGCAACGGAGTCGCGGTCGGCGAGGCCCATGACGACGCGCAGCGGATCGCCTCCGCCCTTGGGCGCGAAGGTGGCGGTGACCTCCAGGAGGTCGCCGTCGATTGGGACGTAATAGACCACCATGTCGAGGCGTCCGTTGTGCAGGCTGCCGGCTTCGATTGGGCGTCCGACGGTAGCTTCCTCGGCAAACGCTGGGGTCGCCAGAAACAGCGCGGTCAGGAGCGAAGCGCTCAGGATCTTGCGGATCATTTCGTGTCTCCTTTTTAGATTGCATTCGCCATCTATATAGCAGATAGATTACGAATACAATCTAAAAAAAGAGGTCGACGATGCGTGTGAGTCGCATACAGGCCGCGGAAAACCGCGAAACCGCAATCAACGTGGCAAGCCGCCTTTTGCGGGAGCGTGGCTTTGACGGCATCGGCCTCAAGGATCGGATGAAGGGTGCCGGGCTGACCCAAGGCGCCTTTTACAAGCATCGCATCAAAGGAGGACTTGGTGGCACAGGCGTCCAAGCGGGCGAAGGAGAGTGCCAACCACCGATGGTCGGCCGCTACCGCGGCAAAATCCGAGGATCCGCTTGGCGCGGTGATCGCGTTCTACCGGTTCGATTCTGACATCTTGATCCGGTGAAACCTTAGTGGTTTTCTGTCCGCTGGTCGGATCCGTGGCGCTGTCGGGAAGACCACCGAGCAGGACGCCCGCCAGCACAACGCGGGTCTCGTTTTCATGCCCATCTCAGTGCGGCCAAGAGCGGAGCGGTCGGGTTTCTGCGGATCATCTCTCATCTTCTCTTGATAGATTGCGTTCGCCCTCTATATAAGATATAGATTACGAACACACGCTAAAAGGGAGATTACCGATGCGCGTAAGTCGCATTCAGGCTGCGGAAAACCGTGAAACCGTTATCAATGTGGCAAGCCGCCTTTTTCGGGAGCGCGGTTTTGACGGCATCGGCCTTAAGGATCTGATGAAGGGTGCCGGGCTGACCCAAGGCGCTTTTTACAAGCAGTTCGCGTCAAAGGAGGACCTGGCGGCGCAGGCGTCCAAACGGGCGATGGAGAGCGCCACCCACCGATGGTCGGCCGCGACTACGGCAAAACCCGACGATCCGCTTGGCGCGGTGATCGCGTTCTACCTCAGCATGGACCATCGCGAAGAAAGGATGGACGGCTGCCCGATCGTGGCGCTCGGTTCGGATGCCGCCAGACAGGGCGTGGACGTGAGAGCTTCGTTCGAAGCCGGGATCAGGGAATATCTTGAGATGTTTGGTAGTTGGGTTGGCGAGGCCGACGGCGAGCGGCCCGGCGACAAGGCCATGGCCATTCTCTCGACAATGGTCGGTGCGGTGCTCCTTTCGCGCGTCGTCAACGACCCCGACCTCGCGCAGGCATTTCTGGATGCGGCGACAGAACAGGTTCGCGAAGCAGCCAGCGCTTGAACGGCGTGCGCAGCGCTGGCGGCGCACCCAAATTGATAGGAAAATAGATGCGACGGATTGTTGTCACAGGCATGGGAGCGGTCACGCCCCTTGCTGCCGATGTCGAAGCGTCCTGGTCGCGTCTCCTGGCCGGCCGCTCAGGCATCCGGAGGCTTGCGGATGATGTAGTATGCGACCTGCCGGCGAAGGTCGGCGGGGTGGTGCCCTCCACAGAAGAAGATCCGGACGCTGGTTTCGATCCGGAAGCCATCCTTCCGCCGAAGGATCAGCGCAAGGTAGACCGGTTCATTCTCTTTGCGCTGGCCGCGGCACGAGAAGCGCTCGCCCAAGCAAGATGGGTCCCCGTCTCGGAAGCGGATCGCTTGCGCACGGCCACGATCATCGCCTCGGGCGTCGGCGGGTTCCCGGCCATAACCGAGGCGGTGCGCACGGTCGACCGCCGCGGCGTCCGCCGTCTATCACCTTTTACGGTGCCGTCCTTCCTGGTGAACCTCGCGGCAGGCCACGTCTCGATCCGCTATGGCTTCAAAGGTCCGCTCGGTGCACCCGTGACGGCGTGCGCGGCCGGCATTCAGGCGATCGGCGATGCGGCTCGCCTGATCCGCGCCGACGAGGCCGATATTGCCGTGTGCGGCGGGACGGAAGCATGCATGAATCTTGTCAGCCTCGGTGGGTTTGCCGCGGCACGCTCTCTTTCGACGTCCTTTAATCATCGTCCTGATGAGGCCTCCCGACCGTTCGACAAGTCGCGGGACGGCTTCGTCATGGGCGAAGGAGCCGGCATGCTGGTCATCGAGGAATTGAGCCACGCGCTGGCGCGCGGCGCAAGACCGCTGGCCGAGCTTGTCGGCTACGGCACGACGGCGGATGCTCATCACGTCACCTCCGGTCCAGAGGACGGCGACGGTGCGCGCCGGGCCATGGAGATCGCAATCGCCCAAGCAGGGATTTCGCCACGCGAGGTTCGTCATCTCAATGCCCATGCGACCTCCACGCCGGTGGGCGACCTGGGTGAGATCGAAGCGATCAAGAGCGTGTTCGGGCGCGATTTCGCGATAGCTGTCAGTGCAACGAAATCGGCGACCGGACACCTGCTCGGAGCCGCCGGCGGGCTCGGAGCAATCTTCGCAATCCTGGCGCTCAGGGATCAGATGGCACCGCCGACCCTCAATCTGAGCGCTCCCGATCCGGCCGGCGACGGGATCGACTTCGTCGCAAACCGGGCCCGGCCGATGGCGATGGGCTATGCAATCTCCAATGGCTTCGGCTTCGGAGGCGTTAATGCCAGCGCGCTGTTCCGGCGCTGGACGGATGATCTGGCCGGCGCGAGTACCGGAGGCGCTCATGATTGACGCCTTTCGCTCCGACCTGTCGTGCTTCTCCCACGCCAATCCAAAACGAAGAAAGAAGTGACCTCCATGAACAAGACCAATCTAGGCGTCGACCTGGTGACGGGGGCATCCAGCGGTATCGGGCACACAACGGCCAAAGCCCTGCAGAACGCGGGCTTTCGCGTGTTCGGAACCAGCCGTCGCGCGGTCGTCGACCGATCCGATGGCATTACCATGCTGGCCTGTGACGTGACCGATGACACGTCCGTGGCGAAACTTGTCCAGGGCGTGCTGGCCGAGACCGGGCGCATCGACCTGCTTGTCAATAATGCCGGCATTGGCCTGCTTGGTGGCGCGGAGGAGTCCTCGATGGCCCAGGCCAAGTCGTTGTTTGACGTGAACGTCTTTGGCGTTATGCGAGTAACCAAAGCGGTGTTGCCGACAATGCGCCGCCAAGGCAAGGGCAGAATCGTCAATTTGAGCTCGGTGCAGGGGTTCATTCCAGCTCCCTATTTCGCGCTTTATTCGTCGACCAAGCATGCCGTTGAGGGCTACTCCGAATCGCTCGACCACGAACTGCGTCCTTTCGGAATTCGCGTCGTGCTGGTGGAGCCCGCCTATACCCGCACCTCATTTGAAGAAAATCTCGCCAGGCCGGATCAGTTGCTCGATATCTATGACTCTGCGCGCGCCGGCATGAATGCAGCTGTGCGGAAAGCGATGGAAAAAGGCGATGCGCCGGAAGTGGTGGCCAGGACCGTTTTGGTGGCTGCGACCGATCCCGCTCCGAAGGGGCGCTATGCGGCTGGAAAAATGGCGCGCCAGGTCAGTTTCCTGCGTCGTTTCGTCCCCGCATCCGCATTTGACAAGAGCCTGCGAAAGCAACTCGGGCTCCCGGTTTGATGACATCGACGAACACCCGTGAAGATCGGAATCATCGACGCTGGAAACGTCGGCACCACATTGGCGCGGCGCAACCTGACGCGATTGCTCTGCAGAACGCCCTGCGGTCGTTGGCGTTAGATTAGCGCCATGTTATGTTGCGGCGCGAAAGAGCGGGGGCCACGTCCTTTCACACCCGTAAGCGATCTGTATGTGCGACCCCTGCAGACTGGTCAGAATCACGGAAACCTCCCGGGCATGGGGTTCGGGATCGATGGGGACAAGGGGTAATGCTTTACACGCTCGTTATGATGGTCTGTCTGACGGCTGTGCCGCAGACCTGTGAACAACGCGAACAGATGGTGGACGGCCTGGCGATGAATCCCGGGACCGCCTTCATGCAGGCGCAATCGCTGGTCGCCCAGTGGATCGAGACGCATCCCGGTTATTTCGTTCAGCGCTGGCGCGTGCTGCCCGGCCGTGGATCGTGATATCCGCCGCGAGGATCGAATGAGGTTCTATTTCTTCGCGGCGAGCGTTTCCGAGACGGCCTTGGACAATTGATAAAGCCGCTGCTCGATTATCGTCGGCACTTCACAGACGTAGGTCAGTGATTGGACGCGTTCATTGAAAATTCGCGTTGCGAATGTCAGCTGTTCGGTTCGCCGATCGATCTCTTCGGGATCTGCATCCGGCTTTGCCCGCAATGCATCGACCTCGGACGCTTCCTTGCGCAACGCGGCGGCCATTTCGAGCTGCTTGTGGGCGTAGCGGGAAATACCGGAGATCACCTGCGAACGCTCGGCGTCCAGGTGGTCGAACATGCCTTGCACCATCATCGCCATTTTGGGTGCACGTTGCTCGGCCGGCAAGGAGGCCGCGAAATCCCTGATCTTCTTTTGAGCTTCCGCAATCGGCATCCGGCGAGCCGACACTTCCTCGATCAGGGCGGAGATGGTGGGGTCCTTCGACCAGTCCTTCGCGGCTGAAGGAAGGTCCGGTCCGCTCCAGATCTGGCCGAGCGAGAGTTGCGGCACCTTGCGCTGCATGCAGGGCCAGTCCGGATCGGGGTTGGCTGCCATGGCGTTGACGCCTGGCGCGAGCATGGCGACCAGAGCCAGACTGCGAACATGGATCATTCGCGCCATCAGGCATTTCCTCCCGTGTCCTGTTTGCGGGTCATCAGGCCGCGCGAAGGGTCGTAGGCGATGATGGCGGCGGCAAGGAACAGCAGCGTGCAGCCGGCAACGACGCCCAGCGACAGCCAGTCAACCTGGCCGTAGAAGGCGAAGCGGATCAGTTCGACGGCATAAGTAAATGGATTGGCGAGGCAGATTTTGTAGAGCAGGGGGCTAGCCTCCTGGATACGCCACAAGGGATAGAGTGCCGGAGAAGCGAAATAGCCGGGAAAGATGACGAAGTTCATGATGCCAGCGAAGTTTTCGAGCTGCTTGATCATTGAGGACAGAAGCATGCCGAGCGCGCACAGCATCATGCCTGACAGGAACAGCGCCGGCAGCACGGTGAGATAGCCAAGCGGCGGCGCCTTCACGCCCCAGAACCAGGCAACGATCAGGAACGCGTAAACCTGCGCGATTGACACGGCGACACCGGCGAGCATCTTCGAGATCAGTAAAAACCATCGCGGGAAGGGGCTGACCAGCAGGGTGCGCATGTTGCCCATTTCGCGATCATAGACCATCGACAGCGAAGACTGCATGCCCGAAAACAGCAGAATCATGCCGCACAGGCCCGGCGTGATGTAGACCTCGTAGAGCACGTAGGTCTTGTAGGGCGGGATGATCGATACGCCGAGCACCTGCCGGAATCCGGCGGCAAAAATGAACAGCCAGACGAGCGGCCGAACCAGCGAGGATATAAAGCGCTCGCGCTGATGCAGGAAGCGCAGGCACTCCCGCACGACGATCCCTTTGAGGCAAACGAGGTAGTGGTGGAGCCCAAACTGTTCGAACTTCACCGGCGTGAGGGCTGCGACTTTTGCGGGCATTGCGGGAGCGCTCATGGCGACATCTCCGCGATGCCGCTTGTTTCGATGCGGTTGAGCCTGGAAAAGGCGTCGCGGATCGAACTGGCACCGCTCGTCGCAACGACATCGGCCACCTTACCCTTGGCAACCAGGTCGCCCTGCCGCAGCACGACGACATGGTCGCCGTCTTCGACCTCATCGATCAGATGCGTCGCCCACAGCACACCGATGCCCTCGGTTTCGACGAGTTTGCGGATGGTGGCCAGAATGCCCGCACGCGACTGGATGTCGAGACCGACCGTCGCCTCGTCGAGCAGCAGCAGGGAAGGGCGGTGGAGCAGCGCCCGCGCGATCTCGATGCGCCGCATTTGGCCGCCGGAAAGACTGCGTGCCTTGTCATGCTGACGGCCCTGCATGTTGACTGTATCGAGCAGCGCGGCAATGCGCTGCCGGGCTTGGTGGCCGCCAATGCCATGCAGCGAGGCGTGGTAGGAGAGGTTCTGGTGGACGCTGAGGTCGAGGTCGAGTGTGCGTGCCTGGAATACGATGCCGACACGCCTGAGCGCTTCGCCCGAAGCGCGGCTGACGTCATGGCCGAAGATGCGGATCGATCCGCGGCGGGTGCCGTAAAGATGGCTGATCAGTGAGAACAAAGTTGTCTTGCCGGCCCCATTGAGGCCGAGCAGAACGGTGAAGGTTCCCGGCGCGATCGAGAATGAGACGTCCTGGAGCGCTCGCTTCGGACCATAGGAATGGCTGATGCCGGCAACATCGAGCGCTGCCAGCTCATCTCCAGCTCCGCTTGTCCTCACATGCTGCATGCCGCTGGCTCCTTCGGGGCGCGCTGGTTATCTAGTGCACTTGCAACATCCCTGCGGCAAATATTCATCACGTCGGTCTCCCTGATCATTGCTGCGGTCTAGTGGGGCGATATGGCCACGCCCCAAGGCTGCTGGCCCACCGTAACCGATTGAACCGGCTCGTCCGTCGCCGTGTCGATGAAGGTGATGTCGTTGGAATTGCCGTTGGTGGTGATCAGCGTCCTCTGATCGGGGGTGAAGTCGAGATGCCAGACGCGCTGGCCGACCAGGATGTATTTTTCCACCTCGTAGGTTTCGGTGTTGATGACGGCGACGTGGTTCGCTGGGCCGAGCGCGACATAGGCTTTCTTGCCGTCCGCGCTGATTGCGATGCCGACCGGCTGGATGGTTTCGGGCCGCAGTCCCGCAATCGCGAACTGGATCTTCTTCACCACCTCGCGTTTGAGACTGTCGATGACGCTCACGGTGCCGCCGATTTCGGCACTGACCCAGATCTGGGATCCGTCGGGCTTGAATTGCGCAAAGCGCGGACGCGTGTCGACCAGGACGTTGTCGGTCACCTCATGGCTGTCGGTGTCGATGAAATGCGCCATGCTGGTGGTTTCGGAGGTGTTGACCATGGTTTTGCCATCGGGACTGACGGCCATGCCCTCAGGCTCCACCCCGACGGGAATCTCGGTCATGACCTGCTTGCTCTCCACGTTGATCGCGGTGACGAGATTGTCGTCCTCGTTGGCGACGTAGAGCGTCTTGCCGTCGGGCGAAAGCACGAACAGTTCGGGATCGGGGCCTGATGGCAGCGTGCCAACGATCTGCAGCGTCGCGGTATCGATGATTTCGATCGTATCGTCATCGCTGGCGCACAAATAGATGAACTTGCCGTCATGCGAGATGGTGATACCGCGCGGCCTCTGGCCGACTTCGACGGTCTTCACCACTTGCATGGTCGCCGTGTCGACGACCGTTATCGTATTGTCTTTCTCGTTGGAGACATACACGGTGTAAGCCCACGCCGGATTGGCCATGAAGCCGAGAATGGCGAGTGCGCAAGCTCGTCTCTGCACGAAAATTCCTCCCGATTGGTTCTACTTAAGGACGCATTTCGTTTCCGGCTGATCGACGCCGAGCGTATCGAGCTCGGAGATCTGGTGGAGATAACCCTCCTGTGGCGATGTCGAGACCACGGATTTGGTGTCGCCGAGCAGGATTGGCTGGCGAAGCTGATGGTTCCACTTGCGGAAGGTCAGCTTCTGTCCCTTGAAGGCGGCGACCGAGAAATCGTCCGAGCGGATGTAGTCGCTGATCTTCTTCGGATCGTCGCCATTGGTCCGTGTGCTGGCTTCGCCCACCGCCCGCACCGCCGTCCAGGCCGACATATCCTTGGACAGCATTCGCCGGCCGGTCGTCCTCAGGAAACGGCTTTGCATTTGAATGCCACCCCATTGCTCGCTCGCGGGATGCCAGGACGATGCGACAAGACCGGCCGTGCCAGCGACCAGCCGCGGTGTCCAGGTGCGGTAGGGCACATAGGTTCCGAACACCTCGCTCTCATCGGCGACAAGCACCACATCATGCTCCGGCAGATCCTGCGTGAACACGGAAATCTGCTGCTGTATCTGCGTGGCGCCGGTGTCGGTGCGGCGCGCCGTGCCAGTGTCTTTGAACTCCTTCTCGGCGACGATCTGACCGCCGAAGCGAGCCGCCGCGCGGCGCAACGCGGCCGCATAGAGATGATCCCGCTCATGCGAACCATAGAGCAGCACCCAATTCGGCCATTTCTTTACCACGAGATACTGCGCCAGCGCGTCAGCCAGCATGCTTCGTGTCGGCGCCACATGGAAGATGTTTATGCGGCAGTCTTCCTCGCGCAGGCTGTCGTCTGTGGCACCGACATTGAAGACCAGAACGCCCTTGTCGCGGGCGATGTCGGCGATCGACAGCAATTGCCTGGCCGAGAGGTCAGCGACAACATAGCGGTCACCTTTGGCAATCAGATCGTTGAACGCCTGAACCGCGTCGGCGTCCGGCTTGACCTCGGCTATGTCGAGGCTGAATTTCTGGCTGAGGAACTTTCCTGTCGTGTTGTTGTCGCCGATCGCCACATTGGCGCCGGCGACACCTTCGTCGCGTGGCGGCAGGTCCAGCAGGGAAAGCGCCAGTTGCGGCGCGTAGGCCCGCAAATAACCTATTCTGATTTCGGTTATCTTTCTTTCCGGCCTGTCGGCTGCGACCGGTTGCTTGCCCGTCACTTCCTGGGCCATCACGCCTGTAACGTTGGCGGTCTGGAAAAAAAAGCACAAAAAGGCCGCGAGAGTGCCTGGCACCGCGCTCGTCATCGATAAAACTGCCCATTCTTGCACTAAAGTCCGATTGTTCCCGGACCAGCGCGAATTCAAGGTGCCCACAATGAGCTTAGCGGACGCCACAAGATTTATCAAAGCCCCGCAAGTGGACTTACGTGTCTGCTTTAGTCCTATTCCTTTTCGCGGGGATACGGCGATGAATGAGCGTATTGCGGTCTCATCCGCAGCAATGGCGGAATGAGAAACTCTATGGGTCGTCATGGGAGGATTGCCTGATGAAAACGCGCGCCGCTGTCGCCGTTGCCGCCGGAAAGCCGCTGCAGATCATGGAGGTCGACCTCGAAGGTCCCCGCGATGGCGAGGTGCTGGTCGAGATCAAGGCAACCGGCATCTGCCACACCGACGAGTTCACGCTGTCGGGCGCCGACCCGGAAGGCCTGTTTCCGGCGATCCTCGGCCATGAGGGCGCCGGCATCGTCGTCGACGTCGGCAAGGGCGTCACCTCGGTCAGGAAGGGCGACCATGTCATCCCGCTCTACACGCCGGAATGCCGGCAGTGCCCGTCCTGCCTGTCGCGCAAGACCAATCTGTGCACCGCCATCCGCGCCACGCAGGGACAGGGCTTGATGCCGGACGGCACCTCGCGCTTCTCGATCGGCAAGGACAAGCTGTTCCACTACATGGGCTGCTCGACCTTTTCCAACTTCACCGTGCTGCCCGAGATCGCGGTGGCCAAGGTCAATACCGACGCCCCGTTCGACAAGATCTGCTACATCGGCTGCGGCGTCACCACCGGCATCGGCGCTGTCATCAACACGGCCAAGGTCGAGCAAGGCGCGACGGCGGTCGTGTTCGGCCTCGGCGGCATCGGCCTCAACGTCATCCAAGGCCTGCGCCTTGCCGGCGCCGACATGATCATCGGCGTCGACCTGAACAACGACAAGAAGGAATGGGGCGAGAAATTCGGCATGACGCATTTCGTCAATCCGAAGGAGATCGACGGCGATGTCGTGGCCCATCTCGTCAACATGACCAAGCGCGGCGCCGACCAGATCGGCGGCGCCGACTACACGTTCGACTGCACCGGCAACACCAAAGTCATGCGGCAGGCGCTGGAAGCCTCGCATCGCGGCTGGGGCAAGTCGGTCATCATCGGCGTTGCCGGCGCGGGCCAGGAGATCTCGACGCGGCCGTTCCAGCTGGTCACCGGCCGCACCTGGATGGGCACCGCCTTTGGCGGCGCGCGCGGCCGCACCGACGTGCCGAAGATCGTCGACTGGTACATGGCCGGCAAGATCGAGATCGATCCGATGATCACCCACACGCTGAAGCTCGAGGACATCAACAAGGGCTTTGACCTGATGCATGAAGGCAAGTCGATCAGGAGCGTGGTGGTTTACTGACGAGGAGAAAGCCGTCGGCTAACCAGCCAACGGCCGAAAAATGCAGATGTTCAACCAGGGAGGAGACAAAAATGCCGGAAAAACTGCATCCTAAAATCGACAATGGACTGCCACGGGAAAAGGCCGACTTTGCCGGCGGCACGCTGGTCTGCGCCTGCACCAGCAACCCGGTCAAGGTGAAGGTCAAGGGCCAGATCGCTCACAACCATGCCTGCGGCTGCACCAAATGCTGGAAGCCGGAAGGCGCGCTGTTCTCGGTCGTGGCGGTTGCCGGTACAAACGACGTGACGGTGACCGAAAACGGCGACAAGCTGAAGATCGTCGATCCGGGCGCGCTGATCCTGCGCCATGCCTGCACCGGCTGCGGCGTCCACATGCACGGCCCGGTCGAGCGCGACCACGCGTTCAAGGGGCTGTCCTTCATCCATCCCGAGCGCTTCCAGGAAGACGGCTGGGCGCCGCCGGGCTTCACCGCCTTTGTCTCGTCGATCATCGAGTCCGGTGTCGATCCGAGCCGCATGGACGGCATAAGGTCACAGCTGAAGTCGATCGGGCTCGAACCTTATGATTGCCTCAATCCAGGACTGATGGACTATATCGCCACCTGGACGGCCAAGAGATCCGGCGCGTTGCCGGCCTAACGACTGATCAGACACTATCTTTGGGGCCGGACGAAATCGCCCGGTCCCAGGCGTTGGAACGAACGCAGGCGAGCGCGTAGACGGACACGCTTCGTAAGTCATTGCTGACGTGCTGTCAGCCTCGGGGGGCGCTGGGCTCAACGGGAATACGCTGAAATTGGTCCAACCGGATCGTATGGCTCTTCAAGATCAGCGACTGCGATCAGTTGGTTCTGGCTTGGCGCGGCCCAGATCGTCGACTAGCTTGGATATCGCGGGCAAAGTCGCGCCCAAAGCGCGATGGCGGCAAGGTGGTGCTCCTTACCAGCACGATTATCGAGCGCCTGGCGTGAACGGCGGCACCATCAGCTTACTGCGTTTTGTCCAGGAACCAGCCCGTATACCAGCGCGACCCCAGACCAGCCGATACCATCGGCGCGGCCGCGAATAAGGCGGGCGTCGGGGAAGCGTCGTGTGGCGGCCGGCAACAGTGCGAAAGCCGGCGGTCACTGGCTGTCACGCGAAGCCGGAAGTCGGTCACGACCTGTCTCTGTTTCAATGGATCTGTCGCCGGCACATTCGGCCGATTTGGGCCACCGGGCAAGGCATTGCATTTCAGAACGGCCACATCTGCCGCGTGGCGCCGCGGAAATCATGGGCACATTCTGCTTTAGCCGGCCAAGATGGCAATGTACTATTTGCCAATAAGCTGGCCATGGTTGCAGGACTATTCTAGGCCAGACCAAACCGAAATGAAGCTGATGACCGATCGCGCCAGGTTCCTGATCATTGACGACCATCCGCTGTTTCGCGAGGCACTGCACAGCGCCGTGCAGATGGCCTATCCGGAAGTCGACACGGTCGAGGCACGCTCGATTGCCGAGGCGCTCGAGCTTCTGACGGATGCCAAGCCGTTCGACCTGGCGCTGCTCGATCTCAGTATGCCCGACGTGCATGGGTTTGACGGGCTGCTGCAGCTCAGGACGCGTTATCCGCGCCTGCCGGTGGTCATCGTCTCCGGCTATGAGGAACCGAAGATCATTTCCGAGGCGCTGTCCTACGGTGCGGCCGGCTTCATCCCGAAATCGGCGCGCAAGAGCGACCTTGCGGCCGCCATCCGCTCGGTGATGGAAGGCGCGATCTATGTTCCCGAGACTTATGAAGGCCGGCCGCGCGACGCCGACAGCACCGACCGCGCCGAGATGGTGCAGCGCCTGGCCACGCTGACGCCGCAGCAGCTCAAGGTGCTGCAGATGCTGCGCCAGGGCCTGCTCAACAAGCAGATTGCCTACGAGCTGCAGGTCGGCGAGACCACCGTCAAGGCGCATGTCTCGGAAATCCTGCGCAAGCTCAACGTCTACAGCCGCACACAGGCGGTGATCGAGGTCTCAAAGCTCGACAATGCCGAGCTGTTTCGCGATCCGGCGGGGTTTTGAGGGGTCGGTGCCGATGCCCCTGCAAACGAAGCAGCAAGGCGCTGCGATCAGGTGAATGTCTCAAAGGCGTTTGATCTGCTGCTCCCTATCCGAATGATATAGACGAAATGATTTCTCTCGTTTCGCCTACCTCATCGATGAGATCGTATTCCTCGCCTTGCGCGAGGTAGGTCACGAATGCAAAATCGTTTCCATTCGACAAATACCAGGCCAATAAGGTTTGATCTGTAGTCCGCGACGAAACGCCAACACACATTACGTCGCCAAATTTTCTCTCAAAAATCCGCTCGACATCTATGAAATTGTTTCGACAAAACTCGATCATAAACGTTCTAAGAACATCGAAATCTGCATTTGGCTTTTCTCCGCTTCGATATTCGCAATAGAGAATTGAAGGGTGCCGCCGGCATTGATTCTTTAAACTAAGTAGGCGGCGATCCCTCGGGGAGGTTGTCAGTTATGTCTTCCCTTCCGACGGGCAAGTCGAAGGTGCCGTAGAACTGCACTGTCATTGTGGGTTTCCCGGGGCCCCCTCAGTCGCGCATGGGCATGCCCGGCATAGTCACCGCACCGCGTCGGCGCGCATAAGCGTCACCCTTGTTATCCGGTTTGCATGAGCGTGATATGAGATATGTATTGAATGATGCGCCTCGTCGAAGCGGTCCCAAGGGCCGTATTCACCCAAAAAAGGATCTCTCCGTGCCGCGCCGCTTTTTGAGGGCACGCCAAAGATATTCAGCACGTCGTTGCGACTGGATGAAAAGGGGATATCAAGGAGGTCTCGATCCAAATTGTCAGCCTCTATGAATATGGTGTCTATTTTTTCATCGCGATCGCAGATGAAGGAAAATTTGTGACGCGCAGAAACGTAATCTATGCGGATTTCCGGAAGATCATGATCTACAGTTCGTTTGAATTTCCAGGATTCAAAAGGCGGTGACGTCAAAAGAGATGACGCCGGTTTTCCCAAGTAATCGAGGATCGCGTTAGCCATTCTCTAAGCCAGCAGATGCGCCAGCAACGCCCTCAGTTGGGCCGGCTTCAGCGGCTTGCGCATCAGCTCGATGCCGGCGGCGCGGGCGGCCTTGGCGACACTTTCCGAGCCGTCGGCGGTGACGATCAGCGCCGGCACGGCGCGACCGAGACAATCACGGACCTCGGCGATTGTGGTGGTGCCGAGGTCGCCGCCGTCGAGATGCTGGTCGGCTATGACAATATCTGGCAACCAGTCGGTATCGCCAAGCAAGTCGAGCGCGTCACCGGTCGAGGTGGCGGGGCGCACCAGGCATTGCCAGCGCTCGAGCAGGGAGGTCATCGCCTGCAGCACGTCGATGTCGTTCTCGACCAGCAGCACCCTTGTGCCGAACAGACCGTAGCCGCGCGGCCGCTCCATGTCGACGGTGCTGGCGATTGGATCGGCCGTGTCGCCGATCCCGACCGGAACGTCGATATGGAAAATCGTGCCATGTCCGACCTTCGACGAAAACGTGACGGGATGGCCGAGTGCCGCGGCGATGCGGCGCACGATGGCCAGCCCCAACCCCAGCCCGCCGGCGGCAAGCCCGGCATCCGTCGGGATCACGCCGCGATGGAATTCCTCGAATACCGCCTCGCGCTGGTCGTCGGGGATGCCGCAGCCGGTATCGGCGACGTCGATGCGGATCGTGTCGCCGCGATGCCTGGTGCCGACCAACACGCCGCCCGAGCGGGTATAGCGCAGTGCATTGGACAGGATGTTCTGCAGGATGCGGCGCAGCAAGGTTCGGTCCGAACGAACGAGCGCATCGACCGGCCGGAACTTCAGCGTCAGCCCCTTCATCTCCGCGACCGGCTGAAAATCCGAGCGCAGAGACGAAAACAGCGTCTCCAGGCTGACATCGGTGATGTCGGGCTGCACGACGCCGGCATCGAGCTTGGAAATGTCGAGCAAGGTGCGGAGCAGGTCCTCCATCGTCTCCAGCGATCGCTCGACCTGGCGGACCAGCTTTCTGCCTTCCTCGCTGGTCTGTACTTCAGCAAGCGCCGAGACCGACAGATGCGCGGCGTTCAGCGGCTGCAGCACGTCATGGCTGGCGGCCGCCAGGAACCTGGTCTTGGACAGGTTCGCCAGCTCGGCGTTTTCCTTGGCTGCGTTCAAGTCGATGTTCGACTGCTCCAGCCGGCGCAAGGTCGAATGCAGCTCTTCGGTGCGGCTGCGCACCCGGCTCTCAAGCGAAATGGCGGTCTGGAACAGCGAAAAGGCATTGCCTTGCTGGTCCATGGAACGCTCGACGCGGCTGATCAGCGCGGCGTTGATCTTCTTCAGCCTTTCCAGGTCGTCGATGTTCCTGAGCGGCATCCCGGATTTCCTACTCCGCCGCTTCGGCCGGATTGCGTTCACCGAAGGCGATGCCGGTGAAGGTCTGGTTCAGATGCATCGAACGGTACTGTTCGCCATAGGTGCCGAAGCCGAGGACGTTGTTGACCTTGTAGAGTTCCGAAATCTCGCGATAGACCTGCCGATTGCGCGCGTCGAGCCGGCGCAGCACGCAGTCGAAACCGAGGATCAGGTCAATGCCGCCAAGCCTTTCGCTGACGTCGCTGAGCGCGGCGCGGGTCGCCTCGACCATGTCCTTAGGCTGGGCGACGGCAAGCACGACACCATCGTCGATGGCGCAGAAGAACGACAGCGAGCCGTCCGCGTGCATCTTCTGGATTGAACGGCAGTAAAATTCGCCGCCGACTTTCACCACCACCGGGTGCGAGGCAAAACTCAGTGGCGTCAGCATCTGCGCGACGACGCCGACCGAGGCGGCATATTCCTCGGCGGCAATGGTGGCGTTGAATTCGCGCACGATGCGGTGGTCGGGATCGGATGCCGTCACCACCAGCTTCTCGTCGGTGGGAACGAAATTGTCGGTCTTGAACACGTGGAAAGGAATTTCCGTGGTGACCAGCACGATGATGGCGCTGTCGGAGGTCACTTTGCCGTTCGAGATCAGCCGTGTTGTCTCAAATTTCAAATCATCGCCAGCCGACCCACCGATCAGTGGGATGTCGTCGAGCCCCCAATGGATGGCGGAGGTCACCGCTTCTTCGGCATAAGACAGGCCGTCGATCAAGCAGAGCGCGAAAGTGGTGTCGGCCCGCTCGTGCCCGAGGCGCTCGTGTAATGAACGCCTCAGCGCCTCGACTTCGCCGGTAATCCCGTCCATGCCCAATGAGGACAGATTTTCGATCATGGTGCTGGCTGCCGAAAACGATACGGAGGGAAGCAGCATAGCCAGGATCTGGCCTTCCTCCAGCCCCTTGGGCGTTATCTCACCGGCTGTCGAGCAGCCGGCATAGTGGAGCGCCGGCGCGTGGGTCTTCAGCGCTTCCGACAGGGTGACGGCCTCTATGAGGCTCTGCGAGAAAAACAGGAGGGCAAACCCGGCGTCAATGGCCGCTGCTTCCGCTGCCACCGCCCGGGCGAACGCATCCGCGTCAGATTCGTCGGTCGTGAGCACCGAAACGCCGCATGCATAGCGCGTCCGTGACTTGGCCAGCGGCTTCCTCCTCCATTTCCTCCAACGCTCTTTTTGTGCGCGTCTGGCGCGCCGGCGTCGAGGTCATTGTTGTCTTGAAGCGGTGCTTTGGCAATGAGCCAACATGATGGATTTGAAGTTTCTGCCGTTTGACGGCGTCCGCGCTGCCGCTCACAGATGAAAGGCCGCGTCGCACCGCCATCCGTGCAACGAAGGCCCAGCTGAATTTGCCGCAGGCGAATGTCAAGGCTCGACGTGCCAAGAATGGGGCAGGATATCGCGCTTAGCCGTTGCCGCTTTTGACAGGGTGCTAGTCTAGCCTGGCGGTTGTCGTGGTCAATCCGGGGCAGGTGACAGCCTACGCCAATGCGCTCGGCAAGCGGGCCAGGACCGACACCACCGATGCTGCCGTAACGCTGCCTTCGTTGGGTCGAGCAAGCGGCAAGTGCCCGTTGCGCGGCACCGAAGCCGAGGCCCTGGCCGGGCTCGTCGCTCGCCGCCGTCAGATTGTGCGGATGATCGCAGCCGAGAGAGCCATGCCCGCACCGCCATGGCAACGTAGGCACCAAAGAGCATCCAGCCAAAAGGAAAAAGACCGGCTGGAGAAGGTGTTGTTTCGCGGTTATTTCCGATCGCTTAGACTCAATTAGGCGACTTTCAGATCTTTCATCGCCTTTTCAACGACATCCTTGATCGGCCTTGATACATCTTCGGCAGCCCTGGTCGTCACGGCCTGAAATTCCTTGGCCTGCTCGACGGTCTTTTCGAGCTGCGTGCGCAAGAAGGCAGTCTGCAGTTCGATGAACTCGGACGGCGACTTCACGGCAACCAGGGCTTCGAGGTGCGAGAAGCCGGCTTCGGCATTGGCGCGCAGAGCAGCAATTGTCTTCAGCGACAACTCGTTGCCGACGGTCTTGGCGGTTTCGAAGCTCGACTGCAGAGCCTTCTGGGTCGTCTCGGTGCCTGACGCAAATTTCGCATAGGCTTCTTTCGACTGCTCGACGCCCTTTTCGGCGACAGCGCGGACCTGGTCGGCAGCCTTCGACGCGTCGAAGGTGGGGAATGCGGTATTTTCAACGGTGTCAGCAGTCTTGGCCATAGTTTCCATCCTTTCCGGTGGACGGCCTTTCACAAAAGCCGTCTCGTTCATTTACGAAACTGACGTTACGGCATTTATAGTGCATTGCAATATTTTTGTGCGACGCACCATCCCTCTTCCAGCGTTCCGAGGGGGCATGCGGAGGGTCGGTGGCATCTCGAGATCGCCGGTTCTGCAGGAAGAACTCTTCTGGACGGACCCCCTGATCCAGCATAGCCTCGCAACAGAGCACGACGTTTTGCCACGTGCATATCTACTTCAGCCGCTATTCGGCAACCGTCCAAGTCTACGTCAACGAAAGCGTTAAATTCGTGCGCCGCAAACTTTCAGTCGGCGTACCCGCTGGGCACAAGGCGATCGCTTTCCTTAGCGCGCCATCGAGAAGTTGGCTCGATATGGCGGTGGTTGACGCGAAGGCGCGCCTCTACCGCTTCCAGTGTGCCGTGAAGTGACCACCCCTGGTGGTCTATCGGTTAGCCAAGTTCCGGATCAGGGCGGATGCCTGAAGAAGACAACCGCTTCCTATCATCCAGGCATACAGTCCCACATGATCCGACGGGCTGAAGCCGGTGGGCAAATGCACGATAGGCATTCGAAATGACTTATGGTCGATCACCAACCCAACGGATCGAAGATCCGGTGGCACGTTTCCGGGAATTGCCAAAATTGGGGTATCCTTGTCCCAGACCAAGCTTGTCGCCAGCGACTCTTCATTATAGGCAACCGAAACATCCGCCCTGTGCCCCGGTGGGCGCCAAAGCTCCAGTTTGAGGTCATAAACGCAGCCTGTCAGACCATTTTCGACCGGCACCATCCAAGGTTCCAAGGTGGCGGCCGTCGTGTCGGAAACGCCACGAGATCCACCTATGGTTTGGAGCTGACCAGTGGCATTCCCCAATAGATCCGAAATCGCAGTCAAACTCGAAGAAGCGCCTGCCGCCCCGTTAGACGTTGATCCAGAATCCGATGCGTCGTCGGTCACCACAATATCCGCGGGTCCCGGCAACGCAGTGACCGAGCCATCGTCACCCATCAAAGTGACAGTCGATCCACCCTCGATATGCACGAGGTCGCCCAGTCTGAACAGTTTGCCGAGCTGAGGGCTGTCCGCGGGAGGATCGACAGCGACAACGACATACTCGCTGGCCGCAAGAGCGCTCGAGCAGGAACCAACTGCTGCGATGGCCGCAGCCAGTAGGAAAATGATTTTGGGTTGCCGATACATGACGCACGTTCAACCATACGCTTGTTTTACTTGCCTTCAAGATAGATCCTATCGCCAGCCTCACCCTGCTTCAGTCTCCCAAGGTGATAAGCAACGAGGCCATCGTTGGGATATTGAATGGCCAGCGATGCAAAGGCAGCAGCGGCAGTCTTGTCGCGCGCGGACATCAGCAAGTAAGCTTGCGAGTAAGCCTCCACCATCTCGCGATTCATACGCCCGTCTTCCAGCAACTCGAAGGCTGAGATCCACTCAGTCTTGCCTTTCAGACACAACACACCGGACGGCCGAAGCAGGTAGTCATCGGAAGAGTTCGCCACCTCCTCGCTGATGCAGTTCACGGTACCTAGAAACTTGTTCGCGCCTTCGAGCCTGGCAGCGGTGTTCACCGTATCGCCCATGGCCGTGTAGTTGAAGAATCGATTGCCCCCAAAATTTCCGACAACTGCAGGTCCTCGATGGACGCCGATACGAGTGACGCCAACGTCATGGCCTCTAGACTTTAGATCTGTCCGAAATCTTCGAGACATCGCGACGGTAGCAAGCGTTAGTTTTAGGGCCCTTTCGGCTTGGTCCTCCTGCACACCCGGTGCGCCAAAAAAACCAATGACTGCATCGCCTATTAGTTTGTCTATCGTGGCGCCATGTTCAATGAAGAGACCACAAACCGCCTCGAGGTATTCATTCAGAACCGTAGCAAATACCTCTGGTTCCGTCCGTTCGCCCAAACTGGTGAATCCCTCAAGGTCGGTGAACACGCACGTTATCAAGCGTTCGGATCCGCCGAGGCGCAGTGACGCCGGCTTGCTGACTAGCTCTGCCACGACTGCCGGGCTGAGATACTGAGAGAACGCGTTCTGGACGAAACGCCTTTCTTTCGAGTCCCGGTGCCATGCCAGAATTGCGACGAATCCGGAGAGCCCTAGCAGCAGCATCGACGGCGCGACCATAGGTAACAGAATTCCGGCCTTGGCAAACGCGGTTGCTTCTAAGATCAAAACCGAAACGACTGCGCCGATGATGACCACAGGTTTCACCAACACTGATATGCGGAGCCAAGCGACCCAGATGCAGAGCGCCGTCGCGAGAACGAAGGGCGCAAACGCCGCCACCGCCTCTGGCGTAATGATTTTGTCGCCCTTGATCAATCTCGCCAGCGCATTGGCATGAATAACGACACCCGGCAGCGCTCCGGCAACAGAGCCGTTCAGCACGGCAAAGGGGGTTGCATGACGATCCTGCAGCGGGAGGTCAACGCCGATCAAAACGAACTTCCCGGCGAACCAGGCCGGGGGCGCGAAAGCGGCGGCGTGCGCCGGATATATTGTAAATCGTGCCGGATGAATGCCTGTAGCCCGATAGTAGACCATCTTCTCCGCAGCCTGCGATGCCGATATGCCGGCGGTCTGCGCGAGCGCTGATGCAAAGCTAGGTTGCCAGTTGCCATTCACCAGGCGCCCTGGAAATTCTTCCCGCACAACCCCGTCGACCCTATCATGAGACAGGGCCGCCAGTCCGCGGATGGCGCTTGGCGCGAAGCGACTAAGGTACGACAGTTGCTTGTCGGTAAGGTCGTCCTCGTGTGATGCAGATGCGACAATTACGGGACTTTCGGCCGCCTCGATAACCTCAGCCAGGCGCCGATCCTTCTCCGCCTCGGTTGGCTGATCGAAAAGCAAGTCAATGCCTATTGTTCTCGGATGAGCTTTATCGATTCTCTGCACGAGGTCGGCCAAGGCACCCCGATCCAGCGGCGATCTATAGGGAAATCTTTCCAAGGTCTGCTCTGTGATCGTCACGATCACGATGTCTGTCGGGGGCGCAACGAAGGGCGAGATGGTCGTCATCAAGACGTCGCGCAGCAGTTTCTCGCCCGAGGGAGAGAATGTGGCAATGCAGGCTCCCAGAATGAAAAAGAATCCGAGCGATGCGAGAAGGCGCCCTTTTTGAACCTTTCCGATCGGCGTGAAGACGGCCAAGCTGCGTGCAATCCGTTTCGGTGTCTATCGGCGTGAGTTTACACAGCATAGACCGCCGGCGAAGTGAGGGCTAGCGGTAGGCCCTTCGCTAAGTCCGTTGGACTGTCCGGTAGTGGGTCAGTTTGAAATTTGAGGGCCTCGACGCGGCCGTCGCCTTCGGACGTTGGCTCATATATGCTTAGCGGAACGCATGGGAGGGAAGGATGCGTGTCACAAGCCTGTTTTTCCTATTAACCGGTCTCACGATGCCAATTGCAGCCTTCGCTCAAGGCGAAGTATCGGTCGAACGAGGGTTGCAGGTATCAATCATCGGCGGGTGTCACGATTGCCATACCGAAGGCTACAGCGAAACAGAAGGCAAGATTGATCCTGAAAGGCTTTAATGGGCAACTCGGTCGGTTGGCGCGGTCCTTGGGGCACGACCTATGCGACCAATCTTCGGATAGATGCTTCGGTAATGAGCGAGCGTGGATTCGTAGGGATGCTGAAGCGCATTAGAACGTCTCCACCGATGCCTTGGTACAATCTTCGAGCGATGGAGGAGAGCGATATGCAATCGCTCTATCAATACATTAGGTCGCTCGGCAAACACGGGAAGCCGGCCCCCAGCCGCATTCGCCCTGATAAGGAACCGACGACGCCATACGTTCAACTTGTGCCACCCCAAATGCCGAAGAACTGACAAATATGCCCAGAGCTGAGGAAGAACGGCGCCCGGTAAAAAGCGCAGCGTCAGATTTCAAACTGATCCACTACCGACTATCCGTTGGACTTGACACTGCGAAGCACCGGGCTCAGTCTCGCAAGATTGCTCCGGTTTTGTCCAGTCTATCGACTGGTGAACCCGCTGAATGAGCCGAGACTAAGGATATACAGCCATGATGGCGCTTCGCTTCGCCATTGCGCTTCTTCTAGTTTCGCTGAGCGCCCAAGCGTGGGCAGAACGGCGCGTCGCGCTGGTCATCGGTAATTCTGCCTATAGATACGCGGTTCCACTTTCCAATCCAAAAAATGATGCGGTGGATATGACCGCAAAACTGCAGGCGTTGGGCTTTGAGGTGGTTGCAGGCGAGGACCTCGATCTGAGCGGGATGCGCGGCACGGTTCGAGATTTCATCGGCAAGCTGGATGGTGCCGACATGGCGCTTCTCTTCTATGCCGGCCATGGCGTCCAGGTGAACGGCACCAACTACATGGCTCCCGTTGATGCGCGGCTATCCACATATAACGACCTCGACTTCGAAGCCGTGCCCATGGACCTCGTCTTGTCGGCCATGGAGCGAACCACGAAGGTCAACCTGGTATTTTTGGATGCTTGCCGGGACAGTCCTTTCTCACAGAACCTTGGGCGCTCGATGGGTACGCGATCAGGGACGGTCGGTCGGGGCTTGGCAAAGCTAGGCACGGGCGTTGGATCGCTCATAGCCTTTGCAACGCAGCCCGGGAACGTTGCGCTGGACGGCGAGGGAAGGAACTCGCCGTTCACATCTGCGCTGCTGAAGAATCTTGGTACGCCTGGCCAGGACATCTCCCGCGACCTCATCAACGTCCGTAGGGATGTGCTTGAAGCAACCGACGGCAAGCAAGTGCCATGGGACAACTCCTCGCTGACGGGCGACGTCATTTTGCAACCGTTGTCCGGAAACACCGCTGTCACGGCGGGTGCGAAAGGAGGGGACGTAGAAGTCGCCTATTGGGAGACCATCAAGGAAAAAACGGACAAGCGCTTCTTTGAGGCCTATCTCAGACAGTATCCAAGCGGCGCCTTTGCGGCGTTAGCCAGCTTGAAGATCGACGAGATCGAACAGGCAGCAACAGATCGTGGCAAAGCCCCCTCGATTTCCATCGCGGGCGTGGCGGTTGCAGAAGCTCATCCTGATTTAGATGTGACGCAAGCTTTGGCTGATCCGCGCGCGTTGACAAAGGCAACGCAAACAGAGCTAACGCGAGTCGGCTGCCTTGTCGGACAGGCAGACGGCAAATGGGGACCGGGAAGTCGGAAAGCTCTTCAAGCCTTTGCCGAGCAGCGGGGATTGAAGCTTGCCAGCCTGGAGCCGACGAAAGAGGTGTTGCGCGCAATCAAGAATATCCCAGAACGTGTCTGCGCTCCGGTCAAGGTAAAGGCTTTTGATGGCGCGTGGGCACTGACGCGGCGCGCAGGTAATTCCGCCTGCGATTACACTGAACAGTCAACGACAATCTTTATCGATGGAACGGAAATTTCCGCGATGGTGCCGTTGGCCGGAACAATCACCGCCGACGGGGCATTCGACATCTATTTAAGTTTCGTCGATGACGATGGTGCGCCAAGGCAAAACCATATCATCGGCAGGCTTCAAGGTGCGAAAGGCAGCGGTGAGTTTTCTCGAGTCGGAGGCGAGTGTGCAGGTGTCGTAAGACTTGACAAGCGTACTGAATAGGGCCGGCATTTGCGGGTCCGTGCAAACGCCGACCAAACCATTCGGACGTGGTCCGTCTCATTGAACCAACGTTGAAGTCGCGTGGACTTTGCCGTCGTCGCGCACCTCGTAAAATTTGTCGTTGTCAATGTAGATAAGATGACAAACTGGTTTACCTTGGTCTTGTGAACAGGCCTTGTCGCCGTCGAAAGTCAATGGAACTTTGACCTTTATCTTAGTTTTGTTGTTCACCAAAGCTTCGCCAATGATCTGTTTTTTCTTCCAGTTCCAGACAAGAGTGGCAGTTATGGCAGCTCCAGCGTCGTATATGATTACATTTACCTTTTTCCCATTAGCAAAAGTCTTAAATTCTTCCATCGATGCTTTCTTCGCGCTACTTGGTAGATCCTCGGCCCAAGCGGACATAGCAAGTGAAAACGTAGCTACGACAACAAGCGATAACAGTTTCATCCTATCCTCCCCATCCCCCGCCGGTTTGACTGAAATGTCTATATATTCTTAAGCGAGGAGACTGAAAATTATCATGATAACAAGCTTTCAAGAAGCGGAAATCAGCGCGTCCTAGATGTCGTTGGGGACATTTGCTCAAGTTGAGCGAAGCCGCACATTCTAGCATGTTCCCTAGGATTTGCGCTTAAGCCAACGCGTTCTCGGTGTTTACAATGCGCAGACCGCCCGAGCGTGTGATGCGTGGTGTTTGGATTGCGAGCCTCTTTGCACTTACCGCCGCGTATGTTGCCGACCAAGCGGGCCTTGAGGGCATCGTCTCGAAGCGCGCCGACAGCCCGTATCGAAGCGGCCCGACGACGAATTGGCTAAAGACGAAGAGCTTCACAGTCCAGGAATACGAACTATTGGGCGTCGAGCGCGAGCCGGGCAAGGCGGCATTCGCCTTGCTGGCGAAGCCCGGTACCGGAAAATATGCCGGTTCGGCTTTCATCACCTTGAACCAGGAGATGCGCGAACGGCTGTGGAAGCGTGTCCAAGAGCACGCCGGGCCACCGCCGAAGGGCAAAAACGGCCGGCGATCATGGGTCAGGCCGGGCTGAAAGCCCACGTCAAGCATCTACGGGGCGAGTTCGGATTTCGCCACGCCTCACTGCAGGATTCAGAGAGGAGTGATACCTCCAGCGAACACGGCACGAATTAGCCGGCAAACCGCGGCGGGCGGGTGCCTCGGGGACAAGATGGTAGATTGCCAATGCGTTTGCGGGTGTGGCCTTAAGTCGCAAACTATTGGCTTCAGAAGCAGGGCGTCGGGCTTCATTGACGGTGCTGCCAACACCATATGGTGATCCATAGCCTCCCAAACGAGAGAAGCTCGCCCCTGACGGGTCGCACTGCGGCCGTCACCCGGCAATTGCTGTGAACTAGGAAACCATCATGCCTGAAAATATCAGACTAACTTCGAGAGATGTCCCCCTCATTCAGCTAGGCCTCTATCAATGCCGCTTCCCGGTGAGCGAAGACCCGTCAGTACCCGGTGGTTATCGTTTTTGTGCTGGGCCAACTTCGCCGGATCGCGTCTACTGCGATCACCACCACAACATTGTGACCGCCGTGGACCCTCGTCGAGCCCGTTCGGGTCTCCACCTCGCTCAACGACGCGCTGCGTAAGTCTGACTGGCGGCGGCCTCCCGGCCAGGCGCTATGCGCTCCAAGGCCTTGGCTACGACCATTCCGTCGGCTCGGTCTGGCGCATCTCCCTTATGCCGTCTTCGCCGATGTATCCCCCCGTCGCCCGATTGAGAACGACGACTTCTCGCCGAAGCGATCGCTTCGTAGCCCGACTGGAAGCTCAGTGTGCTTTTGTAGAGGTCGAGGGTCCAATCCAACGTCTGGACTCCACTGGAGTGCCTGCACTCGAGAGCGATTGGCTCTGCGGCAGCCGATAAGGACCAAATGCGCCATCTGCGGAAGTTCGAGGCATCGCCGATGAACGGCAGCCATCGGGCCCGTCGCAGAAGTTGGGGTGCGAGCGCACTATGGCGCAAGTCGGCCCCATTGCCGACTTTCCCGCACCCAATATTCCTATGAAGGATGATCTTGCTTTGAGGGCAACCACCGTCCACAACACAAAGGCTTCAACGGTTTTTATGCGGCCAATCGGACTTCTGCCGGGCCACAACCGGACAGCCGTTCACTCCGGCAACCCCGCGAACCGCATGTGTCCGATCCAGCGATCGAGGGCCCCGGGGGCGAGGTAGTTTTTCTCCCATTGCCTGCGTTGTTTGCTGATGGAGTCGCCGGGCGAGTCTTTGAGGAAAACCGCAAGTGCTTCCTTTGCTTCCCGCTTGTTTCCCAGACAAGCGTGGATCCCGGCAAGCATGCGCTGTGCGCCGCTCGGGATTCTAGACATTTTCCGCATCGCCGTCAGCGCAGCCCCGCAATCGTTCTTTTCGTAGAGCGCCCAGCCCATCTGCCAGTGGAACCAGTCAGGGTGGAAGGGATCGATGCCCTTGGCCTGCTCGATCCGATCAATCGCTTCGTCCGTGCGGCCAACGTTCAGCAGCACGCCTGCACTCATGACGAGGATATTCGAGTCGCTGGGGTTCAGGGCGATCGCCTGATCGTACCGGGCAAGGGCCTGCTCCATCTCGCCGGCTTCGGTGTGGATGCTGGCGCGGATGTTATGCGCCTCGGAATCGTCGGGAGCGAGTAGAATAGCCTTGTCGGCGTATTCGGCGGCCCGCTTCAACGCCTCGTCGGGGTTATTTTCCTGCTTGTGCCAGAATACCGCGTCATTGCGATAGGACCAGGCCATCCCGATATAGCCGAACTGGGCGTTCGGATCCGCTTCGATCGCCTTGAGGCTGAACTGCCTTAGCAGATCGTTCCCCGCGGCAGAGAAATTGATCTCGGCCCTTCCCATCAACTCGGCCCTTCCCATCAGGTAGTAGCGGAGCGCGCTGACCTGCGCGGCGTCACTCCTTGGCAGCGGGCGCTGGATTCTCTGCCCGACCCGATCCGCAAGCGTGCGGATGATTTCCTCCTGGACGACGAAAAAATTGCCAATCTCCCGGTTGTAGGTGTTGGCCCAGACATGCGATCCGTCATGCGCATTCAGCAACTGGGCGGTCACTTTCAGCCGGTCTCCGACCTTCTGCTGGCTGCCTTCGAGCAGGTAGTCGACGCCGAGTTCATCTCCGATCTTCCTGGTGTCGACCGGCTGGTCGCGGTACCTGAAGCTCGAGTTTCGGGCGATGACGGCATAAGTCTTGCTCCGCGAAAGCTCGGTGATGATCCCCTCGGCGACGGCATCGCTGAGATATCCCTTATCCGCGCCGGTACTGAAGTCGTCGAAGGGAAGGATCGCAATCCTCGGCATGTCGCTCGAAGGAACTGGAGCGGCTCGCCATATTTCCGCGCCGTAGTATGCGCCGATCGCTGCCGGGACGAGAACGATTGCAGCAAGAATGAAGCCGCGCTGCGAGAATCGTGTCTTGGCACGTTCCGTGTCGGCTGCGGCGTTTGCGTCCGCCGCGTCCGACGGATTGGCATTCAGCCGGTAGCCTCGCTTGGGGAGGGTTTCCACGGTCACGTGCGCGTCGTCCCTCAATGCGCGGCGAATATCGGCAATGCATTGAGTGAGGCTGTCGTCGGTCACGAAGGTCTCGGGCCAAACCGCCTGCATCAGCGCATCCTTGGACACGATTTCGCCCGGTCGCGCCGCGAGCACCGAGAGCACCTCGGCGGACTGGCTGCGAAGATTGACCGCTTTGCCTTCGACGGTTCGGAGTTCTTTGCTTTTCGTCAGGAAGGCAAAACCGCGAAACGTGATCGTTTCAGCAGATTTCAGGTCAATTTCAGGGGCCGTTCGGGACATTTCACCTTCCTGGCGCGCTTCCTAGTTTAGCCCATTCGGCCTTCGCCTCCAAGCGATCCCAGCAGCACCGGATGAAACGGAGGACGACATGAATCGCACCAAGCTCATCATCGCTCTCGCTCTTCTTTTGGCAACGCAAACGGCTGCAAAACCGGATCCCCGCATCGCGAGATTCTGTGGTCCTGACCATGTCAACGAGGTTGCCTCAGACGACGTCCGTCCCAACCCCGGCGGTTATTGTGTCGCCAGCCTTAAGTCGATGGATAACCGGGCCATGTTCACCGCCATCGCTGTCACAATCCTTCTGACCAACCAGGGGGAGCTAATCAGGCTCCCCGACGTGAAACCCATGACCTCCATGGCGGAGTGCAGAGCTTGGACCCATCAACAGGAGTTCATGCGCGTACTCCCCGGCTATCTCGCCACCTTCCATTACTGCGACAACGCATCAGAACCATGATTTTGCAAGGCCTGGCTGTTCACGCTCGGATCGAAGGATGGCACCACTCCTGCCGGGACCAAGGTCGTCGAGATCGGGCCTGTTCCGCCGATCAGTGCGAGCGAGTATTTGCTGCGCGTCAACGGCCCGGTGGAGCGACGGTGCCAAGACGCCGATCCATACACATCCGGGACCGGAGGCCTTCTATGTCCTGGGCGGCAAGCTCGGCCAAAGAACGCCCCCCGGAGTGAGCTATGCCGAAGCCGGCACGACCATGGTCGGACACGGGGTCGACATGCCGATGGAGGTGTTCAGCGCCGGCACAACCGCTCTTGATGAGCTGGCCATCTTCATGGTGGACGCCAATCGGCCGTTCTCGTCGCCGGCCAGCCTCGACTGAGGCGACGTTTCGCGGGGTGGCGCGCATGTTTGGTACGAGCTGAGGCGGCACCCCAGCGAAGATCCGCAAGATTCGGGAAATTTGGATTTTCGCTTACACGCATCATCGAAGCCGTCGGGCGGCACTGGGGCGCGGCGCTATCCGCATCTCAGCCGCAGCTCGCGCTGGCTCCCGGATCATATCGAGTCCGGCGGGACAAGAAAACAGTTCTCATGCTCTTGGGTCGGATGGAGGCATATATGATAGTCGCCGTCCTGCGACGGAATCTCATCACCATATGGGATGAAATATCGCTGTTGCCGCGTGATCTTCCGATGATCCCCGGCCCTCAGGATCACAACCCAGCCACCGAGACGAACATGAACCGCGCCGTTTGGGATTCGCTGACACTCGCCATGTTCGGCGTCGCCGTGACAGCAGGCCGGCGGATAGCTCCATCCGGACGGGGCATCATGTGCGCTCGAGGGAACCAAGAATCCTGACGACGAAAGGGCCGCAAGGACGACCGCGGCAGGGCTTGGCGCCGCGGCATTCCCTTTTCCGATTGCCGCTTCGGCCACATGTTGAAGCAATTACACGCCTTTATTAGCATTAGCTAACAAAAAGGTGCTGAGGCGTCATCTTATGCACCCGTTCTTGCGTTCCGTTTCGGCATGCTGTCTACCCGGTTCTATCCCGGTTGTGTGTCTCAGTTTGAAATTTCGCGTTCGCTTTCGTTACGCCGTTTCCTGCCTTTGCGTGACAACCGCGTCATCCAGAGGGCAGTGCAACATCACGACCGATGCGGAATCCGTCAAAGCGGTGCGAAACTTCGTAGGAGCAAGGTCTTCGCGAGTGCCGGGCAGGGGATATTTGTCACCACCGCCTCTCGTTCTCGAAAGTAGAGCGAGCGCTACCGAGGAAGGCCCGAGAGACGAACTCAAGGCTGCATCTGGAGCTGATCGACGGAGAGCGGTTGCTTGAGATGCTTTACACAACCAACGCGCCGAAGCCTGCCCTGCCTCGGCCGCAGGTCAAACTCGACCAGAAATGGCGGGACGTCCATGGCCCGGGCCATTCTCGCACTCGAATTTTACTGATTACATGAGCGGATGGCCCCGTTGGGGGAGCCGCAGACGCGCTCGGCCGAAAGTGTCTGCATTTGGTCTGAGATCGATCGGGTCGAAGCCAATTTCCACCTGCTGCGCTTCACGCTATTGCAAGACATTCAAATTTGAGCTTCCGCACTCATGCTTTGTCGAGAGTATCTCCGTAGGTTTTAGCCGTTCTGAATCGCCGTCGGCGACGATGACGACGAAATAGGAGAACGCAATGGCTCGCAATCACGTTGAACGTCTTGGAGAGTTTAGGGAAATCTTGGTCGCGACGCGGCGCGAAGGAGTCCGTAACGTGCACCATACTCGCGACGCAATGCGGGCAAGTGGCTTTCAGATCGGGGACAGCGACGGCTCCAGCTACGGAGCCGAGCTGAAGGTGCTCCAAGAGGAAATTGAGGCAGTCGATCGCGCCATCGAAGACGAGAAGCGGTTGGCCCTGGCCCTCGAGAGCGCGGCTCAATCCCGCCGACCGACTAAACCGAGAATCGTGAAGGGAACATAGAGTCAGGTAAGGCCCTTGGCGCCCGTCGCGTCGATCGCCTTCGGTACAGTGTCGGGCTCGTCGCCGCCGTGGCGCAGCGCCCTAAAAGCGGACGTTTCGCTTTCGGCCCCTAGCGCAACGCAGAGCATCTGCTCGGCAAAAATCGCTCCTGTGAACTCCGACGTCGCATGCCGGACCAACAGGTTCGGCCAACATCAGGTGTGACGCAGTCCCAACAAACATGCAGTTCAGACAATCGATTACGCGTCTTTGTTGAAGTCGTGCCATGCGGCCGATCCGAAAGGATCGGCCGCATCCGGCATCCTTCACCTTCACTGACTGAAACACGCTTAAAAAAATCGGGGCCCCATGTAGACTAAGTTGCATGGACTAAGTCATGAGGCCCGCAATGCGCACCGTCAATATCCACGAGGCCAAGACGCATCTGTCTCGTCTTGTCGACAGGGCGGCCAAAGGCGAATCCTTCATTATCGCCAAATCCGGCAAGCCGATGGTCAAGGTCCTTGCCATAGACGCACCTGCGGCCGGCGAAATGCGTCGGGTGGGGTTTATGGCCGGGCGGTTTTCAGTTCCGGACGATTTTGATCGCATGGCCGATGACGAAATCGAGAAGCTGTTTGGCGGCCATGCATGAAACTTCTTCTCGAGACCATCTTCTGCTCTGGGCGGCGGGCGAACCCGAAAAGCTTCCGCGTGCCGGCCTCGCTGAGATCGAGAATGCCGACAACCACTTGACGTTCAGCGCCGCAAGTCTCTGGGAGATTGCCTTTAAACGCGGTCTGGGGCGCCCCGACTTCAGGGTCGATGCGCGTCTTTTACGTCGGGGCCTGATAGACAATGCCTATCATGAGCTGCCAATCACCGGCGAGTATGCCATTGCGGTGGATGGGCTTCCACCCATCCACAAGGACCCTTCGATCGGATCCTGATTGCTCAATCGATTGTGGAAGGCATTACTTTGCTGACCGTCGACGATCTGGTCGCGCAGTATCCTGGGCCCGTCCGTCGTCTCTGATCAAGCTGGGCCCCAAGCCCTTGGTAGGGTAGTCCAGCTATCGCTTCAGACCACCCATGAACGCCTTTACTCGAGCAGAGTCGACTTGGTTCCACCAGACGCCGTCGTGCTTCAGCGCGCTGGCGATGATGACCCCGTCGACAATGGCGAGGATATCCTTGGCATTGTCCGGCGTGACACCGCTGCCGACGAGCGTCGGCAGGCCGGCGGCCTGCTTGATCATGCTTATGTAGCCCAAATCCGCGGCGTGGCCGGTGCGCTGGCCAGTGGCGATGATGGCGTCGGCGTCGAAGAAGACCAGGTCCTTGACCAGTTCCTCCACCGGGCGGTCGGCGACGATGGCGTGTGCGCCGTGCTTGACATGCGCATCGGCGAAAATGCGAATGCCGTTGGCGCGCAGCCTGGCGCGGTAGCGTGCCGCGCGGCCCGATTCGCCTTCGACAAAGCCCTCATTGGCGACGTAGGCATTTGCCCATTGATTGACTCGGACGAAGCCGGCGCCGGCTGCGCTGGCGATCGCCAGGGCCGGGATCGCGGCATTGGCCAGCACATTGATGCCGATCGGCCTGCCGAGTTCGCGGCGGATGCGGTCGGAAACCACCGCCATGTAGGCCGCCGTCTCCGGGCCGATATCATCAGGCCTGGCGAACGGGATGTCGCCATGGTTCTCGACGATGACGCCGTCGCAGCCGCCGTCGAGATAGGCCTTGGCGTCGTCAAGCCCGCGCTGGTAGATCGCCTCGATAGCCTCGCCGTCATAGCGCGGAGCGCCGGGCAGCGGCGCCAGATGAACGACGCCGATCACCACCTTTGTGCGGCCGAAAAGGTCCACGAGCGCGTCGCCGCCGGATTGGCCGAGCTGGGTCATGAGAGCTCCATTTGATCGATGAGCGCCGCCATCTCGGAGGCGGAAGGACAGGATGCCAGCGTGCCCGGCCGTGTCACGGCGATTGCGGCGGCGGCGAGCGCCAGCTTCAGCGCCGAGATGACCGGCATGCCCCGGGCAAGCCCACCGGCCAGACAGCCGCAGAACACATCGCCTGCGCCGCTGGTGTCGAGCGCTTCGACTCGCGGCGCCGGCAAACGAAGCGGCTCTTCATGGCCCGGGCCAAGCAGGAGACAGCCTGCGGCGCCGAGGGTGATGACGACGGTGCCTGCGCCTTTGGCCACCAGCGCGCCAGCGGCTGCTGTCATGTCATCCCGGCCGGTCAAGATTTGCGCTTCGGATTGGTTGACCATCAGAACCTCCGCCAGGCCGAGATCGGGCAGCGAGGCCGTGTCGATCGGGCTGGCGTTGAGAACGGTGCGCGCACCGTTTTCCTTTGCTGCTCTGAGGCAGGCATTGGTCACGGCAGTCCGCAAATTTCCCTGGCAGACGAGGATGTCGCCGGGGGCGATCCAGCGGACAAATGCTGTTTGCGTCACCGGATCGAATGCCTCGCTGCAGGCGACGCCGCTGACAATGAAATTCTCTCCGCCTTTATCGACGACGATGGTCGAGCGGTCGCTCGGCAGCTCGAATTCGATCACCTCAAGGTCTGACAGCTCGCCGTCGAGGCGGCTCCTGATCCACGCGCCAGCGGGGTCCTTGCCGAGCGCCGTCCAGAACGTCACTTCTGCACCAGTCCGTGCTGCTGCGACCGCCTGGTTGGCGCCCTTGCCGCCGAGCCCGTCGGCATAGCTCACGGCATTCAAAGTCTCGCCCGCGGTAGGGAAGCGGCCGACGCGAAACACGGTATCGACGCAGGCATTGCCGACGACGTGGACATGCATGGCTCAGCTCTCACCGGTCGCCCAGCCAAGCATCTGTTCGAACAGGGTCTTGTAGCCTGGCCAGGCGATGAATTGCGGCGGAAGCCAATGCGGCCCGACATCGGATGTCCAGGCTACGGTGCGGCCCTTGCCGTAACGGCCGGTGACAAGCAGCGGCAGCGAGCCATAATCCGACGACACACTGGCCAGGACCTCGGCCCCGTCCTTCAGCGTCACCTCGTTAAAACCGAGCAGGATCGGCCAGTCCGAGCCGAGGCCCCTGAGGATGGGATGGCTCGACCCTGGTTTTGGCACGGGCGCAAAACCTTCGGGAACCTCGACGCGGTCGTCGTAGGCCAGGCAATTCACCGGCAGCACGTCCTCGACCGGGGTCTTGCGGTAGCGCGCGCCGCCATTGATGCCCTGGAAGCTGTAGTAACCGCCGAACATCAATAGACCGCCGCCGCCGCTGACGTAATCGCGGAGCAGGCGCAGGCGGTTCGGCGTCGGCTTGGAGTGGACCCAGGTGTCGGGATGCAGCAGCAGCGTGTTGGCGCCGATGTCGGAGAGCACGACCGCGTCATAGGCCGACAGCGCCTCCATGGTCTGTGGAAAGCCGCGCTGCGCCTCATGCGCCGGCATGAACGTGACGTCGAAGTCGGTCGCCTTCAGCGCGCCCAGCAACTCGTCTGCGCCGGTGTGGTAGGTAACGGTCGGAAACTGGTCGAAACCCTTGATATGGGTCGCGGTCGACACCCAGGATTCGCCGGCAAGCAGGATCTTCTTCTTGGACATTTGAACTCCAGTGTAATTCCAGGCCGCTTAGAGCCGCGCGAATACGCTTTTCGGATTGGCGATCAGCATGCGGTCGATGGCCGGCTGCTCGACGCCATGGCGTTTCAGGCGCGGTATGAAATGCTTCAGGATATAGCCATAGCCGAAGCCACCGAAGCGCGTCAGCATGATCTTGAGGAACACATCCTGCGACAACAGCAGGCGGTCGCCGAAGCCCGCCTCGACAAGGGCGGCGATGGCGCGTGCGTTCTCTTCGTCAGAGGGCGATTGCGCGTCCTGGTCGGCATAATAATAGTCCATGCCGATCATGTCGTATTCGAGGAAGGCGCCGCGCCGGGCGAGGCTTTTCTGGTAGTCGGGATCGTCGTGGCTCGGGTTCATGTGGCAGAGCACGGTGTGGCGAAGATCGGCGCCCTCGGCCTCGACGACATCGAGCACGTCGTGCGCGAGCCGCTCCCAGCCAGGCAGATGGATCGACAGCGGCACGCCGGTTATGCGCGAGGCGCGCGCCGAAGCTCGCAGCGACTTTCGTTCCTCGGCGGTGAAATCCTTGCTGACGCCGACCTCGCCGATCAGCCCGGCCATGATCGGCGGCTGCGTCTCGCCGCCGCCGACATCGTTGACGATGAACTCGGTCACGGCGTCCACATCCATCGCCTTCAGCCATTCGGGATGGGTGTGCTCGAGATAGAAGCCGGTGCCCATGACGATCTTCAGGCCGGACATGCGGCTGATGCGAGCGAGCTTTTCGGGGGCGCGGCCGATGCCGATATTGGTGGCATCGACGACGGTGTGGCCGCCCAGCGCGCGATAGCGCTGCAGCTCAGACAGCGCCAGGTCGGCGTCGTCGAGCGAGACGTTGTCGCGGTTGACGTAAGGGTTCATGCGCAACTCGCCGATGATCTCGATGTTCACCGGCTGCTCGGCGATCGCCATGTCGTCGGGATGGCAGGGGCATTTCCAGCTGCGCGCGCCATCGAGCAAGATGTGCTCGTGCATCAGCGTGATGCCCATGTCGTCGACCGGAACTGGGCCGAGCACGGTCATCACATGGCCTGTTTCGACCCCGATCGCCAGCCGCTGGCCCGGCACTGCGTCATCGAACAGACCGCTCATCGGCTCAACGGCTCCGCACGGCGCCGCGAAACAGGCGGAAGTTCAGCCAGATGGCGATCAGGATGATCGTTCCGGTGACTATCGGCGTCAGGAAAGGCGACAGATGCGCCAGGATCAGGCCGTTGCCGATGACGGCCACGGTCAGCGCGCCGAGCACCGTGCCGATGATCGTTCCGCGGCCGCCGAACAGGCTGGTGCCGCCGAGCACGACGGCGGCGATGACTTCCAGCTCGAAACCCTGGCCGGCATTCGAAGATCCCGATCCAAGCCGGGCAGCAATGATGATCCCGGCAAGGGCTGCCGCGGTGGCGGAAATCACATAGACGAAGAGCGTCGTCTGCCGCGTGTTGACGCCGGCGCGCCGCACCGCCTCGGCATTGGCGCCGATGCCGGTGACATAGCGGCCGAATGGCGTCTCGTTGAAGGCGAGATAGGCGATGGCCAGGATCGCCAGCGCGATCAGCGCCGGCACCGGCACGCCAAGAAACCAGGCGCGGCCCAGCACGGTGAAAGCGCTTCCGGGCTCGATCGGGATGGAATAGCCGCCGGTGATCAGCAGCGCCACGCCACGGATCACCGAAAGCCCGGCAAGCGTGACGATGAAGGACGGGATGCCCTCATAGGCAATGAAATAGCCCTGCACCGCCCCAAGCAGGGCACCGAGCGCCAACATGGCGAGGATAACGACTGGCCACGGCAGGCCAAACTGCAAAAGCGTCGCCGACAGCGTCGCCACCAGCGCCAGCACGGAGCCGACCGAAAGATCGATGCCGCCAGTGGTGATGACGAAAGTCATTGCCGCGGCGACGATCAGCAGCGGCGCCGACTGCCGCAGGATGTTCAACAGATTGGGCGATGTCAGAAACGCGTCGGTCGCAACCGAGAAGATGATGCAGACGACCAGAAAGAACAGCGCGATCGAGACGACGCTGCCATTGGCGAGCAGCGCATCGCGCCAGGTGCCCTTGCGTACTCGTGAGGGCTGGGCGGTGTGGATCGCGTCGCTCATGCCGGCGCTCCACCGCGATAGCCATTGGTGGCGGAACGCGCACTGAACTTGCGGCCGACGATCAGATTGACCACGTCTTCGATATTGGTCTCGCCGATCAGCCGCTCGGCGACATTGCGCCCTTCATACATGACCTGGATGCGATCGCAGACGAGGAACAGATCCTGCAGCCGGTGGGTGATCAGGATGACGCTGACACCGCGCGCACTGACCGCGCGGATCAGTTCGAGCACCGCCTCGACTTCGGCCACGGCAAGCGCTGCCGTCGGCTCGTCCATGATCAGCACGGCCGGCTCGAACGAGGCGGCGCGGCCGATCGCGATCGACTGGCGCTGCCCGCCGGAGAGGTTTTCGACCTTGAGCCGCGTGTCGGCAATGACGATGCCGAGCCGATCGAGCATCTGGCGCGTCTCGTCATGCATGCGCTTCTTGTCGAGAAAGGAAATGCCTGCGATGCGGCGGCGCGGCTCGCGGCCAAGAAACAGATTGCCGGCAACATCGACCGTGTCGCACAGCGACAGGTCCTGGTAGACCATCTCGACGCGCGCCGCACGTGCGTCCGCCGGGGAGCTGAAGATCATCGGCTTGCCGTCGATCTCGATGGTGCCGGCGTCGGGAACCACTGCCCCCGACAGCACCTTGCTCAATGTCGACTTGCCGGCGCCATTGTCGCCGACCAGCCCCAGCACCTCGCCCGGCTTCAGCGTCAGCGACACGTCATCGAGCGTCTGGATGGCGTTGTAGCGCTTTGAGATGCCGCTCATCCGCACCCGATAGGTCTGGCCACTGCTCATCTGGAATTCCACGCGATTGCAAGGGATCCGCGGCGCAGCCTCGGGCGGCGCCGCGGCTCGGTCGCCGACGCAGTTTACTTGAACATCGCGCGATATTGGTCGACATTCTTCTTGGTCACGATCGTCACCGGGATATTGATGATCGGGTCGATTTTCTCGCCCTTCTTGATCTTGCCCAGCGCTTCGACCGCGGCCTTGCCTTCGCCGGCCGGATCCTGCTGCACGACCGCCACCACCCAGCCGTCATCGATGCCCTGAACGGCCTGCTTGGTCAGGTCCCAGCCGAACACCTTGACGTCGCCGGTGCGGCCCTGGCTGGTCACCGCCGAAACCGCGCCGAGCAAGGCCGGCTCTCCGGTCGCATAGAGCGAGTTCATGTCCGGATTGGCCGTCATCAGGTTTTCCGAAGCGCTCAACGCGGTCTCCTGAACGTTCTGGCCGTCGACTGTGTCGAGGAAGGTGACGCCCTGGCCGCTTTCGGTCACCGCCTTCTTGAAGCCGTCGAGCCGCTGGTTCTGGATGAATGAATTGAGTGCGCCGACGATGCCGATCTTGGCCTTGCCGGCCATATCGGTCTTCACATAGTCGGCGTAGAATTTGCCGATGTCCTCGCCGGCTTTGGTGTTGTCGACGCCGATGAACGAAATATTGTCGCCGTCGGGGATCTGCGCGTCGATGGCTATGACGGGAATGCCGGCCGCCTTGGCTGCAGTGATCGCCGGCTTGACGCCGTTGACGTCGATGGCGACCAGAATGATGCCGTCGACTTTCTGCGTGATGTAGTTCTCGATCGCGTCGTTCTGCGCGCTCGGCACATTGTTGGCGTTGAAAATGACCAGCTTGGCGCCAGCGGCGTCGGCAGCCTTTTGCGCGCCCTCGTTGATCTGGTTGAAGAACAGGGCCTGCTGGTTGATGTTGACGAGAGCGAACGTATCGGCAAGCGCCGATCCCATGGCTGCCGAGCCCATGGCAATGGCGGCGGCACAGCCGGCGAGAAGTTTGAACAGACGCATTTCGGTTCCCCTTGCTTGCGGACCAGACCTCGGCTGGTCCCGTTGGTGCTACAGGCACGAGGCAAGCATTCAAGAGACTTGAATATTTGTCAATCCAAATGAACGCACAGCGTTGCTCAGAAAGTCGCCGGCGTGTTGACCCAGAAAATGCTAGCGCGTTCCTCGCCGATATTGCGGTAATGATGCGGCAGCTCCGACCTGAACACGAAGGCATCACCCGTGGCGAGAGCATGGCTCTTGCCGTCGACGATCAGTTCGATCCGCCCGGCGAGCACGTAGCCGACTTCCTCGCCGGCATGCTGGATCGGACCTTCGCTCGAGCCCTCTGCCTCGATGTGATGGATGTTGCATTGTAAGAGGTGGCCAGGCGAATACGGGATGATGCGTTCGAGCGAAATTCCTTCGCCACGCCGTAGCGCGTCGAGCGCGATCAAAGGCCTTGCGCCCGCCCGGAATACGATCGCCTCGTCGTCGTCGACTTGCTCGAACATCCAGCCGATGTTGGTGTCGAGAACCTCGACCAGGCGGTGAAGCATGGGCAGGGACGGCGAAGCCTTGCCGTTCTCGATCTTGGACAGCAGGCTTTCCGAGCAATTCGCAGCCGCGGCCAGCGTCTTCAGCGTCATGCCGCGTGTCTGGCGGGCGAGGCGCAGCCGAGTTCCAAGTCTTGCGGCATTTACGGTGGCGTCCGTTTCTGATTCTGGCCGCCGTCGATCGATTTTGTTCATCTGTTCGCCAACCATTCAACGGTCAAGGGCAACTATCGCGCGAGCAAAAGACCTCGGCTGACGATTTGCAAGTGCTGATGCGTCAAATTCGAGACTGCAGCCGTAGCTGCCTCATCCGGCGAATGCCGCTCCCGCATGAACCGTGCTGATGATCCCGCGCCAGTTATCCCCTATCGCTTGGCTGTCCATCGTGGTCGAAATCGCCAGCCGTTACCGCGTTTGCGTTATGTGGCGAGTGGACTTGGAACGACAATGCGGGCAAGGCGGGCCACGCAGCCAATCTACACAACCACGGCCGCGCCGACACGATCTGTCACCGAATTGCGGAGCGCGCCCAGAAGTCACCCGCGGCAGCGCCCCATGGAGTTACGCCCAGGGGCGTAGGCTCTCGATAGCCGCGATGTATCCAATGAAATCCCTGGGGCAGTCGCGCACCGCTTAAGCTTCGGCAATTTTGAAGAAAGTCCAACAGAATTAATGGACTAGCACCTTGCTTATGTAAGTTGCGGAAGTGACGCGCGGTTAATGCTTTAGAAGTATAGACACATCGACACGAGGTGCGAAGAAGCAACGCCAATACAGCTGGTTGGTTACAACATATTTATTTTCGCAGATATGGTATTGCCCGTCCGGGGATTCCTGTACCCGGTCCCGTGGGATGGTGAAATTATGCGGCAAATAAGTGTACCCGCCGTCCACCCTGGACCGCACCGAAGACCGGGGTATGGCGCGGCAATCTGAACCGCCGCAGCACTTGAATTTGGTCTGGGGGTCAATCTTGTCTTCGTACCAATCATGGGCGTTAGCGGCTGTTGCGGCGGCGATACACATCGCCGTGAAGATGAGCCTTCGCATGGCATTCCTCAAGTATCTGGCAGGCGCTGCTCGTTGGGGCTTCCATGTATATTAGCGTTCCATTGAAAATACCATTGGCCTCCGACCGACTTAACGCAGCTCCAGCAACCGACGCTCGCAACGGAAGACCGCATTGGGTCACGTCAGGACGACACTTGCGCCGACCAACGGTCAGCTCTTGTCGCTCCGCGTTGGAAACCCGACCGTTTGCTCTGCGCCAATGTCGGCCGTAGACGTCGGTCTTGTCATTGCCCGGAAGCAGACGTCGCCCAAAGCGGGAGCGATCGTGGTTGCGCGACATCTCGAGCACAGACTAGCTATAGTGGAGCGTTACGGCGACCCAGCAGCAGAGCGATGCCCAACGCCGGAAGCGTCGCCGTCGCGACGACGAGGAAGACGAATTGCAGGCCGGCCGACGCGGCGACCAAGCCGAGCGCCGGGCTGCCGAAGCCGAGCGCCACGTCGAGGAAGACGGTGTAGAGTCCCATGGCCAGGCCGCGGCTGCGTTGCGGAAGACGGCCTACGGCCTCGGCACCGAAACCGGGATACACCAGCGAGTAGCCAAGGCCAGTCAGGCCCGCTCCGATGGCGGCGAGAACAGGCCCGGGCGCAAGCCAGGTCAGCATCAGCCCTGCCGCCTCGACCGCCACGAAGATCACAGCGACGCGCGCGCCCCCCAACCTGTCAGGCAGGTGGCCGAAGCACAGCCTTGCCGCGATCAGCGACGCGGCATAAGCGGTGAAGGGAAGCCAGACCGGCTGCCAGCCGCGTTCGGCAAAGAGCAGCGCGCCAAAGGACAGGATCGCGCCATAGCCAAGGCTGCTGAAAGCAGCTCCGACGCCGGGAAGCCAGACCGCTTGCGCCACGCTCGTCCATGACTGTCGCGCGGCGCTCGCGGCGAGGCTGGTGCCACGCATAGGCAGGATGGCAAGCAGCGTCGCAAGCGGCAGGCCGACCGTCGCGAGTGCGATCGCGGCGAAGCCGCTCGCCGCATAAAGCGCAGATCCGATCGGCGCGCCTAGCGCGAGCGCCGCGAACATCGCCGTGCCCACCCAGGCTATGACCTTTCCGGAGTTCTGTCCGCCCGCAAGGGAAAGGCCCCAGGCGACTCCGCCGGTGATGATGAAGCTCTCAGACGCGCCCAGTACCGCCCGGCCGGCGAAGAGCGCCGATGCGGACGCTACGGGCCGGTCGAGCAATGCCAGCGAGCCGACGTAAATGAACCCCGCCAGGGCAGCGGCAATGAGGCCGACGACGACGGCCCGCTTGCCGCCGCGCCCATCGGCATAGTTTCCAGCCCCAATGCGCGACAGCATCGAGGCGACGAACTGGCTGCCCGTCACCAGCCCGACTGCGAAGGGGCCGAAGCCGAGCTGCTGGTGAAGATGCAGCGGCAGGACGGGTAGCGCCAAGCCGATCAGGAGGAAGCCGGCGAAGACAGCCGCCATGATTGGCGCCAGTTCCGCTGTCGCGCCATTTCGGTCTGAAGTCCGCGCCATTGTGGCCATCGATGACAGGTTGACAGTCGGGCTGTTCCGATCAGTAACGTTCGTAGGTTACGCGCCAGCCTTCGGCCGGATTGTCCGGGGTGAGGACCAGTTTGTTGCCCAAGACTTCGAATTTGCGTTTCATGCTCTTACCGACAAGGTTGCGGACCAGGGAGGACTCGATCGTGATGACGAAGGTCTTGTCCTGGTCGTCGATGGCGACCGGGCCGTAATAGGCTTCGTAGCCATTCGCTGTGTAAGGCGTATCCGGCGCCTTGGCGTCAGGGTTCTGGGCCTGCACCGAGAGGGTGCCGGCCTCGGTGAAGATGACCTGGCCGGAATATGGCACGGGCTTGAGGTTTCCATCGGCACCGGCCTCGAGCGACCTCATGCGCCATGCGCCGATGATCGGGGACTCTTGCGAGAAAGCCGGCGTGATAACTGAAAGCGCAAGGGCGGCGATCTTCAATCTCATCGTCATATGTCGTTGTTCCTTTTCTGATTTGCGGGTGCGCACAGGCCGTCCGCCCAATCTTCGCTCACACCGAAAGCATGACCTTGATGGCGCGCCGCTCGTCCATGGCGCGGTAGCCTTCAGCGACCTCGACCAACGGCAGCTTGAGGTCGAAGACCTTGCCGGGCTTGATCCTGCCGTTGAGCACACGGTCCATAAGGTCGGGCAGGAAGCGGCGCACCGGCGCGGGGCCGCCCAGCATGCGCTTCTGGCCGAAGAATAGTCTTTGGCCGTCGAAGCTCACGCCATGCGGCACGCCGACATAGCCGATTGTGCCGCCGGGGCGGGAGCAGGCCAGCGCCTGGTCGAAAGATTCCGCCGTGCCGACGCATTCCAGCACCGAGTCCGCGCCGACGCCCCTGGTGAGGTCCTGGACGCGCGCGACGCCTTTCTCGCCACGCTCGGCCACAATGTCGGTGGCGCCAAACTCGCGGGCGAGTTTTTGGCGGCTGACGTGCCGGCTCATGGCGATGATGCGCTCGCCGCCCATCTCCTTGGCCGCAAGCACGCCCATCAGGCCGACCGCACCGTCGCCGACCACCACCACCGTCGATCCTTCTCGGACCTCGGCTGCGTCGGCCGCATACCAGCCAGTGCCGAGCACATCGGACACGGCCAGCAGGTCGGGGATGAGTTCGGCCGGCGGCACCTCGGCGGTGGCGACCAGTGTGCCATCCGCCAACGGCACGCGGGCATAAGGTGCCTGCGCGCCCGACATGAATTCGCGTTGCACGCAGGACGACTGGAAGCCGAAGCGGCAGTGCGGGCAGGTATTGTCGGAGAGACAGAACGAGCCGACGACGAACTGGCCGGGACGGACGGTGCGCACCTCTGCGCCGACCTCGACGACGATGCCACAATATTCGTGGCCCATATGCATCGGGCCGTCGACCGGCTGCAGCCCGCGATAGGGCCACAGGTCCGAGCCGCAGATGCAGCTTGCCGAGAGCTTGATGATGGCGTCCGTTGGCCGCATGATTTTCGGATCGGCGATTTCCTCGCAGCGGATGTCGCCCGGTTTGTGAAGAACAGTTGCGAGCATTTTGGTTCCTTTCGAGTCGAGAAGATCAGGCGCCGTAGTCGGCGTCGCTGACATGTTCCAGCCAGTCCACGACCTTGCCGTCTTTGACCTCCTGGAGGGCAATGTGGGTCATGGCGGTCTGAGGCGACGCGCCGTGCCAGTGCTTTTCGCCGGGCGCGAACCAGACGACGTCCCCCGGCCGGATTTCTTCGACCGGGCCACCCTCGCGCTGCACGCGGCCAAGGCCGGAGACAACGATCAGCGTCTGGCCGAGCGGATGCGTGTGCCAGGCGGTGCGGGCGCCGGGCTCGAAGGTCACCTGTGCGCCTTGGACCCGCCCGGCATCGAAGGGATTGAAGAGCGGATCGATCCGCACCGTGCCGGTGAACCAGTCAGGTGGCCCCTTGCAGGAAGGCCTCGTGCCAGCGCGAAGAATGTCCATGGTGATCTCCATTGGGTCCTCAACTGCGTTCGATGCGAAGCGGGAACGCGCCGCGAATGTGCAGGGCCTGCTCGCCCTCGTCGAAGCGGCCGAGCCTGATCAGCCCGGGATGGCGATAGTCGGCGTAGAACATGGCCAGGTTGCCCCAGGGCATGAAATAACAAAGGTCATAGGGCTGCTCGTTGGCGAACGGACCGCTTCCCTCTTCAGTCAGCTTGCGCGGCAGATAGGCGATCTTCTCGTTATGCGCGTAGTCCTCGATCTTGAGGTCGAGCGGCAGCATGGAGAAGAAGTCGCGCGCCGACGGATTGTCGTAGAGCGTGGCGGTCATGGTGCGGCCGTTGAAAACCATCCTGATCTTCATGTCGGTGGGCTCCTGGCTGACTGAGGCTTCGCGGTCTTGGCCGGCGGCTGCGCGAGGCAGGGCCGCCACCGCGAGCGCGGCGCCGAGCAATGTCCGGCGGCTGAGCGGCGCACGCTCGATGGTCATGGCAAAGACCTCCGGGCCATATGCGATGCGGCAAAGGCGGCGAGCGCCGATCCGCAGAGCAGCACCGCGCCGAAAGTGAATGCTCCCCACCAGCCGACCGTATCGAAGAGCGTGCCGCCGATCGCGGCACCGCCTGTAATGGCGAGCTGGATGACGGCTACCTGCAACCCGCCGCCGGCCTCTGCGTCGTCCGGCAACGTTCGGCTGAGCCACGTGCCCCAGCCAACCGGCGCGGCCGTGCCGAAGAAGCCCCAGGCAACGAGCAGCAGCGCTGTGGGAACCGGCAAGGCACCGACGGCGATGAGCGCTACGGCCAGCGCGGCCATGACAAGCGGGATGACGATGAGGATGCTGAACAGGCGCGTGCGCAAAAGCCGGCCTATGCAGAGGGTGCCGAGCACCCCGGCCAGCCCCATCGCCAGCAGGATCGCCGAAAGCTCGGCGATGTCGAGCTGAGTGACGCTCTCGAGGAAGGGCCGCAGATAGGTGAAGAGGGCGAACTGACCCATGAACAGCATCATGATTGACGCCATGCCGGTGGCGACAGGAAGACGGCCGAGGAGCGCCAGCGGACTGCCAGGACGCTTCCTCCGGCGCGGGGGCAGCGCCGGCAGGCTTGTCCACTGCCAGACCAGCGCCAGGACCCCAAGCGGCACGACGAGGAAGAAAGCGCCGCGCCAGCCGACATAGGCGCCAAGAAAACTGCCCAGCGGCGCGGCGATGGTGGCCGCGATGGCATTGCCAGCGTTCAGCATGGCGAGACCCTTCGGAACCATGTCTTGCGGCACGAGGCGCATGACGATCGCGGTCGACATCGACCAGAAACCGCCGATCGCGATGCCGAGCAGCGCCCGGCCGACCATGAGGAACGCGTAATTCGGCGCGAAGGTGACAGCGAGCCCGGACACGATCAGGAGAAGGGTAAAGCCGGTCACGACCAGTCGGCGGTCGATCCGGCGCGTGAGGCCGGCGACCAGCAGGCTGGTCACGACGGCGAAAGCGCCCGAAATCGAGATCGCCTGTCCCGTGCGGCCCTCGGTGATGCCGAGATCGGCCGCTAGCGGCGACAGCAGGCTGACCGGCATGAATTCCGACGCGATGAGCACGGAAACACACAGCGCCATCGACAACACCGCGCCCCATGCGGCGCGGTCTTCGACAAGCCTTGTGTCGTAGGTCGTTTCCATGATTGGCATCCTTGCAAGGCGACTGGGGCGGATCAGCCGCCCGTCCCGTCGCCATGCCGGAAGATATTGCAGAGGAACCCATTCTATTAGACTAAGTAATTCGCATGGACTTATCTGCTCATGATATAAATGTCCGATCGGAGGTGCCCTATGCAGCGCGATGGCATGAAGGATCTGCTCTGGTTCGTGGCGGTCGCGCGGGAGCGCAGCTTCACCAAGGCGGCGGCCAAGCTCGGAACCTCGCAGTCGACCCTGAGTTCGACAATCAAGGAGCTTGAAGCTCGTCTTGGCGTCCGCCTGCTGACACGTACGACGCGGAGCGTCGCACCGACCGAGGCCGGCGAGCGACTTTTCCAATCTCTTGTTCCCCGCTTCGAGGAAATCGAAGCCGACCTCGCAAGCCTGGTGGCCTTTCGCGACAAACCCTCCGGAACGGTCCGTCTCACGCTGTCCGACCATGCGCTCCAGACGACCGTCTGGCCGAAGCTGCAGCCCTTGCTCGGCGACTATCCTGACGTGTGCGTCGAGCTCTACAGCGACAACGGCATGAAGAACATTGTGGAGGAGCGCTTCGACGCAGGCGTGCGGCTTGGTGAGAGCATCGACAGGGATATGATCGCAGTGCGCATCGGGCCGGATTGGCGGCTCGTCGCCGTGGCTTCGCCGGAGTACTTTTCCCGCCATCCGGTTCCGACCGCACCCCAGGATCTGGTCGATCATGACTGCATTAATATGCGGCAGGCGACGTTCGGCGGATTATATGCCTGGGAATTCGCCAGGGATGGCCGCGACCTTCGCGTGCGGGTGGAGGGCCAACTCACCTTCAATTCGTCCATTCCCATGATCGAGGCTGCAATAAGCGGTTTCGGGATCGCCTATGTCCCGGAAAACCTCGTTAGCCAGCACATCGCCAAGGGATGCCTTAGGCTCGTGCTTGACGACTGGAGTCCGCCGTTTGCGGGCTATCACCTCTACTACCCGAGCAGGCGACAGCTCTCGCCTGCGATGGCGGTGATCGTTGAGGCGCTCCGCCATCGCATCTGACGGGAGGTCGGGCAGTTTGCGTCTCAGCGCCGCAAGAACCGATTTGGCTGCCTCGGGGTCGTCCAGAGTGATCACCAGCGCCTTTGCACATGCAATTTTCGCGGCGGCCACCATCTCCTCCTGCGAAGCGTTGCCGAAAAAGACCGGTAGACGTTCTTTCCGGGACCGCTCTACATTTTTGGCGTCGAGGTCGACTGCAACCCACCTGTATCCACGCTCGTCGAGCAATCTGCCGATCACCCGGTCTACCCGCCCGAACCCGGCAATGACGAATGTCCGGACACGGCGGACTGAAGCAACGCAGCATTTTCCACTTTGAGGCGAAGTAATTCTCAATTATGGTCCGCCAGGCTTTTGGCATGAGGGGGAATATTGCCGATGGTTTTATCACGCAGGGGTGTCGTGCTCGGCGGCCTGGCGCTGGTCGCGGTGGGTGCAACCAGCAATATTGCTCAAGCCGCGGCGGCAAAATCCTTTTTCGCCGGTACCGCCAGCGACAACAATTTTGTGTATCGCAAGACCAACTTCGCCAAGATCGACAAGAGATGGCACCGCCAGATCGTCAAGTATTTCAGTAGCGAGCCGGTCGGCACCGTCGTGGTCGATACCCGCCACCATTTCCTCTACGTCATCATGGAAAACAAGACCGCCATCCGCTACGGCGTCGGCGTCGGCAAGGACGGCTTCAAATGGTACGGCCGCGCGACGATCGACCGCCGCGCGCTGTGGCCGCAATGGGTCCCGCCCCCCGAAATGCGCAAGCGCAGGCCGGAGCTACCGGACATGATCGCAGGCGGCGCGTCCAACAATCCGCTCGGGCCGCGCGCGCTCTATCTGCACCGCGACGGCGCCGACACCGGCTACCGCCTGCATGGCACGCTGGAGCCATGGAGCATCGGCACCGACGCTTCCAGCGGCTGCATCCGCATGTTCCCGGAAGACATCATCGACCTCTACCAGCGGTGCCCGATCGGCACCGCGGTGCAGGTCCTGCCGCACATCGCCGACCAGGCGCCCGCTTCCACCACTGTCGAATGATTGGCGCTCATGAACCGCATCATTGAAAACACGCGCCGGCTGCTCGCCGCCGGCCTGCTGCTGCTGGCCGCATCCTGCTCGACCAGCAACACGCTGGCCCCTCCCACACCCGACGTCACCAACACCGAGGTTGCCGGCTTCCAGAACGTGCAGCCGGGCAGCGAGGAGGATTTTATCCTCAATGTCGGCCGCCGCACCTATTTCACGCAAGGTTCGGCCGCGCTCGATTCCGTCGCCAAGGCCACCCTCGACACCCAGATCGCTTGGTTGGCAAAGCATCCGCGCTGGCTGCTCAAGCTGCAGGGTTTCGCCGACGACCCCGGCACAAAGGAAACGGCGCTGTCGCAGCAGCGCGCCGATGCGGTGATGGACTACCTCGCCGCCGGCGGCATAGACCGCAACCGCATGTGGGCCAAGGGCTACGGCAAGGACAGGCTCGTCCGCGAGTGCCCCGACACCGCCTGCAGGTCGCAGAACCGCCGCGTTGTGTCTAATTTGCGCGATGTGAGGGACGAGCCGTAGGGGGCTGCTGTTCTGCTTGTGACCCGAAGCAGAGTCTCGCACGCGGCGGCGGCATGGCTGCTTTGCGCAGCAATGTCGGCCATAGAGGCGAACTTTGCCCCCCCCGGAAGCAGACACTGCAATTGACCGCGCTGAAGGTCGTGGTCGCGCCAGAGCCTGCAAAGGCACAACTCGGCACACGAGGGCGAACATTCCGCTGCGGAAACAACTTGAAGAAACGCTTCGCGACCCATAGCATGCCGCGCCATGGTGAAATCTGATCGGGAGGTCAGTGAGATCGGTCGGGTTTTTGAGCCAGTGCAAGGTAGGGAGGATAATAATTATGGCTTCCGAAGTACAGGCAAACAACGGTGTTAACGTAGAGGCGCTGCTCGGCGCACGCGAAGCGCTTACCAATGCCCCGGAGGCAGCGCAGTTCAAGTGGCGCGCGGCCTGCGAATGGAAGGATGGCACCCACAGCCACTCGTCGGTCGAGAGCTTCTACGGTCTCGGCGAGGATCAGCATCGCAAGACCACCTTCACATTCGACGCAGACCATCCGGAGGTCTTCGCTTCCCAGGACAAGGGCGCCACGCCCGTCGAATACGTGCTGGTCGGACTGGCGAGTTGCCTGACCGCCGGCATCGCCGCGGTTGCCCAGAACCGGAATATCCAGTTGAAGTCGGTGAAGGCGACCATCGAAGGCGACATGGATCTCGCCGGAATTCTCGGCATCGACAGCGACGTGCGCAACGGCTTCAGCGGCATCACGGTGAAATACAACATCGACGCCGACGCAAAGCGCGAGGACATCGAGGCTATCGTCGCTCAGTCGCAGAAGCGGTCGGCGGTCTATGACATTGTCACCAATCCGACGAACGTCACGGTCGTGGTGAATTGAAAGGCGCTTCGAACCGTAGACTCTCCTGATGAGAGGGTGCGATTAGTTCCGTCACCACAGCGATCGTCGGCGCGGGGCACGCGGGGCTCGCGATGAGCCGCTGCCTCGCGGAGCGCTCTATCGACCATGTGCTGCTGGAGCGCGGCGAGATCGCCCATACCTGGCGCACCGAGCGATGGGATTCACTGCGGCTGCTCACCCCGAACTGGCAGAGCCGGCTGCCGGGCTTTCGCTATGACGGCGACGATCCCGACGGCTACCGGACGATGCCTGAGGTGATCGACTTCCTCGGGAACTATGCCAAGGCGATCTCGGCTCCGGTCAGAACCCACACGACCGTCACCTCGGTTCGCAGCGACGGGGCGGGATATCTTGTGCGCACGGACCGCGGCGAGTGGCGGTGTCGGACCGTCGTGCTGGCGTCGGGCGCGTGCAACATCGCGCGCCTGCCCGACGTCGCCAGCCGCGTGCCGCCGTCGGTCGCCATGCTGACGGCACAGTCCTACCGCAATCCGGGTCAGGTCGCCGACGGTGGCGTGATGGTGGTGGGCGCGTCGTCGAGCGGCACCCAGATCGCACAGGAGCTGCAGCGTTCGGGGCGTCAAGTGACCCTGTCGGTGGGCGAGCACATCCGGGCGCCCCGCGTCTATCGCGGCAAGGACCTGGAATGGTGGATGGACGCCGCCGGCGTGCTCGACGAGCGTTACGACGAGGTGGACGACATCAGCCGGGCGCGACGGGTTCCTTCGCTACAGCTTGCCGGCACGCCCGACCGCATCACCCTCGACCTCAATGCGCTCGACGACCTCGGCGTCCGGCTCATCGGTCGTCTTGCCGGCATCACCGAAGACGGCAAGGCCCAGTTTGCGGGGTCGTTGCGCAACATGTGCGCGCTTTCCGATCTCAAGATGGCCCGGCTGCTCGACCTCATCGACGAATGGGCGCGCGCCAACGGCCTGGACGCTACGGTCGGGCCGCCGGATCGCCCGCCGCCGACCCGTGTCGAGGACAACCCGCCGCTCGGCCTCGATCTTGCCGGAGGCGCTATCAGGACGATCATCTGGGCCACCGGCTACCGGCCGGACTACTCCTGGCTGGAACTGCCGGTCCTCGACCGCAAGGGCCACGTCCGTCACGACGGCGGTGTAGCGGAACATCCCGGCCTCTACCTGATGGGGACGCAGTTTCTGCGCCGCCGCAAGTCTGCTCTGATCGACGGCGCTGGCGACGACGCGCGGGATCTCAGCGATCATCTGGCATCGTACCTCGGGCAAAATTCAATCTGATAGCAGAATCAACGTCTGAGACTCCAGGGGGAACAGGTTGGTTGCCACGACACCCCCGAATTCTGCGCCCCTGCAGTCATATTCCCAAATGCAGCTTTGGCTTCCAGAAGGGGCGGAACAACTCAATCTTGGGACAGCGGTTCATCACCACTTTCAAGCCCGCTTCCTCCGCCAACTGGGCGGCAGCGTCATCGCGCACCCCAATCTGACCCCACAGAACCTTGGCATTAATTGCGATGGCCTGCTGTGCAACTTCCAACAGATCTTCGGAGCGGCGAAAAACCTCAACCATATCCACAGGCCGGTCGATGGCCGCTAGTGACGCGTACACCTTAAGCCCTCGAATCTCATCCAGACCGGGACTGGGGTTGACCGGGATCATGTCGTAGCCGATTTCGTGCAGCACCCTGAGTACCCCATAGGAAAATTTAGTTTTATCGGGGCTGGCCCCAACCATCGCGATGGTTCTGACCGATTTCAGAATGTCTTGCAGATAAGCCTCCGAATAGGGCTCATCATGATTCATATGGGTCATTTCTTTGCTTCCAACGGGGTCGCAATATCGGCTTTCAATTCATGAGCGGCCAGCGGGTCAAGGAAGGGGTTGCGATAGAGCTTGTCGTGGCTCTCAACGCCGACCTCCAGCGTGCAGTCGCTCAAAGGGCGGGCGACGCAGAGGATTATATAGCCATTGTTGATCTGGCGGTTGTTCAGCGCCCGCTGCGCTTTTTGATCGACTTTGCCGCTGATTATTTTGGCCGCACAGGTTATGCAGCCGCCATACTTGCACCCACACGGCAGATCCACGCCCTGCTCGCGCAAGCTTTGCAAGAGGGGCTTGCGGTGATCGACGTCAAAGGCCGCACCGCCTTGATTGGCGAGAATGATGGTGAAGCAGGTCATACCCAGATGTCACTCGTGCAATCACCCCCGGGATAACGGGTTTCGTGGCAGCGGCTTGGTCCATTTGGTTCCTTACCAAAATCAACAACGAATAGCGGATCGATTTCCATGCCGCCGTTTTCCGTATTGCAATTGACCATCAGCATGCATCCGCCATTGGTGCGGATTTCCGGATAGAACTGATTATCCCACGTCGAGAAGAGTGAGGTCGTCACATAAAGGCGCTTGCCGTCGAGGCTGAGCTGTATCATCTGAGGCCCGCCAGTCACTTTCACGCCATTGACCTCAGGCGCACGGCCGAGAAGTCCGCCCATCCACACTTGTCCGGTAAGCTTGGCGTTGTGAGGGTCCGAGATGTCGTACTGACGAATGTCGCCATGCAACCAGTTGCACAGATAGAGGTATCTATCGTCCATGCTGAGCAGAATAACCGAGATCACGCCCGGTATTGGTATCGGCCATGCGGGATGCGGCTCATTGCCGACATCGACAATTTTTTCCCATTGCCAGTCACCCGCCGCGTTCTTCCACCAATGGATGATATTTGCAGAAAGGGCCGCGCCAACAAAGCCGTGACTGCTGTCGGGGTTATGATGGAATCGCACTTCCAGTGGGATCAAGCCATCTTCACCGAGATAGAATGTTTGCTTTGGCTCCTTCTTTTCAAAATCCCACAAATGGATCTCTCGGCCATATTTCAGATGACCAACCTCTTCCAGGTCAAAGCCAGGCATGAAGGTATTGGGCGCGGCCCATTCCGAGCTGACCATTACGTTGTGTCGCGGCTGGTACCAGAAATCATAACCAAACTTGATCCTGCCCATGGAATTTTCCCAGCGGCCGACAATCTCGAACTCCTTGCTGAGTTGCAAATAGCCGCCGGGGGCATTGCCCTGGGCGTCACCAAGCATGGAAACGATGATGTCCGAGCCGAGGCAATGCACCGTGTGTGGCGCCGACAGGTTAGTCCTGGCTTTGATTTCAGCGCCGTCTATCACCTTGAACAGTGTCGGGCTGCGCGGATCGGTACCGCAATCGACAATATGCAGATTTGACGAGCGCACACCCGGCACGATCAGATATTTCCGCTCCATGCTCGCATCGCCATGGCACGACGAACAGGCATTCCAGCCCGAGTGATGAAGCTCATCGCCAATACCCGGCATTTGCAAACGCGAAATCACCTGGCTGTAGGTCGAACTCTCCGGGTCGACATCAATCGTGCACAGATAGTCCGGCTTCTGAATGCCCGTGCCGGTGTAGATGGCAATCGTATAGAGCAGCTTTTCGCGAGGTGCCGTCATCGCCTCGGCTGGAGAAGCATAGCCCGGTCCACAGCAATGATTGGTCATGGGTACTTCCCTTTGAACAGATCACTCGCCAGCCCCAAAGGGGCAAGCTGGAATGTTAGTGCATGCTTGGCATTGGCGCTATGGCCGGGGAGGCGGAGGCGGCATAATAGGCGCGCCCGACGGGGTTGACAGCCAGATGATCGTGGGCGAACGGCTCGACGATCATCCACCTGCCGTCCGGATTGAGCGAGCTACGAGCATGCGTGACATGGCGTCGAGGCTGCCGATCTCCCCCACAACAACGGTACAACAACGGGGAAGTTGCGCTCTCTCCCAAAACGCGGCTCCGCCTCGCTTTTTTATTGATCACGGCAAAAAAACAACGCTAACTGGCTCCCGCGAGGGGCCATGCTGACAAGTGATGAAGTGGGAGCAATCCCGTTGTTTTCGGGTTTGCCGGCGGCAGAGCTGGAGCGGCTGGCGCGGGCAGCGGCCGATCTTCACCTCAGCCCCGGAGAGTTCGCGATTCACGAGGGTGGAGAGGCCGCGCTGTTTGCGGTTCTCGCCGGCAAGATCGAAGTCGTAAAGACCTTCGACGGCATCGAGCGAACGCTGGGTTGGCGTCTGCCGGGAACGATCTTCGGCGAGGTGCCGATTGCGCTTGGCTCGGGTTTTCCCGGTGGCTATCGCGCCGCCGAATCTTCCCGCGTCATGCGCATCGACGTTCAGCAGTATTATTCCATCGCCGCGGTGTCAAAGGACGTGGCCCAAAAGGTCAGCGCGCTTGCCCGCGAGCGGATGGGCGGGCTGCAAAGCGTCACTGCCGAGCCGCAGAGGCCGCGCGTCACATTGGTCGGCCATCGCTGGGACACGGCGTGCGGCGAACTGCGCCGGTTTCTGGCCCGCAACCAGATTTCGTTCACCTGGCTGTTGCCCGACACGTCGGATGCCGAGGCTTTCTGGTCTGCCCTCAGCAGGCCGGCTCTCGATGGTCCCGTTGCCCGGCTGGCGGACGGGGAGATTATCGAAGCACCCGCCGTGCGCGATCTTGCCATCCGCCTCGGGCTGCAGACGCGCCCGCGCGGCGCCGAGTACGACGTCGCGATCATCGGCGGCGGACCGGCCGGTCTTGCGGCTGCGGTCTATGGCGCCTCCGAGGGGCTGCGCACCATCGTCGTCGAACGCGAGGCGCCCGGCGGGCAGGCGGGAACATCCTCGCGCATCGAGAACTATCTCGGCTTCCAAGCGGCATTTCCGGCGACGAGCTTCAGATGGACGTCCCGACGCGCTCATCTTACGTCATGGCGGTCGTCACCGAGGCGGAGCGGGCAGCCGCCGCAAGCTTCACATCGGTACCGCGCAGTTTGGCTGCCGCAGCCAGTCCCGCCCTGGCGGGCGCTCTGTTCGCTGCCTCGTTCCGGGCTTGGCCCCTGATCATCTGCGGTGCACTGAAGATCGCTTACGATCTGCTGCTGCTGATGCAGTTTCGGCACCTCAAGCCGCCGGAGGAACGGTGATGCAGCCGCCGGTTTGGGGTGTTTGACCAGGAGGGGTCAATCGCGAAGCAAAACGTTGGAAAGTTGTCGATCACTTCCGGCTGTCGCGGAGCGTGAAATGTCGCCTCGCTTCCTCGTGACATTGTCTGCCGCACTTTATCTGATATCATCGGTGTTTGCCGGGGCAGGATCACCCGTTCCGTCGAACGTCTGCTATGCGTGGAAAAGCCGCTGCAGAAGGTCCGCATCGGTGAAGGTTTTTCGATGTGGGCCGCAGCGCGAGGGGTGCGGCTGGGTCGACATCGGCCCGCGTTGAAAAACCTCCCAAGGAGGAAGCCGCGGGGTCATCTTCGGCTCTGCCGAGATGTTCGGCCCGAATGATTGGGTCGCGCGCAAGGGGATCGAGTCCCGCTCGCGCCCCGATTATCGGCCGTTACCAGCCGTAGCTGAAGATGGCGCCGCCACCACCGTCGCCGTTCTGCACGACATTCGCCTCGGTGTTCCTTCCGAACTGGAAAATACCGTAGGCGTTGTCGTTGCCGTTCTGCCTCAGGATGGCGGAATGGCCGTTGCCCTTCTGATGGATGATGCCCAGATTGCCGCGGCCGTTCCGGCCGAGGCCAGCAGCATTACCGTGTCCGGACTGACGGATTCTGGCGCCGTGCAGGCCGCGATACTTCGAATAGACGCGCAGGCCGGTCGCCAGGGCGCCGGCGTCGCGAGCGTTGGCAGGAGCAAATGTCACCGACACCCGGCCTCCTGCGTAGGTCGGTGCGGACAGCGCCACCTGGCCGATGCTGCCGGCAACGAGAGCGGCAGTAAGGGTTATGAACATATTGCGGGTCATCTTGGTCTTCATTTCTGGCTGCCTCAGCCTATGGCCAACCTTCCCGAATTGCGGCTGAACCATCCCGGAACCCATCGTTCAGCTGTCGTTCATTCATTTTTCCCGGCTCGGCACACATAGAAAAGGCGCCGAACGCCGACGCCCTTTTTCGTAAACTGGCCGGTGCGATCAGGTCGCGCCGCCGACCCGCGCGGCGCAGCCGATGCTCTTGCCATCGACCGCAACTTCGAGCTTGGCGTCGTAAACGCCGCCCTTTGCGTCGAGCGTGATAGCGCCGAGCGTAGCTGGCTTGCCGGGCGCGGCGTTGAAGGCGCCGCCCTGCTCGATGCTGGTGCCGTCGGTGCGACCGGTGCTTTCGACATGGAAGGAATAGGTGCCACTCACGTTTCTGTCAGCATAGGCAAGCGCCTCAAGCAAGACCATGCCCCCTTCCGGCGTGGCGCGGATCTCGCAGCGCACCGGCCCAACGGACTGGTCGGCGTTGGCCATGGTCGCCAGCGCGCCGGCCGGGACCAGGACCAGGGCGAGTGCCGCCATGACGCGGCGGGAATGCTTGACGATGCGGGGCATGGTTCGTCTCCTTGGCTTGGCTAGCGGCGGCCGCGGAATCTTTCCGCGGCCGTCTGGCCGTTGCCGTGTTTATGGGCAGGCCTGGACGAAAGCTGCGACATTGCCGCTGCCGCCCTGGCTGACATTGGCATCGCAGCCGTGGCCCACCTGTACGCCGGCAGCAATGTTGCCGTTACCGTCCTGGGTCAGAATAGTGGTGTGGTTGGAGCCGAACTGGCCGACGCCGGCCACGTTGCGGTTGCCGTTCTGGTAGGTGGCGCCGTAGTTGCCGGCCCCGTCCTGGCCGATAGCCGAAAGGTTGTGGCGGCCGCGCTGCTGGCCGATCACCTTGTTGAAGCGGCCGTTCTGATACACCCGGATACGGTTTTTGAAGCCGTTCTGGGCGCCGCCGGCCGAGTTCGACCAGCCATATTGCTCGATGCGCACGTCATTGGCCATGGCCGGAGCGGCGGCAGTGATACCGACAAGAGCGGTAAGCGCGGTTGCGATGAAAGAATTGCGGATCATGAGAGCGTCTCCTTTGGCGGACGGGACCGCGGTTGAACGGCTTCTTTTTAGGAGATGCCGTTCGAACTAAGGCTGAAGGCGGCGTTCAGCTGGGGTTCAGGAGGGCTTGCGCGGGTCGTGGCTGCGGCGGTCAGGCCGCTATTCGCTAGGGCAATGGGTGGAGCACACTCGCCAAGGGCGGCCGGTGTTGGACATTTCTATACTTGGGGTTGGCCGCTTCCGGCCCACACGCTGCCGGACGGCAATGCGCCTCATGTCGGTCGTCAAAGTTAGCTTTGCAACTGCCTTAAAGAGGACATTACCGGCCACCGCATTGGTGATCGCGGTTGCGCCACAGCGGACCACGTGTTGCCGTTGGCCACACGAGCGCCTCCACCTGTCCAGCAACGAGTCCGGTCGGCTCAGTGGAAGGTCGTTTTATAGTGGAGGCCCGGAAACGACGCCTCGCCGGGTCGCAGCGCCGCCTGCCCCATGGGATCACCTTTTAGAATACTGAGGAAGAATGCCGCGGTCAGCGTCTTGGCTTGATCGAACTGCGGACCGGAACCGGAACCGTATGCGAACATCATGTGCCCACCCTTGTCGAATACGGCCAACGCCTTATCTCGACTTCCGATGCTATCATGCGCCCATAGGGCATTGAATTCCGGCTTCACCATCTCGTCGTCAGAAGTGACCAGTATGAGCGTCGGCACTTTGACAGCCGCAATGCCAGTGGCGCCGAATACCTGCAGCTCGCCGCCCGGAGCTGCGAGAACGAGCGCCGCCACGCGGCTATCCCAAATGGGTGGCATCGGCTCCGCAAACGGGTCCGCAGCGCCGTAGAGTTTGGCAATCGTTGGCTCGAAACCTACAAATTGGCATGAGTCGCCATACTTCTGGGCCTCATTTGCAGCGCACCAGCTATCCAGGGCTTTAAAGTCGACCCGAGCGCCTCCCGCCTGGAGCGCAGTCGCTCCGCCCGATGAATGCCCCCAGACGCCGATGTGGGAGGTATCTATGAGTCCAGCGAGTTTGCCACCCGGGGCTGTCAGTGTATCGGCGTAGCCGATCACACGAAGCACGTTGGCAGAACGATAATAGAGCAATCGGCGAACGTCGAATCCGGTATCATAGCTCGAAGCGAAGACAACGAACCCGTAGGTCGCGAGAAACTGGCCCCAGCGGGTGTAGGCTATGCCCGGCATCGAGGATCCGGGGATCAGCACAAGCAGCGGATAGGGACCGGTCGTTGCCGGCGGTGCCTCCGGCGTCGTCTTCAGGATTGCGCCGGCGGGAGCTGGCGCAGGACCAGCAGCGGGATACCAGACCCATGTTTCCAGCGGGTGCTCACCAGTCACGTCAGGTATCGTGAACTTCTGAATACCGATCGCGAAAGGACCGGGCTGGCTGAAATCGGTTGCGATCGCGGGTGTCACTGCGATCAGGGGCAAGATGACAAGCCAAGGCAGCAGAAGAAAACCCAAGACAGCCTTGATCATAACGTGCCTTCCTGCGCGGTGCCAGGCTGCCGCTACCGTTCACCCATGACGGCAAGACGTCAAGCCCGAGTGCTGCCCACAGTCCATCTATATGGTACGTTCGATCGTTTTGCTGCCCTGAGTCTTCGCTTGAGTGGACTGAGAGGAGTTGCAGCTTTAGGAACGTGCGGAACGGGTCAGTTCGAGACTCGGACCCACCGGATTGAATGTCTGCATTCTCACGCGTTCATACCAGAACCGGCCGGACCGCTCCCGGCCCCACAATGGTCGGGGCATTGTCACTTCAGACCGCTGGGCTTCAGGCCGCCGTGAGGGGACCGGAGAATTGTTTGGACTTTGAAGGTGGTAGCGGGAGACCGTTCTCTCCGCTTTCAACACTGCCACCAATCCCCTTCGAACTAAATGTCGCCGCATAGCGGACACCAGGCCATGGCGACGGCGCAGTGATGTAGCGAGACACGGTTCTCACGCGAGGGACCATTCGCAACCGCGTATCCCCTCACTACGGTACTTGGAGAAGAGCTTATGCATCCCATAGCTTGAGGACGATCCCGAGACACCGGCGACGGACGGGTGCTGCTCGATCCCGCGGTGGCGGGAAAGCCCATGGCTGTCAATCGACACCCACGTTTCAGGCGCAATCTGGCCGTCCCCATTGGGGTCCTTGTTGTCGCAGTCGGGCTTGCAGCAGCGTGGTGGAGACCCTGGGAGCCACCGCTTCGGCCCGCCGCTCTGACAGCCAATGCGAAAGCCGATCCCCGGCCATCCGTCGTCGTACTTCCATTTGACAATCTCAGCGACGACAAGGCGCAAGGTTATCTGGCTGACGATTTCACCGAGGACCTGACCACAGAACTTGCACGGGTGCCCGGCCTGTTCGTCGTATCGCGAAACGCGGCTTCCACCTACAAGCACAAGGAGACCAAACCCGCTGAGGTCGCCGCAGCGCTTGGTGTCCGGTGCATTCTGGAGGGCTCGATACGCCGGGTCGGCGACGACATGCGTATCAACGCGCAATTGATCGACGGCTCGACCACCGGTCATCTCTGGGCAGAACGTTTCGACGGCCAATGGACGGATGTGTTTGCGCTGCAGGACAAGGTCGTCGTCAGCATCGCAGGCGCGCTCAAGCTCCGTCTCGTCAGCGTTCAAGGCAAGGCAGATGTCGCGGGCGGCACGCGCAATCCTGCAGCCTACGAAGCTTACCTCCAGGGCACGGAAATCTACAATCGTCGCAAGGCTCCAGACGAGTTTGCGCAGGCGGTGAGGTTTTTCCAGCAGGCGCTGGAACTCGATCCGGATTTCGGCGCAGCGGCAGCCTCGCTCGCGTGGGCCTATTGGGACATGGACGGGCCGCGGATCAAAGCTTTAACCGTTTCGGATATCGGTGCGCTGTACAACGCCTACAAGTACCTGGGGGAGGCGGCCAAGCATCCTTCGCCGTCCTACATCAGCTCGTCGCCAGTTTGCTGGTTCGCGAGCACCGGTCCGACGAGGCAGTTGCGGTTATGTTCAAGGCAGTGGCGCTCGACCCGAGCGATCCCCTGAACTATGTCGGGCTGGCAGAGGCCATGAATTTCAATGGCAGGCCGAACGAGGCGCGCAACTATCTCGTCGCAGCCGACCGTGTAGGCCCAGGCGGCAATGACCATCGGCACTACCAGGCTGGGCTGGCTGCATTTGGCCAGGGTCGTTCGAGGAAGCTGTCGACTACCTTGAAAGGATCGATCTCCAATCGCCTGATCCATGGCCGAAATTCTATGGCCTGCAGGTGTTGGTTTCGGCCTACGCACATCTCGGGCGCGGTGACCAGGTCGCGGCCTATAGGGACAGGCTCAGGAACGTCATGTTGGAGCGAAAGGATGGAGGGGCAAATCAGCTGGTCACGCAGAGGTATTTTGTGTTCAAGAACTCGGCTGACATCGGGCGTCTGCTGGACGGCCTGGACAAGGCCGGGTTGCCGGAGTTGCCGGAAGAGGTCAATCTGGATGCAAGGACCGGCTTACCGGTTCGGAGATCAGGTCGCTCATCCTCGGTCGTGAGCTGCGCGGGGGAGGCGCATGGATAGATAAAGGAACCAGTTGGGTGCAGCAGAACTTCCTGTGCGACGCCATTCCGAAAGATCAGACAACCTGCGGTGCGATCTTCCGCAATCCTGCCGGGACGCCGGAGCGACGCAACGAGTATACGGCAGTCTTCCGTTTCGATCGTTTTGAGTTTTCGACCGTCAAATAAGACCACCCCGGACCTGCCGGCGATATTCCATTCCGAACCAAAACTGCTTGCGGACCTTTCTGCCCGCTGATCGCGCCACGATGAGCGCAACGCAACGGTTTCGACCGACGCAAGGTGATGATGCACTAAATGACCGCCTCAACGCTTCGCCTTCGGTGCCTCCGCCCGGAAGTGGACATCGCGGGTGACAATGCTGGAGGTCATGTTCGCGCCAGAAGTGGCCGTCTATGGGTAGGTTCGCTTCCAAATGGCGGCTTTGGGATCAAAAGTTCGCGTTCGCGACAGGCCGGATCGCGCGCCCATTCCGTCATTCGTGCGAAATTCTTTGCTGCTAAAAGCCGCCATTCGGTCATATGGCCGGCGACTTCGCCGGCGACCTGGCGGTCGCGGTCGAACGGGAAGCAGCAGTTCGGCTGCAGCAGAGCGAATGACCGCATTCGGCCGGAAGCGACACCGATACCTAGATTCCGGGCAGGACTGGGCACTCAGCCTCAAACTCCCTAGCACTCCCTATTTGCTGTTTTGTAGCCTAGAGTGGGCCCAAGATGTCCGACGGAGAGCGGCAGTGGTAGTGGACCGCGTTCAGAGAAGAATGGCTGCCATCCTTGCAGCCGACGTGGTCGGCTATAGCCGGCTTATGGGCAAGGATGAGGAGGCTACGCTTGCGGCGCTGAAGGCCCACCGTGAGATCATCGACGGGCTGATTGCTGAGCACGGTGGCCGAATTTTCGGGAGCGCCGGCGACAGCGTCATCGCCGAGTTCGCGAGCCCAGTGGAAGCGGTGCGGAGCGCCACCGAGATCCAGTTGGCAATCCACCACCGAAACTCGGGCTTGCCCGAGCGGGAACGCATGCTGTTTCGCATAGGTATCAATCTCGGGGACGTCCTTGCCGACGGCGACAATCTGATGGGCGACGGCGTAAACGTCGCCGCACGCCTGGAGGCGCTCGCGCCGCCAGGGGGTATCTATGTCTCCGAGCCAATTCATACGCATGTCCGCGACCGGCTCTCGCTCGATTTTCTCGACATGGGCGAGCACAGGGTAAAGAACATAGCCCGCCCGGTACGAGTCTATCGCGTTCCGCTCGCCTCGGAGGATCAGGCCAGGTCGCCATTCCGCGGACTGGACGTCTTTGATTTCGACCATGCTGATATCTTCTTCGGTCGTGCGCGTCCGATTGCCACCTGTGTCGACAGGGTGGAACAGCTAGTCGCGAGTGGCAGAGCGTTCCTTCTAATCTATGGCATGAGCGGCTCGGGCAAATCCTCCCTGCTTCGCGCTGGACTGCTTCCCGCCATCTTGCGGCCCGGCGCGACTGCCGGGATCGTGCTTTGGCGCCGCTGCCTCATCCGGCCGTCGGAGGGATCTGACACGATCGCATCTTTCGTCGCTGGACTCCTTCAAGAAAGTGCCCTGCCAGAGCTCGCGAACGAGAGAACAGCCGCCGAGCTGGCGGAGCTCATTCGCGGCGCGCCCGACCGAGTTCCGGCGCTGATCCGCGCCGCGCTTGCCAAAGCCGCCGCTGCTGCGAACGTCTCCGCAGCGCAAGCACGCTTGGTCCTCGCTGTAGACCAGATGGAGGAGTTGTTCACTACACAAACGGGGCCGGCGCGCGAGGCATTCATTCGGCTGCTCGCTTCGCTCGCCACTAGTGGCCTTGTATGGGTGATCGCGACAATTCGGGCTGACTTCTTTCACCGCTGCGGCGAAGTTGCGGGCTTTTCGGCCCTCAAGGACGGCTTGGGCAGTTACGAGCTACTGCCGCCGACCGGTGCGGAGATTGCGCAGATCATCCGCGAGCCAGCGCGAGCTGCGGGTCTTCGCTTCGAGGAGACAGCCGACCAAGGCCGTCTCGATGATGTGCTCCAGGCAGCTGCGGGGGCCGATCCGGAATCGCTGCCGCTTCTCGAGTTCGTGCTCGATGCGCTGCACGATGCTTGTCGGGATCGGCGGATCCTCACTTTTGCCGCCTATCGTGCGCTGGGTGGCCTCGAAGGTGCGATCGCTCGGCGCGCCGACGAAGTGGCCGATGCACTTCCGGCACATGTGCAGGACACGCTGCCGGCGGTTCTCAGATCTCTGACCACAGTGCGCCTCGGCGACGAGTCAATAGCTGCGGTCCCGGCTCTGGCAACCGACGTCGCGGGCACGCCCGCCCAAGCGGAGCTGGTCGACGCATTGATCGCCGCCCGGCTGCTGGTCAGCGACGAGGATGCGGAGGGACGTGCCGTCGTTCGCGTCGCACACGAGTCCCTATTGACCCGCTGGCCGAGGGCACTGAACCTCGTCAATGCCAATAGGGAGTTCCTTGAAACCCGCGCCCGCGTCCAGACGGATGGCCGGCGATGGCATTCCGACAAGAGGAACCCGGATCTTTTGCTCCCTGCGGGCAAGCGACTCGTCGAGGCAGAGGAACTGCTTTTGTCGAGGCGAGATGAAATCGACGGCCCTACCGCGGACTATATTCAGGCGTCCTCGCTCGCGGTTAGGGAGAACGTCAAAAGAGAGCAGAACGCAGAACGAGCGCGAATGGAGGCCGAAGCTGCTGCTGCGACACTGCTTGCCCGCCGAACACGCTACGCGGCGGTCGCTGCAATTCTACTCGCGGCAATCGCAGGCGTCGGTGCTGTCGCAGGGTTCCTCGGACAGCGCGAGGCGGAGCGGCAAGCCGTCGAGGCAAAAAACAGCGCGGACCAGGCGAGAACCGCAGAGGGGCAGGCGCTGGAGGCGCGGCAGAAGGCCATCGAGGCACGTGACGAGGCCCTCCGCAGTCAGTCCCTTGCCCTGGCATTTCTCTCGCAGCAGACCGCGGCGAGCGGCGACATCGAGGCCGCCATCCTTCTTGCGCTGGAGGCGTTGCGGCCGAAAGACACTCCACCCGGACAACGCCTGGTCGAAGCCGAGGCTGCTCTCTACAACGCTCTGCTGGCGCACCGTCAACTCAGGATATTTCGCCATGATGCTGGTGCAACCTGGGTCGCCTTCAGCCCAAAGGGCGATCGCATTGTTACGGCATCCTACGATAAGACCGCTCGCATCTGGAACGTGTCGGACGGGTCGGCAATAGCCGTTTTGAAGGGGCACGAAGGGGCCCTCGAAAGAGCTTCTTTTAGCCCCGACGGAAACCGCGTCGTTACTGCCGCTCGTGACAGCACGGTGCGCGTATGGGATGCCAAGTCGGGAGCGCAGCTTTTTGTTGTTCAGCAGCCCGGTGGCTTTCCAACTGCCAAGTTCAGCCCAGACGGCACGCGAGTGCTCACTGCATCTGACGACAACAACCATGCCATGTCGATCTGGGATGCTAGAAACGGTGCGAATATCCTGACCTTGAAGGGTGGTGGAACGTCGTTCGCGGACTTCAGTCCCGATGGGTACAGCTTCGCGGCCGGACAAGGTAATAGTCGCACTGTTGGGATCTGGATTACCGAGACCGGAGAGCAGATCAAAAACTGGCGAATTCCAAACTGGCCAGATGAGGTCGTTTTTAGTCCGAACGGGAACAGGCTCCTCGTGACTTCGTGGTCGCCTTATACGTACGCTGAAACTTCAGGCCTTTGGGACGTAACGAAGGGCACCGAGATTGCTGCTCTCGGCGGTCACAAGAGCGACACCCACAGCGGGACCTTCAGCCACGACGGCCGCCTCGCCACGACGGTGTCGATCGATGGCACCGCACGGCTCTGGGATGGCGTAACCGGGAAGTTGCGCAATGTGCTTGGAGAAGAGACACCTGGGCTAAGATTGACGGATGTTACGCCGCACACGAATGATCAGGAAGTGAACAGCGCATTCAGTCATGACGACAAGCTCCTGGCTACCGCATCAATGGACGGTGGGGTGCGTGTTTGGGACGTGGAGAACGCTTCGCTTCTTACTTCTTTGAGCGGCCACCATGCCTTGGTAGAGCATGTTGAGTTTAGCCCCGTCGACAACACCTTACTCACGGCGTCGCACGATGGTACGGCTCGGCTCTGGGACATCGACGGGATTCTCACAGATGAGCTGCTTCACAAGTATTCCCCCAACTTTGCTGTCTTCAGCCCCGACAACATACACCTTGTTACCGGAGGCGGAGACAGCCTCGCGCATCTGTGGGATGTCGCCGGCGCCCATGAGACGGCTGAGCTTGAAACGCATGAGCCGCTTCAGGCGACGGCGTTCAGTCCGGATGGCCATCGCCTCGCCACTGCGACCCTCAGCGGCGAGATTCTGATTTGGGACGTTGACAGCGGGCGGCAACTCAGGCGGCTCGAAATGGGACGCGCCGCGGTCGCGAGTGTTCAGTTCAGCCCCGATGGAAAGCTCGTTGGATGCGCATCGCTTGCAGGGGTGGCACAGCTGTGGGGCAGCGATGGCGAGACGGCCACCCTCAAAACGAGTGCCACTTTGCCGAATGCTGTCTTTAGCCCTGATGGGCGGCTCGTTCTCACAGCGACCAGCGACAATATTGTGCATCTGTTGCGGACCGATGGGACCGAGGTTCGCACTTTCGTGGGGCATCGGAACGGCATTACCAGTGCCGCCTTCAGTCAGAATGGTTTGCTCGTCGCAACCGGTTCGCTGGACCAGACCGCGCGCATTTGGTCGCTTAAGGATGGAAGTACTGTCCAGGTGCTACAGGGGCATGACGAACCCCTGACTGATGTGGCTTTCAGCCCTGACGGTCAGTCGTTGTTGACTGCCTCGCGTGACAGCACCGCCCGCATCTGGAACGTTGCTGATGGAACCAGAAAGGCAGTCCTCAAAGGCCACCGAGGCGCCGTAGAGAGCGCGCGATTCAGTCCGAACGGCATCTATATCGTTACGACATCATCGCAGGATCGGACAGTCAGGGTTTGGGCTACGGCGTCTGGCCGTGAGATAGCAACGATTTCCGAGCGTCAGGATAAGCTCAATCGACCGAAGGTGACCCGCGCCGCGATGAATTCGAAGGGCACGGCGATCGCCGTCGTTTCAGGCGATGAACGGGTGCGCATAATCCGAGCGTTTCCGACATCCAACGATCTCATCGACTATGCAAAAACCGTCGTGCCGCGCCAGCTCACACCATGCGAGCGCCGGCGCTTCTTCTTGCCCGGCGGGAGCGACGTTCCCGACTGCCCAGGATAGCGACAAACACTCGCAAAGGAGAACACGGCCACGCTCAGGCCGGCGCGCGTGTTCCCAGACGACCAGCGCAGGCCGTGTCGGATCTGGTCATCAGCCATGGCCAGAACCATCTGATCGGATCTCCTTCAGACTTGTTCGCATCAAGAGAGAGTTACCAAGATGCGCAACCCGCTGAAAGGTACACGGCATATCGAACTTGGAACGCAGGCGACCATTCTAGCTAACCGCTGTCTGCACATTAGCAGAGGCATAGGCAGCCAAAGGAAGCAGTGTGATAGGCGCTGCTCAAAAATGGGCAGGATGTCCCAATTGGGTCACGCCAGGACGTGCCTACACCAACCTGAATGTCCGCTCCTGAAGATTCGCAGACCGAAGCCGCCATTTCGCTCTCGGACCCGCTGCGGGCCTTGCCGCTGGCAAGACAGCTCTGGCTCCACTGCGGCGCGATACGGCATCCTGACCAACGAGCTGTATGCCAGGGTGAGGGTCTTCCCAATACTGGCAGGCGTCTAGCGGATCAATCCGCCGCAGGATCAGCGGTCTGACGCGGGCCTGCTTGAGATCGGCGATATCGGATCCGCGTTCGCGATCCCTGCAATGCCGCACAAAACCTGTGTGGTACACGATTTGGCGCAAAGGTTTCCCGCACTGGGCGGTTTCAAAGACTTCAGTGCTCGACATGCAGCATCCCAGGTTCCGGCTCCTTGGCCGCGCATATGGTCTTGCCATGGAGCTTTCCCTATAGTCATGCCCAGTGGAACAGGTTCAACATCTCGAACGGAAGCTGGTCGCTATCCTCGCCGCCGACGTGGTGGGGTACAGCCGGCTGATGGGGCTGGACGAGACGGGCACCCTCTCGCGGCTCAAGGCGCTCCGGCGCGAACTCATCGAACCGTCGATCGAAGGGTACCATGGCCGCATCGTCAAGCTCATGGGCGACGGTGCTCTGGTCGCGTTCGAGAGCGTCGTCGATGCGGTAGCCTGCGCCGTCGAAATCCAACGGGTCACCGCGCAGCAGAACCTCGGTCTTCCCGAAGATACCCGGATCGTGTTCCGCATCGGGATCAACCTTGGTGACGTGATCCCCGACAAGGACGACTTCTACGGCGACGGCGTCAACATCGCGGCCCGGCTGGAAGGACTGAGCGATCCTGGCGGCATCGTCATCTCGGGAACGGCCTACGATCAGGCTCACAACAAGCTCGGCCTGACCTTCAAGTCACTCGGCGAACAGCGTCTCAAGAACATTCCAGAGCGGGTCCGCGCCTATCGGGTTCTGCTGGAACCGACCGCAGGAGCCAATAAGTCGCGCTCTCGGCGATGGCCTGTGATCGGCGCCACGGTGCTCGTTCTGGCTCTGATAGCGGGGATTGCGGTGATTCTCTGGCCGCAAGCGATTGCCCTGCTGCCCGGTCATGGTTCCACCCCGGTCGGTTCGTCGGTCGGCAAGCCCTCCATCGCCGTGCTACCGTTTACCGATCTTAGCGAGAAGGCAGGCCAGGATTATTTTGCGGAAGGGCTCGCAGACGATCTCATCACCGATCTCTCGAAGATCTCGGGGCTCCTCGTCATCGCACGCAACTCCGCGTTCTCCTTCAAGGATCGATCCCTCGACGTCGACGAGATCGCTGCGCAGTTGAACGTCCGTTACGTGGTCGAGGGCAGCGTCCGGCGGGAGGAAGATCTAGTCCGCATCAATGTCCAGCTCATCGATGCCCAAACGGGGAGCAACATCTGGGCCGAGCGATACGACCGCGACTACTCCAGGATATTTGCACTTCAAGACGAAGTGATCGGGCGTATCGTTGAGGCACTTTCGGTGCGTCTGACGGAAGGCGAACGAGCGCAGATTGCTCGCCTCCCCACGCGAAGCCTGGAGGCATACGATTTCTACACCCGAGCCGAGCAGAAGGTTTATGTGGTCGACAACAGGTCTCTCGGAGAGACCCTGTCCCTGTATCAAAAGGCGATCAAGCTCGATCCTACGTTTGCAGATGCTTACTCGGGCTATGCCCGCGCCACGGTGGACGTGCTCGGCTTCGACTACCAGGTGCTCATGCTCAGCGCCGTCGCTCGCCAGCGCTCCTACGAAGCGGCAGGGCGGGCGCTGGAGCTCAATCCGCAATCTGCGCGCGCCTATGCCGTGCTCGGCATCCTGCAGATGCTGGACGGCGAATGGGACCAGGCGATCGCGTCGGTCCAGAAAGCCGTCGCGCTGGACCCGAACGGCGCGGAGGCGGAGCTCAATCGGGCGATCGTGCTGACCTACGCAGGACAGAACCTGGAGGCGCTGGCAGCGATGGAACGCGTGTTGCGGCTCGATCCCAAGCCGCGCGCTCAGGTCTTCGACTATTACGGCTTCGTGCTCTACATGAACCATCAGTACGAGAAGGCTTTGCAGGCGCTGAGCAAGGTCCAGCCGGGAGAGCGCAGCGACCTTGGTCTCGAAACGCTGGCCATGGCAAATGCGCGGCTTGGCCGCATGGCCGAGGCGCACGATGCGGCTGCAGCAATCCTGAAAGAGATACCCGAACAGAACCTCGCTGGTTATCGTGTCGTTTACGCCCACCATCGGCGGCAAGAGGACCTCGATCACCGGCTGGGCGCCCTTCGCGCCGCGGGGATTCCCGAGCGGAGCTTCGATTTTCGCGGGCGGGAGGAGGACCGCCTGGGCGGCGCCGCGATCCGAGCCCTAACGGGCGATCGGACATGGGTAGGACATCAACACAATGGCGCAGCGTTCGTCATGGAGCTGAGTGCAAATGGAGATGTCGCACTGAGCTCGCAAAGCAGCATCATCACCGGCACGTCCAGCGTGGATGGCGACCTCTTCTGCACGCAATCCACCGCGACCTTGCTCGGCCGCAAGTTCTGCGCCCCGGTCTATCGCAATCCCCAAGGGAGCAGCGATACGCAGGACGAGTACGCTTGGCCGGACTCCGTCACAGTCTGGTATTTCTCGGTGTCTCCGTGACGGGCGCCATTCAACTTGCGGGCTCACGACATCGCGCCGGAGCTAGTTGGCGGCCGCTCTAGCCTCGAATTCCTTCGCCTCCACTGCGGGCCATTCGGCTTCCCCTTTCGCAATGACAGGCGCCGGGTTGGCATCGAAGTCTTCCTCCAGGCCCTCCTTTCCGGAGAACAGGAAGAGCTTGCCATTGACGATGCGGAAGGCTTCCGGGTCAAGGTTCGCGGATGCCTCCTTAACTGACATTCCCCCGGTGCAGAAGCCGCCGAACTGAGGGGCATAGCGCACCGGCTCGGAAACAAAGGCATCCCGGTGTTGGACGCTGGCGAAGTACCACGTTGCTCCGAGCCACTTCCTCGAGATCTTGGGCGAACCCATCGTCGCGCGACCGTCGGTGAAATATGCTACCGGATCATAACCCAGGATGGCGACATTGCCGAAGTATCCGGTGTTCACTCCGTCGCCGGCGTGGGATCCACCGGTGCCGAAGAGGAGGAGGGAGGCGGCGGCTACTCCCGCGCATAGCAAACTGTCAAACGTTCTGGAACGGTTCTCTGTCATGTTCTCCTCCAGTAGCCTTTCTCGATGTCAGTTGCCGAGGGCGATGCACACCTTGTACGACGACCCCATCGTTTCCTTGGGTTGGCATTTTGCGCCGTGCTTCTTGAGCAAAACCATCACGTCGGTGCTCTGATAGAATGTCGCGCGGCTGAGAGGCGTGTACCCGTATTCCTGGATTGCCTCGACCTGTGCGCCGTGCGAGATCAACAGCTCCGCGATGGCCGTCTGGTTCTCTTCTGCTGCCACATGCAGCGGCGTGATCTTGTGCGTGCTCAACGCGTCGACCTCGGCCCCGTGGTCGAGCAGCAATTTTGCGATGTCCAGGCTTCCTGAGTAGGCTGCCGCATGTAGCGCGGTGAAGCCGCGATCGTTGCGGGCTTCGATGTCCGCCTTGGCCCCGATCAACGCAATGGCGACCTCGGTCTTGCCGGCAAGCGCCGCATCGATCAGCGGGGTCTGACGGCTCTCGTCGCGATCGTTCACATTGGCGCCTTGTGCCAGGAGTTCGGCAACCTTTCCGGCGTCGCCCTCCCGAGCAGCGTCGTTGAGCGGCCCGGCCGTCACCGCACCGACGGCAAACCAAGAAATGAAAGCAACGACCAGAGCCCGACTGACAAGCCGAAGCCAACCGGTTTCGAAAAGCCTGACCCGGATCGGGAAGGCCCTCGCCAGCAACAATCGCCTGTAGACCGTCATCGTCTAACCCTCCGGGCGCGCTCGCCCGCGGATGGACGTATATGAGATCAGTCTAATACATTTGGCGCAGCGGAGCCATAGGGTGTCGGGCTTATGCGCGAGTCGAAGTCGCGCGAGGCGCCCTGTATCACCCCCGGCAGCGGGCTATCCGGGCACCAGCACCACGACCGCTAGAATGGCCATCAGCAGGTAGGCGGCCATGCCGATCATATCGTGCTGCCGGAGCGCCAGATCGCGGACACAGCCATATTCCTTCTCGGTCGGCTGCCGAAGCCTGGTATGGGTCGCCGGGCTATCAGGCAATCCTACCGCTTCGCCTGCAGAGCATGACTTGCAATGCCATCATTGTTGATGGGGCAGATTAGCGCTTAATCCTTTGTTGCGGCTAACCCCTTCAACGGAGATCGCCAAATAGTCAGAACCAAACTTTCCAAGCAGCTTTTACAGGCTGAATTCGGCCGCTTTATGATTGAGGCGGAGCGGCTTCAGATCTTGGTCCCACCCGGCTGAACGTCCGCTATCATTCTTCGGACGCCAGAAGCCGCCATTCCGCTGTCGTGAAGAGTTTCGGGCGCCGGCAGGCGTACGAAAGTCCCCGAGGAAGGAACCCGTGGGCCACAGTCGATGGCTATGGGGATTTCGATTTGCGGCTGGTGTCGGCGACGGCGCGACCGCCGTCGGCAAGCGGCGGGTTTGATGCGGACGGACCGCTTCGCCTTTCAGCCACGCGGTATTGTCGGCTCGGCGCGCGGCCGGACGCGACCCGTTCGGCGTCGATGATCACCATGGACACGCGTGGGTCCGTTGCCGGAGGCTGGGCGCCTGCGGCTGAACGCTGGAGCATGCCATGCCGGGTCATGGACACTTCTGCCGGTTTGTCGTCGGCGCATCCGGCGGTCCACGCGGCTGCTTCCACCGTTCGAACACCTCGATGACAATCATGCGTCCGCCACAGCAGGGGCATGGCGGGTGAAAGTCGTCCGGTTCATCGGGGTCGCCGGGGTCGGGCGGCGCGGCGACGCCCAGCAGTTCGCGCGCCAGCGCGAGGCTGGCCTTGCGAGCGGAACCGGCGAGCAGGCCGTAGTGCCGGATGCGATGGAAGCCGCGTGGCAGGACATGAAGCAGGAAGCGGCGAATGAACTCGTCGGTCGCGAGCACCATGACCTGCTGACGATCGGCGCCGTCGCGGCGGTAGTCCTTGTAGCGGAAGGTGACGCCGCTCTTGTCGAAGGCGATCAGCCGGCTGTTCGAAATCGCGACCCGGTGCGTGTAGCGCGACAGATAGGCGAGTACCGCCTCCGGTCCCGCGAACGGCGCCTTGGCATAGACCACCCAGCGCTTCTTCCGGATGGGAGCAAGATGGCGCAGGAATGCCCGCCGCTTGATCAGGTGCGCGATCGACCCGAAGAAGCTGAGCCGGCCCGCCTCGTGCAGCGCGACCAGCCGGGTGAGAAACAGGCGGCGGAACAGCTTCCCGAGAATCCTCACCGGGAGCAGGAAGGCCGGGCGCGACGATATCCAGCGGCTTCCGTCCGGCGCGATGCCGCCGCCCGGCACGATCATGTGGACATGCGGATGGTGCGTCATCGCCGATCCCCATGTGTGTAAGACGGCGGTGATGCCGATGCGCGCGCCGAGATGCTTCGGATCCGTAGCGATCGTCAGCATCGTCTCCGCTGCCGCCTTGAACAGCAGCTCGTAGACGAGCGCCTTGTTGTGGAAGGCGATGTCGGCGACCTCGGCGGGCAGCGTGAACACGACATGGAAGTAGCCGACCGGCAGCAGATCGGCCTCGCGCTCGGCCAACCACGTCCGTGCGGCCGCGCCCTGGCACTTCGGGCAGTGCCGGTTGCGGCAGGAGTTGTAGGCGATGCGCCATTGGCCGCAGTCCTCGCAGGCTTCGACGTGACCGCCAAGGGCTGCGGTGCGGCAATACTCGATCGCCGACATGACCTTGAGCTGGGCGAGGCTCAGGTGACCTGCATGGGCAGCCCGGTAAACGGGTCCGGCAGCACGGAAGATGTCGGCGACCTCGATCGAGGCGCGCACGGCTCAGATGTCGGGCGAGACCTCTCCCGGCTTGAACAGCCCGAGCTTGTCGAGCGGGCTCGTCACGGCACGCACCGTCCGGGTCGCCACCTTCGCGTAAAGGGCGGTGTTGTTGAGCTTGGCATGCCCGAGCAGGACCTGGATGATCCGGATGTCGGTGCCGTCCTCCAGCAGGTGGGTGGCGAAGCTGTGGCGTAGCGTGTGCGGCCCGACCCGCTTGGCGATGTCGGCGGCCTGGGCCGCCTCGACGACGATGCGATAGAGCTGCCGCGTGCTGATCGGCTTCATCGCGTGCTGTCCGGGGAACAGCCAGCCGTCGCGGTGCATCACGCCCTGCTGACGTCCGACCTTCCACCACTCACGCAGCAACAAGAGCAGGTCCTCCGAGAGCATGGCGTTGCGATAGCGCCCGCCCTTGCCACGCTCGACGCGCAGCAGCATGCGCTCGCTGTCGACGTCGGCAACCTTCAGCATCGACACCTCGGCGACACGCAGGCCCGCGCCATAGGCGACTGACAATGCGGCCTGGTGCTTGAGGCAGGTGGTGGCGTTGAGCAGCCGGGCCACCTCGTCGCGGCTGAGCACCACGGGCAGGTTGCGCGGATGCGCCAGCCGGACGAGCCGACGCGCCAGGTCCGGGCGGTCGAGCGTTTGGGTGAAGAAGAAGCGCAGCGCCGACACGATGCTGTTCATCGTCGGCACGGGAACGCCGTCTTCCTGCTGCTCGATCTGAAACCGACGTAGGTCGTCGGCGGTCGCTGTGTCTGGTGAACGCCCGAGGAATGTCGCCAGGCGTCCGATAGCGGAGATAGTTGCGCTGCGTCTCGCGTGAGAAACGCCGCATGTTCATGTCGTCGATCAGCCGCTGGCGCAGCGGGCTGATGGGTGCATCGAGAACGGGATGGTGCATGGTCAGGCTCCTTGTTGAAGAAGCCCGTCATGCTCTGCTCGAGCCGAACGACGCTCAACGCCAGCGCGACGACCGGTTCTTGATCTCTACCTCAACCGCAGGCGCCCCTCCAGCGCAGCGGGTTCGTTCGTCGGCCTCGTTCTAGTCATTCCAATCCATCCGTGCGATGATCCGCAGTCAACGCTGCTCGGCCACTGGGCCGAACGGGCGAAAGCAACGTGCGCCGTGAGACGGCGTTGCCCACCCATTAATCCGCTACGACGGGGCCCTCGCAGGCTCCCGTTTTCCGCGTCCGAAGTCATCGACCGACTCGGCTTCCATCGGCTTTGGCAAGACTAATAGTCGAGCCCACGTACATCAATGTTTTCAGCTCGCCACTTCTCGACAGAAGGGCTGTCGATTGTGGTCATTGTCCTATTCTCAACATGACCTTGCGCCCGTCGGAAAGGGTTCCCGTTCCTGTGCCAGCCGGGGGTTGTCTGCTGGTCAGCGAGAACACGAACCGGGACGAGAGTTGCCCGCAAACGATCGTTCCTTCTCCATGCGAGAACGCAATATTGACGGTAGCCGTCCCTCGGCATTCGACCCCGGCATTGGTCTGTCCGCTAATGGTTCCGAGCCGTGTAATGCTGTTGACGGAAGCCGTCCCGGAAAAGGAGAGCGTCCCATCAACAGTTTGACCAGAGACTGGTGCAATGATGGTGAGCGGATACTGCGCCTGCGCGTAGCCGACAGCGTCTACGACGCCATAGGCAATCAACATTGTCGCTAAGACTCGCTTGGTCGCGCCGAGGGCTCCGCAATGGTATCTCAATTGAAGCTAGGCCAGCCCCGCGCGGCGGGCGCCCTCCCGGATCGCGGCAATTGCAGGAGGACTGGTGACTGGATAGGAGCCGATAAATCCTTCGGCCGAAATGTCTGGAAATTCTCTCGCCAACCGGTTGGCAATCTTTATTGCCTGAGGTGTTTCGCCGAGCATGGCGTGCGCCATGGCTTGGAACAGCAGCGTTGCAGGCGAGTCCGGCGGAGCTTGGCTGAACGCGGTCAGGCACTCCCTGTGGAGACCTACAACGAAGCTCGACCGGCCCAGCATGCTATAGTACCAGGAAACATGTGGATTGAGACGGATCGCGCGCTTCGCCAGTTCATATCCTTCCTGCGGGTCGCCTGTCACGAATGCCTTTCCTCCGGCAAGCAAGGCAAGGGTATCGGCATCGTGCGGGGCGGCCGCCAAGGCAAGATCATGTTCTCTTGCTGTGGCAACGAGATCGCCCTGCAAGGCTCGAAGCTCGGCTAGACATATGCGCGCATGGGTATCACCCGCGTCGAGCGCCAAAGCTCGTTCGAGGCACAGTTTCCAGCGCTCCTTTGCGGCGGAAGGGTCATTGGTAAACGCATTGATGGCGGCGACGGCATGCGCCAGCCCCAAGACTGTCCAGGCTCTGGCAAGATCCGGGTCCAGCTCGATGGCACGCGTCAGAAGCCGCACCGCTTCCGCATTCGAAGCGTGCGTGTACAAATTGTGCTGCTCGACGCCGAGCAGATAGTAGTCATAGGCACGAAGGCTGGCGGGGTGTTTTCGACGGACGACATCACGTCGAAGTTTTGCGAGCTTGCCGCAACAGCTAGCAAGGACATTGACGACGTTTTCGGTGACTATGTCCTGCATCGCAAACAGGTCTTCCGCAGATCGATCATAGCGGGCCGTCCACAAATCGACTCCAGTGCGCGCGTCGACGAGTTGGACGCAGATCCGCAGCTGCTGCGCTGCCGCCTGCAAGGTCCCCTCAAGTAGATAATCCGCATTCAGTTCCCGCCCGATGGATCGCACGTCATCGCGCCGTCCCTTGTACGAGAGCATGGTCTGGCGGGCGATGACCGCAAGGTCGGGGTAGCGAGCGAGGTCGACCATGATGTCCGCCGACAAGCCATCGGCCAAGCGGTTCCATGCTTCGTCCGCGCTCAGATTGTCGAAAGGGAGAACCGCAACGACTGTTGGCCCTGAGCCCTCTACCGAAAGGCCACCGGATGGTGCCTGGCCCGTGTCTTGCTCGTGTTGGTTGGCAAGCAAGGTTGCAAGCGCCACTTTGTTGCGAATATCGAGTTTCCGATAGATGGCCGACAGATGGGTCCGAACGGTAGTCGGCGCTATGAAGAGCGTCTCGCCGATTTCACGATAGGTCATCCCCTCGGCGAATTTTGCAGCGACCACCCGCTCCCGGTCCGACAGACCGGTCAGAGGATTGCTTACGGCGCGAAGCATCGCTTCAAGTCTCCGATCCGCTACGAGTTGTGGCCGACCCGGCACGGCAAAATACTACAGATGCGATCCCGAAAACACAGCATTTGCACGATGCCATCCGACCGCCAGCAATTCTAGGCTTTCCTGTCGATACGGTTTCGTAGGGTCGCAGAGCCCCCAATCCATTCTGTAACAGGAGGTATCCATGACAAAGTCCTCAATCTTTGCCGCAATGCTGGTGCTGCCTTTGTCGGCTGGACCATGCTTGTCCGAAGGCATGCAATCTGGTGGCAAGCTGATTTCCGAAGATGCCACGAGAGCGGTTAGTGCCGAATTGTATTCCGATATTCTCATCCGAGCGTGCAGGAATGGATGGCGCTATCCTCGGAGCCAAATCGAGAACGGCTTCAAACGGCATCTCTGGGAGCTGAAATTGCAACTGGTCGATCAGGGTTACACGATCGTGCCTGGTGCGAAAGCGAACAACTCGCCCCGGAGTCTCTCCGCAACGGCATTTGTCGCCAAGCGCCAATCTGTCGCGTCGCGCCAGTTCGGCTGTTCCCGCCAATACTGGCTCGACGAGTGATCGTTCTGGAGCGCGCAACCGGGGCAGCATATCAGGCAAGTATTGTGGTCAATTGGCTTCCTAGTCCGGTCGTATCGGCTCGGTGGCTCCCTTTGAGTTCCAAGCTACATGTTCGGTCTAGGATCCGACGGATGTCTGGAATGGGTCAGGGGCGCGATTCGGCCAAGGGCGAACGAGCATCCGCCTGGGGTCGTGAGCTGAATGACTGCTTTTGCCAACGGGATGCTCGAAAGCTGCCGATCTGCTTGCGGCCCCGATTCGGTCATTTTGAAATATAGCCTTTGATGACTGCATGTGGCGCTCCTTGCTCCTCCCGATGGACGGGACGACCGCACTCAATAAGGCCCTCGCCGACATGGTTAGACACGGTCCAGGAACTCGAGCACCCGCCGCGTGAGCAGTGCGCTGGCAGCCGCGTCGTACGACGGGAGCGAGCTGTCGGCGAAGTGGTGCTGGTCGTCGGGATAGAGGAACAGCTCCGCGTCCTCGACCTTCTCCACGATCTCGCGAGCGGCGTCGATGTCGCCCTCGCCGATGAAGATCGGGTCGTTATCCATACCGTGGATCTGGACCGGGACGTCGTCCGGCCAGGATCCGAAGGCCCACTCGCCGCTAATCGGCAGACAGGAGTGGACGAGCAGGGCTCCGCAGGCACCGGGTCGTGTCTGTGTGAGCTTCTGCGCCGGCAGTACGCCGAACGAGAATGCGGCGTAAACGAGCTCGGGGTCAGATCGCCGGCGACGCGGACGCCGCGCTCCCGCATGTCGTCGAACCTGATCTCACCGATTTAGGCGAGACCCTCGTCAATACTCCGGAATGTGCGTCCGTCGAACAGGTCCGGCGTATGCACGGTGTGCCCGGCTGCCCGCAGGTCGTCAGCGAACGCGCGCACGCCGGGAGTCAACCTTGTGCGTGGTGGACCAGCAGGACCTCGGCCATGGGAGCCTCCAGATGGGACGTGGATTGCGGCGATAATTGCGAATCGCTTCGCAGAACTGCAAGCGATTTCGCTGTGCATCGAAGAACTTCCAAATGATGATAAGCCTCGGCGTATCGTCTTTTCCCGGCGTGACGACGCGGGGAAACCGATCTACACCAACAGATAGGCGGCGACGAAAATGCTTCGGCGTTACCCGCGTCCGCCAGACGGACGCACCGCGGTGGTAGTGTCTTGGTTCGAATTTCCGCCAAGGTTGACTCCGGCCGATGCGCGAAAGGCAGCTTGAATGAGCGCCATGAAAGTCGCTTTGAGCGCGTCCATTCGTTCAAGAACCCTAAGCTGCCGAACGACCGAAATCGACGGCGAAGGACTGGCTGGGTGGATACTGTTGAAAAAGTCCGGCGCACCGCAAATCGCCACCGATCTTAGAATCCAGTTCCACCCTGGCGCATTGCATGGAATCAGGATTCAATTTTGGGGTCTCTACGAAACGCCATCCTACGAAAGTGCCACGGGCGACCGCGACGCGGACTTTTTTGAACAATATCGGTATCGGTGGAGACCGGAAGTTCGACGCGAACCCAACAGAGAGCTCGCCGGCTGTTCACAGCTGCTCTACGGGCTCGGTCCTCGGACAAGCCGGCCAGAGAACTATCCTTCCAGAAGCGGCGCGGGATGAAGGGGCGCGTCCGCCTGGCCGGACGTGACGCGCAGGAGAGGGCATCTTTGCAGCCGCGACGATCACTCCGGCACGCCGGCAATACCCAACGCTTCGACGTAGTGCTCGGCGAACACCTTGTCCCGCCACGGGTTGATCTGCCTCTGCAGGCCGAGCGTGTAGGTCGGGAACGCCTCCATCAGCCGCCGCGCCGCCGCCTGCGCTTCGTCCGGCCGGTTGAGTTTGACCAGCGCCATGATCACCACCCGGTGCGAGGAGCCGTAATTCGGCATCTCGCGCAGCGCTCGTTCTCCCCAAGCCAGCGCTTCCTCGTAGCGTTCGAGCATCAGGTAGCTCATCCCGATGCCGGAGAGCGCGATGCCCTTCTCGGGGTCGACCGGACTCAGCCGCATCGCCCTGTGGAAGTGCTCGATCGCGACGAGGGGGTGGCCGGAATGGGCGTTCACCCAGCCGCTGCCCGTATGGCCCTGCGCCGAATTGGGGTTGAGGAGCAGGGACCGTTCGATCGTGTCCAGCGCCGTCTCGTAATCCTTGGCGCTGTAGGCGATCACCTGCGCGGCGAAACGCAAGCTTGTCGGGTCGTCTCGCGCGTCCGCCAGCACCTCGCGGGCCATGCGCACCGCGACGCGGATATCGTCGGGCTCGTGCCAGCACTGACTCACCGACAGGCTGCGGATATAGGCACCGAGTGCCTTCGCCAGGGTGAAGTCTGGGTCGATGCTGAGCGCCTCGTTGGTGAGCCGGCGCACGTCGGCGAAGCCTTCGCGCGTCATGCTGTAGAAGCGCGGCAGCGCACGAAGGTAGAGGTCGTAGGCACCGATGTAGTCGGTCGGCTTCATGCGCGCCTGCTTGATCTCCTGCAGCCGGATGCTCGGTTCGACAGCGCCGACGACGCTCTCGGTCACCTTGTCCTGCAGGTCGAAGATGTCGCTCACGTCGCCCTCGAAGCGGTCGGCCCAGACATGGTGTCCGCTGATCGCGTCCACCAACTGCCCACTGATGCGCACCCGCGATCCTGCTTTGCGGATGCTGCCTTCGAGCACGTAGCGGACGCCCAGCTCGCGCCCGACCTGGCGCAGGTCCACCGCCCGGCCCTTGTAGGTGAAGGACGAGTTGCGGGCGATCACGAAAAAGGAGTTCACCCGGCTCAATCCCGTGATGATGTCCTCCACCAGCCCGTCGGCGAAGTATTCCTGGTCGGGATCGCCGCTCATGTTGGTAAAAGGCAGAACCGCGATCGAGGGTTTCGCGGGCAGCGGAGGCGATGCAGCCACCGAGGCGCCGGCGTCGGTCTCGACGCGGTAGGCGCGCACCGGCCGCTCGATGTTTTTGAGGCGCAGATTGCCGAGTGGCGTGAAGCCGCAGTCGAGCTTGCCCTGAAGGTGGTCGTAGGCGGTGCCTGAGACGACCACGGTGCCGGGGTCGGCGATGCTGTCGAGGCGGGCTGCGATGTTGACCCCGTCGCCGTAGAGGTCGCCGTCCTCCTCGCAGACCACGTCGCCGAGATTGACGCCGATGCGGAAGCGAATCCGCTCTTCCTCGGGCATCTCCGCCTCGTGTTCTGCCAGGGCCTGCTGGATCGCCATCGCCGAGGCCACCGCGTTGACGACGCTCGCGAACTCACACAGCATGCCGTCGCCGGTGAGCTTGACGATCCGACCCCGGTGCTCAGAGACCAGCGGTTCGAGGAGGTCCTTGCGGTAGATCTTCAGCCGCTCGAGCGTGCCGCGCTCGTCGCGCTCCGTCAGGCGCGAATAGCCGACGACGTCGCACACCATGATCGCCGCGAGGTGGCGCTGCGTGTTCATTGCACCGCTCGGCCAAGCGCCTGCACGCGGGCCGCCCCGCGTCCATGTCCTGCCAAATTCCTGACGCCCCATGTGCATGGTATCCGTCTCTCCCAGTCGCCGCCCGTCGCCGATAGAGAGCGGAAAACGCAGCTCGACCTTGCCTTCACGAGATTTCGCTATCCCGCTTGCGAGGCGTGGAGCATTCCAGTCGCCGCGCTAACAGCCAACCGGCGACACGCCCACGCAGCCTCTGGGGACGCTGACACGCCACTCCCAGAAGGCCGGAGATATTTACTGCCCTTGGTAACCGGTTGACGCCACCGTGGCGGTGCTTTTGTCACCGCGATGTAACAGTGAGATGCCTACGAACGCGCATCGGGCATCACACCAGACGTTCGCGCTTTAGAGGTGCTGAGGTCGGAAAGTGGCGCGATGCGGACTTCGCCTACTCGGCAGCTGCCAGCGTGGGTCAAACGGCTTGGTTGGATAGAAACTTGCCGCATGGCGCGGCCTGTCGGAACAGCGTGATTGCGGCAAGGAGCCGACATCGAGTGGCCCCGCGTTGAGGCTTGCTCAAACTAGTCGCTCGCGGGCCGTTGAATCGAAATCACGAAGCCTAGACCTAAGGGCAGACGTTAGTCCTCCGGAATTTCGGTGACAGTGCACTTTGTGTCGCGTTCGCGCGACCGTCGTGTGTCGATTGACTGCGTGGCGGCGCGCTCGCCAAAGTGCTGCGTAGGACTATCCAACGCGCGGCAAAAGAGCACTGGGCATGTTTTACAAGCCGCTTCGCGAAGTTGCCACGGACGATGATCACCTAGGAGCCTTAGGACATCCGCCCGCAATCACCAAAATCCTCAATCAACGATCGGCACATGAGGTCGCCGCCACAAAGCTGTGGCTAACCGACCTTCCACGTTCTCGCCGATACCCTCGTCACACCAGTCGCTGGCTCAGGCACGCGTCGCCATCGCCCTGTGACGCGCCGACTACAATCCTGTTTCATAACACCCATCTGTCTATGTCGTTGAAGTGAATAGGTTTTGCTGATCTGGATGCGATCCCG